>JBEIDC010000082.1:0-14513 GCA_040383665.1 Caulobacter sp.
CCCGACCGGCCGCCCCGCCGCCGGCAGCGCCGCCCGCCGCGCCGCCTGGAGGCGGACGATGAGTTTCTCCGCCGCGCGGCCGCTCGACCCGTGGCGCTGGATCGGCGTGCCGGCCCTGCTTTGCGCGGGCTGCACCATCCTTTTCGCCTCGCCGGTCCGGGTGTGGGGTCTGCAGCTTCCCGAGCCGATCTTCCCGCTGATCTGCGCGTTCGGCTGGGCGGTGATCCGCCCCTCGATCATCGCCCCCTTCACCCTTTTGCTGCTGGGGTGCTTTCTCGACCTGTTCTGGGGCGGCGCGCTCGGGCTCTGGGGCGTTTCGCTGCTGGTCGCCTACGCCGGCACCCTGTTCATGCGCAACATGATGACTGGCCAGAGCCGGCCGATGATGTGGGCCTGGTATGCGGGCGTCTGCGCCGCGGCCCTGGCCACCGGCTACCTCATCACCATGCTCGACGTGCGGGCGGCGCCCAGCCTGATCGCCGTCTTCTGGCAGTTCCTGGCGACCAGCCTGCTGTATCCGTTCGCCCACCGCCTCATTGATCGCTTCGACGACGCGGACGTGAGGTTCCGTTGAGCGAGCCGACGATCTTCTTCACTGAAGTCAACGAACGGCAGGGCGCCTTCACCCGCCGCGCCTTCCTGCTCGGCGGCATCACCGGCCTGGGGCTGGTCGCGCTGGGTGGACGGCTGGTCCACCTGCAGGTTCTGGAAGCCCGCCGCTACCAGAAGCTCGCCCAGTCCAACCAGTTCAACTTCCGCCTGGTGCCGCCCCCGCGGGGGCTGATCCTTGATCGCAACGGCGTGACGCTGGCCTCCAACCGGCCGAACTTCCGCCTGCTGGTCTCGCGCGAGACCGATACGGACGTCGAGGGCATCGTCGACAGCCTGGCCCAGCTGGTCCCCATCGACGAAAAACGCCGCGAGCGGCTGATCCGCGACATCAAGCGGGCACCCCGCAAGTCGCCGGTCCAGGTCATGGAGGACATGAGCTGGGAGGAGTTTTCCCGCATCAACGTCCGGGCGCCCGAGCTTCCCGGCGTGACGGCCGACATGGGCGAGGTGCGGGTCTACCCCTTTGGCGGCGCCTTCGCCCACGTCATCGGCTATGTGGCCCGGGTCAACGACCGGGACATCAAGGCCGTGACCGACAAGGGCCTGACCATCGACCCGCTGCTCTACAACCCCGGTTTCCGCATCGGACGTCAGGGCGTGGAAAAGGCCTTCGATATCGAGCTACGCGGCAAGGCCGGCGCCCAGAAGCAGGAGGTCGACGCCCAGGGCCGGGTGGTCCGCAACGACCCCGAAGGCGACATCGCGCCGACGCCGGGCAAGGAAATCCGCCTCACCCTCGACGCCGACATCCAGCAGCGCGCGCTGGAAGTCATGGGCGAGGAGAGCGGCGCCATCGTGATGATGGACTGCCGCACCGGCGATCTTTTGTGCATGGCCTCGGCGCCGAGCTTCGACGCCAACCGGTTCGTGAAGGGCCTTTCGGGCCCCGAGTACCGGGCGCTGGCCGAATACGAGCGCAAGCCGCTGCTCGACAAGGCGATGAGCGGCACCTATCCGCCGGGCTCCACCTTCAAGCCGATGGTGGCCATGGCGGCGCTCGAGGCCGGAGTCGATCCGGAGGTTCGGATCAACTGCACCGGCGGCTGGTACTTCGGCAACCGCACCTGGCGGTGCTGGGGCCGGCACGGCTCGCAGAACATGCACGAGGCGATCAAGAACTCCTGCGACGTCTACTTCTACCAGACGGCGCTGAAGATCGGCCCCGACGGCATCGCCAAGGCCGCCCAGGCCTTCGGGTTCGGCCAGACGTTCGACATCGGCATTCCGGGCCAGAAGAAGGGCATCGTCGGCTCTCGGGAGTGGAAGCGTAAGGCCAACCGCATTCCCGCCAACCGCACCTGGTTCCCCGGCGACACGGTCAACTACGGCATCGGCCAGGGCCTGATCGCCGTCAATCCGCTGCAGCTGGCGGTGATGACCGCGCGTCTGGCCAATGGCCACAAGGCGCTCAGCCCCCGCCTGATCAAGTCGGTGGGCGGGGTGGAGCGGCCGCGCGGCGACGCCGCGCCGGACCTGCCCTATTCGCAGGAATTCCTCGATTACGTGCGGGGCGGCATGATCGCCGTGGCCAACGACCAGGCCGGCACCGCCTTCCGCCAGAGCCAGCTCGGCCTGGGCGACATCCGCATGGCCGGCAAGACCGGCACCGCCCAGGTTCGGGTCTTCCGCGACGGTGAGTCACGCAAGAGCGCCGGCTTCCGCTGGGGGCTGCGCGACCATAACTGGTACATCGCCTTCGCCCCGATCGACGCGCCGCGCTATGCCATCTCGGTTCTGATCGAGCATGGCGGCCTGGGCGGCGGCACCGCCGCCGCGCCCCGGGCGCGCGAGGTCATGCGCATGGCCCTGCTCAAGGACCCCGAGATCCGCGCGCGCATCGAGCAGCCGATGCCGATGCCCGAACTCGATCCCGCGGCGCCCATCGAGGGCGCCGCGCCAGAGCCCGCGACCGAGGGCGCTCCGTCCCCGTCATCTCCCGCCCCCAAGGCCGCCCAATGACCGCCAGCGCCCTGACCCGTCCCGGTGAACGCGACCGGTTGATCGTCAAGTTCGCGGAGATCGACTGGACCTTCTGCCTGGTGCTCTGCCTGATCGCCGGCGCCGGCGCCCTGATCATGTTCTCCGCGGCGGACCTGTCCTGGACGCCGTGGGCGGCGGAGCACCTGTTGCGGTTCGCCATCTTCTTCGTCCTGATGATCATCCTGGCCATGTGCCCGCTGACGCTGTGGTTCCAGGTGGCCTATCCGGTCTACATCGTCGCTCTGATCCTGCTGCTCGGGGTCGAGTTCTTCGGCGACATCTCCAAGGGCGCGCAGCGCTGGCTGCAGATCGGACCGTTGAGGTTCCAGCCGTCCGAGATCATGAAGGTCGGCGTGGTGCTGGCCCTGGCGCGGTTCTACCACGGCATGTCCGCCGACAGCGCCCGGGCCAGCTGGTGGCTCCTGGTCCCGGTCGCCCTGATCGCGATGCCGACCCTGCTGGTCGCGCACCAGCCGGACCTTGGGACCTCGCTGCTGATCCTCTTCACCGGTGGGGCCATCATGGTGCTCGCCGGCCTGTCGTGGAAGTTCATCGCCACGGGTATCGCCGCTGTCGCGGTCATCGCGCCGGCCATGTATTTCTTCGTGCTTCACGAATATCAGCGCACGCGGGTCGACGTGCTGTTCAACCCGGCGGCCGATCCGTCCGGGGCCGGCTACCATATCCTGCAGTCCAAGATCGCGCTGGGCGCCGGGGGGCTGATGGGCAAGGGTTTTGGCCTCGGCAGCCAGAGCCAGCTGAACTTCCTTCCCGAAAAGCACACCGACTTCATCTTCGCGGCCCTGGCCGAGGAGTTCGGTTTCGCGGGTTGCTTCTCGATCCTGTTCCTCTACGGGGCGGTGATCTTCATGGCCCTTCGGATCGCCTCGATCAGCCACAGCCACTTCGGCCGGCTGGCGACGGCCGGGGTGACGGCTACCTTCGCGCTATACGTTCTGATCAACGGGGCCATGGTCATGGGTCTGGCGCCGGTCGTGGGCGTGCCCATGCCGCTGCTCAGCTACGGCGGCACGGTTATGCTGACGGTCATGATCGGCTTTGGCCTTGTGCAGTCGGTCCGGGTCCACCGCTACTCCGAAGTCACCGCCGGCCGCGGCGCCCTGCTTTAGCGCGCGACGGAACGTCCCGCGCCCCGCGTTGAACGGGTTAAGGGGCATCACGGAGCAATGCAGAGCATGAAGACGATCATTCTCGCCACCGCCGTGCTGGCCCTGACGGCCGGCGCCTCCATGGCCCAGGGCATGGCCCGGCCGGACGCCAACGGCGACGGCAAGGTCACCCTGGCCGAGTTCAAGACCAGCCGCGTGGCCATGATGATGCGGGCCGACGCCAACAAGGACGGCAAGCTCGCCAAGGCCGAGATGGAAGCCGCGGCGGCCAGGCGCGCCGAGGGCGGCGGCAAGGGCGGCAAAGGCGGCGGCCGCATGTTCGGCATGCTCGACGCCAACAAGGACGGCTTCCTTGTCGCCTCCGAAATCGAGAAGATGGTCGAGCGCCGCTTCTCGCGGATGGACGTCAATGGCGACGGCTCCCTGACCGCGGCCGAGATGCAGGCCGCACGCAAGGGGCCGATGGGCGGCCAGGGTGGCGGCGGTCTCTGACGCCCCTGCGCGAGCCGCCCCTCCGGGGGCGGCGGCGGGCCGGGGGGCGCGCCGCCGGTGTGGAGCTTTGCTTGACGGTCAACGATCCCGACCAGGACCTGGTGGCGCGCGTGGGGCGCGGCGATCCGGCGGCCATTCAGGCGCTGGTGGCCCGCAAACTGCCGCGCATGCTCCGGCTGGCGCACCGGATGCTGAACGACGTCGCCGAGGCCGAGGATGTCGCCCAGGAGGTGTTTCTGCGCGCCTGGAGGCAGGCCCCGAGCTGGACGCCCGGCGCGGCGCGGTTCGACACCTGGCTGCACCGCGTGGCCCTCAACCTGTGCTACGACCGCCTGCGACGGCGTCGCGAGCAGCCGATGGCCGAGCCGCCGGAGCAGGTCGATACCGGCCCGGCGCCCGACCGGGGACTGCTGGCGATCGACACCTCGAACCGGGTGACCGCCGCGCTCGGCGCCCTGCCGGAGCGGCAGCGGGAGGCGATTGTGCTCTGCCATTACCAGGAACTGGGAAACATCGAGGCGGCCGGCTTGATGGGGGTTTCCGTCGAGGCGCTGGAAAGCCTGCTGGCGCGCGGCCGAAGGGCGTTGCGCTCGGCGCTGGCGGACCTCAGGGAGTAGGATGATGACGTTCGAACGGTTCCAACTTCTCGCCGACGCCTGGGGTGGCGTGATCGCGCGCTGGCCGGCGGAGACGCAGGACGACGCCTACGCCTTCATGGCCGCCGCGCCCGGGCAGGCGGACGCCGTCCTCGCCGAGGCGCGGGCCATGGACGCCCTGATGGACGAAGCGCCCGCCCTGGCCCCGTCCACTGCCCTGCGGGACAGCATCATCGCGGCCGCCCCGGCGGCGCGTCCGCAGCGGTCACGCCTCTGGCGCTGGATCAGCGGAGCCGGCGTCGGCGTCGGTCTGGCCGCCGCGACCGCCGCCGGTGTGATGGCCGGCGTCAGTCTGTCCCCGATCCAGGCGCCGGCCGGCGATGACGACGCCCTGCTCACGAGCCTCTACGACACCGGCCTTGGCGAAGACCCCGGAGGCGTCACATGAAGGGGCGATGGCTTCTGACCGGGCTGGTCATATCGCTGGCCCTGAACCTGTTCCTCGTCGGACTTGGCGTCGGCGCGCTTGTGTTTGGCGGAGGCAAGCGCGGCGCTGAAGCCCAGGCCGCCGCCGGGCCGCGTCGGGCGCCGCTGTGGGCGGCCGGCCGAGCCCTGTCGGAAGCCCACCGGCCGGGCTACCGTCAGGCGCTGGCGCAGGCGACGCGGGAGGCGCGGCCGGACCTGATCGAGTCCCGCCGCCTGAAGCGGCAGGCCTTCGACGCCATGGCGAACACCCCCTACGACGCCGCGGCGGTCGCGGCGGATCTGGAGCGGGCGCGGGCGCTGGAATTCAAGGCGCGCAGCCGACTGGAGCAGAGCATCACGGCCTACGCCGCGACGCTGCCGCCGGACGAAAGGGCAGCGCTGTCGGAGTCCCTGCGCGCCGTCATGACCCGCAACGTGGCGGGCCGGGTCCAGCAGGCCGAGCGGCCCGACGGCGCGGGGGAGCCTCCGCCGCTGCAGCGTCCGGAGTAGGGCGGTGGTCGCTGGTCCTTGCAGCGAACACTTTCCTTGCGAGGGTGTTGTCGCCTCTAATGCGTGAGCCCCCCGGTCGCCGGCAACGAGGTCTCCCATGTGCGATGACGACATTCACCCTGGCCTGATCGTCGATCCGACAGTGTCGCGTCGAGGCTTTGGCCTTCTGGGCCTCGCCGCGGCAGGCATGGCCGGCGCCGCCCGCGCCGGCGTTGCGGTGACCGAGACGGATGTCGAGATCACGACGCCCGACGGCGTGGCCGACGCCGCGCTCTACCATCCCGAGGGCAAGGGGCCCTGGCCGGCCGTGCTGATCTGGCCGGATGTGGTCAGCCTGCGCCCGGCGTTCCGGGAGATGGGCCGCCGCCTGGCGGGCGAGGGCTATGTCGTGCTCGTTCCCAACCTCTACTACCGCGTCCGAAAGGCTCCGGTTGTCGACGGATCGTTCAACTTCGCCAACCCCGAGGACCGGGCCAGGCTGGCGCCCCTGCGCGCCACCGTGACGCCCGAGGGCACGGATCGCGACGCGGTCGCCTATCTGGCCTTTCTCGACGGCCTGAAGCAGACCGACACCCGAAAACGGGCCGGCGTCCAGGGCTATTGCATGGGCGGCCCGCTCTCGTTCCGCACCGCCGCGGCGGTCAGCGGCCGGATCGGCGCGGTGGGCAGTTTCCACGGCGGCGGGCTCTACACCGACCAGCCGACCAGCCCGCATCTGCTGCTGACGAAAACCACGGCCGAGTTCCTCGTCGCGGTGGCCGACAATGACGACAGGCAGGACCCGACGATCAAGGAGAAGCTGAAGGTCGCCATGGACGCCGCCGGACGCACCTCGGTGATCGAGGTCTATCCCGCCGCCCACGGCTGGTGCGTCCGGGGCAGCGCCGTCTACGACGAGGTCCAGGCCGAGCGCGCCTGGGCCGCCCTGCTGGCGATGTACAGGCGCGCGCTGCGGTAGGGGGTCAGGCCGCCACGGTGGCGAAGCCGCGCCGGATCGGCAGGCTGAAGCTGACCGTGGTGCCTTCGCCCGGCGCGCTGTCCATCTCCAGCGCACCCTCGTGCAGTTCGATCAGCGCCTTCGTCAGCGCCAGGCCAAGGCCTGTGCCCTGGGTGGTCTTGCTGTGCTGGCTCTCGACCTGCTCGAAGGGCTGGGCCAGCCGCGCCAGGTCTTCCTTGCTGATGCCGATGCCGGTGTCCTGAACCGAGACCCGCACACGCTCGCCCAGGCCGTCGTTGCGCACCTCGGCGCGAACGGTGACCCGGCCGCCCTTGGGGGTGAACTTGATGGCGTTGCTGAGCAGGTTGAGCAGCACCTGCTTGACCGCCCTGTAGTCAGCCTCGATCTCGGGCAGGAAGGGGAAGTCGACCGCCAGCTCCAGCCCTGCAGACTCGGCGCGGTTGCGCACCAACCGCACGGCGTCCTCGGTGACGTCTTCCAGGCTCATCGGCTCGAACTTGAGGTTCATCTTGCCGGCCTCAATCTTGGACATGTCGAGGATGTCGTTGATCAGCGCCAGCAGGTGCTGGCCGCTGTTGTGGATGTCCTGGGCGTACTCCTTGTAGCGGGGGTCGCCCATCGGCCCGTACATCTCGGCGATCATGATCTCCGAGAAGCCGTTCACGGCATTGAGCGGCGTGCGCAGCTCATGGGACATGTTGGCCAGAAACTCGGACTTGGACTTGTTGGCCGCCTCGGCACGGACCTTCTCGGTCTCGTACTTGCGGGCCAGCTCGGCCAGCTGTTCCTGGCTGCGCTCCAACCCGGCCACGGCGTGCTGCAGCTGCTCCTCGTTCCGGCGTCGGGCCTCCTCCTGGGCCTTGACGGCGCTGATGTCGGCGGCGGTCATGACCAGGCCGCCCTCGGCGGTGCGGCGTTCGGAGATCTGGATCCAGCGTCCGTCATTCAGTTCGGCTTCGCGGATGCCGCGACGGCTGTCCGGGCCGAGGACCTCCTGCTTGATGGCCAGCTGGACAAACTTGTTCACATAGTCTCGCGCCGCCCCTTGCTTCAGCAGTTTGGGCTCGAGGTTGAAGACGCTGCGGTAGTTGCGGTTGCAGAGCAGCAGCCGGCCGTTGCGGTCCCACAGCACGAAGGCCTCGGAGACGCTTTCGATGGCGTCGCGCAACCGGTTCTCGGCCGCCTGGGCGCGGGCCTGCGCCAGACGCTCCTCGGTGACATCCAGCGCCACGCCGATGATCCGGCCGTAGCCGTCGGCGCCGGGCGCGCCCAGGCCCTGGCCGCGGGCGTCGATCCACAGGGAGCGACCGCCCGAGGAGGCCGGCACCCGGAAGGACACGTCAAAGGCGCCATAGGTCGCCGCGTGGGCCAGCGCCTGCCGGACGCGCTCGCGATGGTCGGGGGCCACGCGGTCGAGGACTTCCTGGCCGCCGACAATCCCGCCGCCGCCCCAGCCGAAGATCACGCCGGTGACGTCGGACATGAACACCTGATCCTGCGACAGGTCCCACTCCCAGATGCCGCAACGGGCCGCCTCGACGGCCATGCGGAACTGCTGCTCGCTCTGGACAAAGGCGCGCTGGACGGCCTCGGCCTTGCGGCTCTGGCTGAACAGCAGCAGGGCCAGGGCGATGCCGATGCCGAGCGGCACCAGCAGCGCGACGATGCTGTCTATCCTGTCGCGGTTGGCCGCGACGATGCCGGCGGGGGGGCTTGCGGCGATGGCCCACAGGGCGCCGCCGGCCGCGGGCCGCGCAGCCACGTCGATCAGAGCGCCATCCGGACGCCGGGCCCGGGTGAGCTGGTCGGCCTTCAGGTCGTCGGGCGAAAGCGCGAAGGCCTCGCGTACGGTCGAGGCCTGGGTCACCCCGCCGGAGCCGGCCACGGCGAGGAGCCGGCCATCGGGCATGGCCACGGCGGCTGAGGCCCTGCTGCCCGTCTTCAAGGGCAGGCGGGCCACGTCCTGGGTGGTGAGCAGGACAGTGCGGTCGCCGACGACCCGCGCGATGTAGAGCCGTCGGGGGTCGCCTGCCGGCACGCCCAGCCAGCTGCTTCTGCCAGAGGCCAGCGCCAGTCGGGCGGCGCCCTTCCAGTCCGCGGCCTCTGCCCGGCCGGCGATCGCGCCTATGGTGTTGTCGGTGACGACCGCCGTCGCGGCCACGCCGTCGCCGGCGGCGCGCAATGCGGCCTCCGCCGCGTCGATGGGAGAGTCCGGAGCGCGGTCGATCAGCACGGCGCCCGCGGTCAGGCCGCCGCTGCGCCGGGCCACCTCGAGATCAAGGCGGGCGGCCAGCACCTGCGCCGCGGCGTCGGGGCCTGCATCGCCCGGGCGCGTCCAGTTCCGCTCCAGGCGCTGGACGCCGAAAAAGGTGTAGATCGCGAGCAGAAGCAGGGCGGCCAGAATGGCGACGCGCACGACAGCGCTGTCGGACGCGCGAGCTTCGCCCGAAGCGAATGCGGGCTCGCCGGCCTTGCCTGCCTTGCGACTCTTGCCCGCCAAGTCCTTCGAATCCCCGCGCCGAGTCACTTCCCCCGAAAGGGAATCTTACGGAAGCGTTCCTGTCGCGTCACGAGCCAAACCGGGCTTTGCACAGGTTGTGAGTCAGTTGGCCGCAGGGTGATGGCGACGATCAAAGAAATGGCGTGCCCGCCGCGCCGTCCGGGCCTAAGTCGGGCCTCCCGGACAAAGGCCGCGCCGCCCATGAACCAGACATCGCTGCCCCTGCGCCACGCGCTGCTCGCCCTGGCCGTGGTGGCGATCTGGGGTAGCAACTTCGTGGTCATCCGGATCGGACTGGACCACATGCCGCCGCTGCTGTTCGCGACCCTGCGCTTCACCTTCGCGCTGGCGCCCGCCGTGTTCTTCATCAAGCGGCCCGACGTTCCCTGGCGGGACCTCGCGGCCTACGGCGTGCTGATCGGAGCGGGGCAGTTCGGCCTGCTGTACATTGCCATGAACGGACACATCTCGCCGGGCCTCGCCTCGCTTGTCGTGCAGAGCCAGGCCTTTTTCACTGTGGCCCTGGCCATGGGGTTGAGCGGCGAGCGGGTGAAGCGGTTCCAGGTCGCGGCCCTGGCCCTCGCGGCGGCCGGGATCGCGCTGATCCTCTGGCGGACCGACGGCTCGGCGACGCCGCTCGGCCTGGGCCTGGTCCTGCTGGCCGGCCTCAGCTGGGCGGGCGGCAACATCGTCAGCCGGCGCAGCCCGAACGCCAACATGCTGGGCTTCGTGGTCTGGGCCAGCCTGTTTTCGGTCCCGCCGCTGGCGGCGATGTCGCTGGTCTTCGAGGGCTGGCCGGCGATCCGCCAGGGGCTCCTGGCCGCCGACGCGACCACCTGGGCGGCTGTCGCCTGGCAGTCGGTGGGCAACACCCTGTTCGGCTATGCCGTCTGGGGCTGGCTGCTGTCGCGCCACCCGGCGGCGACCATCGCCCCGATGTCGTTGCTGGTCCCGGTGTTCGGCATGGCCGGCTCCGCCGTCGTGCTCGGCGAGGCGCTGCCCGCCTGGAAGCTGGCCGCCGCCGGTCTGGTCATGGCCGGGCTGGCGGTGAATGTCTTCTGGCCGGGGGTCAGGGGGCGGATCTGGCCGGTTCCGCCGGCGACTTAGCTCCACCGGGGACATGCACTTCAGTGCGTGTCCCCTTCGGCTCAGCTGCGGGGGACACGTACTGAAGTACATGTCCCCGAGGCACGCTACCCGAGCGCCTTGCTGGCCAGCTCGAAGACGTTCTTGGACAGGCCCTCGACGGCGATGATCCGCTCCAGTTGCGCCTTCATCAGCGCACCCAGCTCGGGACGGTAACGACGCCAGCTTCCCAGCGGCTCGACCAGGCGGGCGGCGGTCATCGGGTTGACCGTGTCGGTGGCGATGATCTGGTCGGCCAGGAAACGGTAGCCGTCGCCAGACGGATCATGGAACCGGGCCGGATTGAAGTTGGCGAAGGTCGAGACCAGCGCGCGAAGGCGGTTGGGATTGCGGCCGTCGAAGTCCGGGTGGGCGGTCAGACCGAGCACGCCGCCCAGCGCCTGTTCCGACGGATCACGGGCCTGGGCGGCGAACCACTTGTCGAGCACGAGGGGCTCGGCCTTCCACCTGGCGTGGAAATCGGCCAGCGCCTTGTCGCGGGCCTCGCCGCCGAGCTCGATCAGCGCGTTCAGGCCGCCCATGGCGTCGGTCATGTTGGTCGCCGTCTCGAAGTGGCGGGCGGCCAGGTCGCGGTTTCCGCTGTGCGGGTCGACCGCCAGCAGCTCCAGGGTCGCGTTGCGCAGTGCGCGCCGGCCGGCCGAGGCGGCGTCCGGCGAGAAGGGCGCGCTGTCCGAAAGACCCGTGTGCTGGCGACGAAGGTCGTCGCCCAGATGGACGGCCAGGCGCGCCCGCAGCGCATTGCGGGCTTCGTGGATCGCCGCCGGGTCGGCCGGCGACATGGCCATCGACAGGTCCGGCTCGCTGGGCAGCGTCAGGATCAAAGCCTTGAAGGCCGGTTCCGCCGCCTGGTCGGCCAGCGCGCGGCCGACGGCCTCGGCGTAGCGCTCCTCGGCCACCTCGTCCGGCGTTCCGGCCGCGCGGGCCAGGATCAGGTCGCGGGCCAGGCCCTGGCCGGCCTCCCAGCGGTTGAACAGGTCCGGGTCGGCGGCCAGCAGGATGTAGCGGTCCTTGTCCGGCGTGTCGGTGGTCAGGTTCACCGGGGCGGAGAAGCCGCGCAACGGCGACAGCACCGGTCGCTCGGGCGCCGGGAGCCGCACGGTGGTCTCGGCGGTGTCGAGGACGACCAGCGTCTCCTCGCCCATCGGCCGCCCGTCCTCGTGCAGCAGGCCGATGAGGACGGGCAGGGGGAGGGGCTTCTTGTCCGGCTGGCCCGGCGTCGGGGCGGTGGTCTGGCGCAGGGTGATGGCCACCTCGCCCTTTTCGGCGTCCCAGTCGGTGGTCAGGTCGACGGTCGGGGTGCCGGCCTGCTCGTACCAGCCGAAGAAGGCCGCCATGTCGCGGCCCGACACATCGGCGAAACACTGGATGAAGGCCTCGACCGTGGTCGCCTCGCCGTCGTGGCGGTCGAAGTAGAGGTCCATGCCGGTGCGGAACATCTCCGCCCCGAGCAGGGTCTTCAGCATGCGGATGACCTCGCTGCCCTTCTCGTAGATCGTCGCCGTGTAGAAGTTGTCGATCTTGATGTAGGCCGAGGGCCGCACCGGGTGGGCCAGCGGACCGGCGTCCTCGGAGAACTGCCGGGCGCGCAGGGCCTTGACGTCCTTGATCCGCTGCACCGCCTCGCCGCGCATGTCTGCGCTGAAGGACTGATCGCGGAAGACGGTCAGGCCTTCCTTCACACACAGCTGGAACCAGTCGCGGCAGGTGATCCGATCGCCGGTCCAGTTGTGGAAGTACTCGTGGGCCACGACGCTTTCGATACGTTCGTAGTCCGTGTCGGTCGCGGTCTGCTGGTCAGCCAGCAGAAGGGCGGCGTTGAAGATGTTGAGGCCCTTGTTCTCCATCGCCCCGAAGTTGAAGTCGCGAACGGCGACGATCATGAACAGGTCGAGATCATATTCCCGGCCAAAGGCTTCCTCGTCCCACTTCATGGATCGCTTGAGGCTGTCCATAGCGTACTCGGCGCGGCTGGCCATGCCGGTGTCGACATAGACCCGCAGGTCGATGGTCCGGCCCGACATGGTCACGAAGCTGCCCGCCAGCTCGTCAAGCTCGCCGGCCACCAGCGCGAACAGGTAGCAGGGCTTGGGGAAGGGGTCGTTCCAGACGGCGTAATGGCGGCCGCCCGGCAGGTCGCCGGTCTCGACGCGGTTGCCGTTGGCCAGCAGGCGGTCGAACGCCTTGTCGGCCTCCATTCGCACCGTGTAGCGGGCGAGGACGTCCGGACGGTCCAGGAACCAGGTGATGCGGCGGAAGCCTTCGGATTCGCACTGGGTGCAGAACCGGCCGCCGGAGATGTAGAGCCCCATCAGCTCGGTGTTGGCCGAGGGGTTGATCTCGACCTCGGTCTCCAGGGTGAACGCCTCGGGAAGGCCTGACAGCGTCAGGACCTCGGCGGTTTCCTCGAACGGGTGAGGGACGCCGTCCACGGCGACGGAGACCGTCTTCAGACTGTCGCCGTCAAGCACCAGCGGCTCGGCGTGGTCGCCATTGCGCCTGACCGTCAGCTTCGCCTTCACCCGCGTTGCGGCGGGCTCCAGTGAAAAGTCGAGGAACACCTCGTCGATCAGGTAGGCGGGCGGCCGGTAATCGACCAGGCGGACGGGCTGGGGCGTTTCTGTGCGCATGCCCTCAATCTAGGACAAGCGGCCGCCCGCCGCGACGGCTGATCGTCGAAAATCCGTCCGGGAGCCCGACCCTACGCCGCCGCGACGTCCCCGGTCGTGCGGCGCATGCGCCAGAAGCGGATGGTGCGAAGGGCGGTGTCCTTGGGCAGGTCGTTGTAGAGGTCGCCATAGGACTTGGCCCGGGTCATGGCGTCATCGGCGCGGTCGAGGATCAGCACCGTGAAGGTCAGGAACAGGCTTCGGTCGAAGTCAGCGGCCTTGCAGACGATGGCCAGGGCGTCGAGTTCCTTGCGCTCCAGGATGCGTCGGGCGGTGTGGAAATCTATATCCGCCATTTCGGCCAGGGCGACCAGGAAGCGGGTCGTCTCGCGATTGCGCAGCATGGCGGCCAGCACCCGCGGGCCCATCTCGCCGCGGGCGATCTGGGCGCGCACGGCGGTTTCAGACTCGGCGTAGTCGGCGGGCAGCGCACCATCGCCAAGCGCCACGCGCTTGCGGCCGGCGGCCAGGGCGGCTTCGAGCTGGGCCGGGTCGATGGCGGCATTGGCGCTGGTGATCCGGTCCCGCAGCTGCGCCTCGACCACGAAGTACATCTCGTTCAGCAGATCGATGGGCAGCTGCTGGCGCCCGACGACGGCCTCGTGCAGGTCGGGATTGGCCACGGCCCGGTCGACGGCCCGTTCATGGGCCTTTCGCGACAGATCCGCGCCGGCGTTTCGCAGCAGCAGGCCGAGCGTGTCGTCGTCGCCTCGTTCGACAATGGCGTCCGACACCACCGGTGACACGGTCGATCGTCGGGAAATGGCGCGCAGGTGCTCCTGGCCCTTGGTCCGCGCCAGCTGCACCAGATACTCGTCGCTGAGCGCCCGGGAGCGTTCCAGCAACGGCCGGGAGACTGCGATCTCGTCGGCGGCAAGGGTGCGCATCAGGCCAGGCGGCGGCGAGTCGGCGTCGGACATCCGCGCGGCCAGCTCGGCGCGGACGGCCACTTCCATCTCGTTGGCCAGCGTGCTCAGCACGGAGTCGAACAGGTCGATCTCGGCGGCGGCGTGGGTCTCGCCGGAGAAGAACATGTCCGTCACGCCGCGCAGCAGTTCGCGTCGCCGCTGGCTGGACGGCTCCTGCGCCAGGGCGATCAGGTCGTGAAGTCGGCTACTGGTCATGCTCATCGCCTCGCCTCCGCCGCCCGGGCGCGATTCCAGTCACGTTCGCGACGGCGGGCGGCCTCGGAAGCCTCGTCCTCGCCCGCCGCGCCGTCCACCTCTTCGGAGCCGACGCCGCCGTCGGGGGCCAGGCTGACCTCGACCGCGTCGACAGGGGCCGTATCGGCCCGGGTCGCCCAGTAGGAGGTCGGGGGCGGGATATCGATCGGGTCCGGCACTCCGCCGAACTCGCGAAGTACGGAATAGGCTTTCGCCCGGCCGGCGTCGGCGGGCGCCCGCACCGGCTTGGGGGCGGCCGGCGCCGGCGCCGCGGCGGCCTGCGGGCGCGCGGGCG
>JBEIDC010000083.1:0-14395 GCA_040383665.1 Caulobacter sp.
AGCAAGGCTCGACCAGACGGTGTCAGACGGGCATTCTTGTGGACGTTCATCCGGGGTCTCCCGGTTCAGAGGTTGGAGCTTCGCAACCCCACTCTCTCAACCCGGCCCCGGGTGAACAACCTTCATAGCTTCGACACCTAGCTCAACCTCAGAATGTCTCAATGGGCCGGCTCCCCTCTACTTCCGCTCCACCCACAGCGCCTCGGCCCTGGCCTTCAGCGCCTCGTTCAGCGCCTCGAAGCCGTCGAGGATCGGGCGGCGCAGGCGGCGGGCGGCGGAGGGGCCCATCCAGCCGTCGAAGATCTCGCCGTTGGAGAAGATGACGTTCTCGGGTCCCATCTTCTCGATCTCGAGATAGCGCACCGTCCGCACCCAGCCGCGCATCATGTCGAGGCGCCAGTGGATGTGGTCGAACGGCGCCCAGTCGAGGATGACTGGATTGATCGTCCGGGGCGGCTGGCCCGGCAGCGCCAGGTCCAGGTCCCAGCGATGGCCGATGCGGATCTCGCCGACGGCGCGGGGGTAGAGCGGGTTCCAGGCGCTCCAGCCGGGCACGTCCGAAAGCAGCTCCCAGACGATCTCGTCGGGCGCGTTGATGCCGATCCGGCGTTCGAGTTTCACTGCCATGTCACATCAATCCGGAAAGCTCAGACAGGATCCTTGAGGCGCCAGGTCGCGCCCTCGGCGGAATCCATCACGATCACCCCCATGGCGTCCAGTTCCCCGCGGATGCGGTCGGCGGCGGCCCAGTCCTTGCCGGCGCGGGCGGCCTTGCGAGCCTCCAGCAGGGTCTCGACCTTGCCGCGCAGCTCATCGTCAGCGCCGCCGGCGAACCAGACGTCGGGATCGGCTTCCAGGAAGCCCAGCAGATTGGCGGCGGCGAGAAGCTCCGCCTTGGCCAGCGCCTTGCCCTCGCCGTGGGCGGTCTCCAGCGCCTTGGCCAGGGCGAAGAGCTCGGCATAGGCCTTGGGCGTGTTCAGGTCGTCCGACAGCGCCTCGATGACGCCCGCCGGCGGCGCGGCGTCCTCGACGTCGAGCCCCTTCACCCGCTGCAGGGCGCCGTACAGGCGGTCGAGCGCCGAACGGCTCTGCTCGATGAGCGACGGCGTCCAGTCCAGCGGCTGGCGGTAGTGGGCGCTGAGCAGGGCCCAGCGGATGACCTCGCCGGGCGTGGTCTCCAGCAGCTCGTGCGGGATGATCACATTGCCGAGGCTCTTGGACATCTTCTCCCCGCTCATGTCGAGGAAGCCGTTGTGCAGCCAGTAGTTGGCGTAGGTCGGCAGATCGTGGGCGCAGCGCGCCTGCGCCAGCTCGTTCTCATGGTGCGGGAAGGTCAGGTCGATGCCGCCGCCGTGGATGTCGATCGGCAGGCCGAGAACCGCCTCGATCATCGCCGAGCATTCGATGTGCCAGCCCGGACGGCCGGCGCCCCAGGGGCTCGGCCACTCGGGCTCGCCGGGCCTGGACGGCTTCCACAGCACGAAGTCGGCCGGGTGGCGCTTGTAGGGGGCGACCTCGACCCGGGCGCCGGCGATCATCTCGTCCAGCGGCCGGCCGGACAGCTGGCCATAGTCGGGGAAGCTCTCGATCGAGAACAGCACATGACCCTCGGCCGCATAGGCGGCGCCGCGGGCGATCAGGGCGGCGATCTGGTCCTGCATGGCCTGGATATGGTCGGTGGCGTGCGGCGCCAGCGACGGCGGCAGGGCCTTCAGCGCCGCAGCGTCGGCGTTGTAGGCGGCCAGGTAGCGGTCGGTGATGGTCTTGATCGGCACGCCCTCGGCCGTGGCCTTGGCGTTGATCTTGTCGTCCACGTCGGTGACGTTACGGGCATAGACCACCGCGTCCTGGCCGTAGATGTGGCGCAGAACCCGGAACAGGACGTCGAACACCACCACCGGCCGGAAGTTGCCGATGTGGGCGTAGCCATAGACCGTTGGCCCACAGACATACATCGTCACCCGCTCGGGATCGGCGGGAACGAAGGGCCGTTTTTCGCGGGCCATGGTGTCGTAGAGCTTCAGGGACATTTCGGACTGACGTTACGTGAGAGGTTGCCGGGTCGGCGGGGTGTCCCATATAGCTTTCAGCAGTGGGCGAAGCCACGGCTCCCTGCAACGTGAAACGGGTGGCACGCGTAATTCCGGAGCGACAGGCGCTCTGGCGCAACTCAGCCCAGAAAGACCCTCCCTCCCATGGACTCCACCGCCAGCGAGCGAACCCTGATCGGTGCGCCCGGTCTTGATCTTGAACCCGTCAAGCGGCCGTCCCGCGAGGAGGCCATGGACGCTGTCCGTACCCTCATCGCCTGGGCCGGCGACGATCCCCGCCGCGAAGGCGTCCTCGACACCCCCAAGCGCGTCGTCGACGCCTATGGCGAGTGGTTCGAGGGCTACCGCGCCGATCCGGCCAAGGAGCTGTCGCGCATCTTCGAGGATGTGCAGGGCTACGACGACATCGTCTTCCTCAAGAACATCGAGGTCGAAAGCCACTGCGAGCACCATATGGCGCCGTTCCTGGGCAAGGCCTACGTCGCCTACATGCCCACCAACCGCGTCGTCGGCATCTCCAAGCTGGCCCGGGTGGTCGAGATCTTCGCCAAGCGTCTCCAGACCCAGGAGACCATGACCCAGCAGATCACCGACGCCATCTGCGACAGCCTCAAGCCCGCCGGCGTGGCCGTGCTGATCGACGCCGAGCACCAGTGCATGACCACCCGCGGCGTGCACCACCGCGACGTCTCGACCATCACCACCCAGTTCCGCGGCGTCTTCAAGACCGACCCCCACCTGCGCCAGCGCTTCCTGGACTTCGTGAACAAGAGCTGAGCCTCCTTCCCTCCCCTTCATGGGGAGGGACAGACCCGCGCAGCGGGTCAGGGTGGGGAAGTGTGGGGACAATCGCAGGACTCGGCGGTACCGTCCTCAAGCCCCACCCGCCCCTGCTTCGCCTCCGGCTTCGCAGGGCCACCCTCCCCATGAAGGGGAGGGAGAGGAATTGACCATGCCCCTCTTCCCCGCCGCCCCCGACACCGCCGCCCTCGAGCGCGGCGCTGTCCTCGCGCCCCGTTTCGACGCCTCCGGCCTGGTCGCCGCCGTGGCGCAGCATGCCGACACCGGCGAGGTGCTGATGCTGGCCTGGATGAACGACGAGGCGCTGCGCCTGACGCTGGACACCGGTCAGGCCCACTACTTCAGCCGCTCCCGCAACGCGCTGTGGAAGAAGGGCGAGACCAGCGGCCAGCTTCAGGACGTGGTCGAACTCCGCGTCGACTGCGACCAGGACGCGGTGCTCCTGAAGGTCCGCCCGCGCGGCGACGGCGGCGCCTGCCACGTCGGGTTCCGGTCCTGCTTCTACCGGGCCGCGACGGCGGATGGATCGCTGGTGGAGCGGGTTTAGACCCTACCCCTCCACCACCGGTCCCACGCCGACGCCATTCTCGCGGGCCACGGTGAAGCTCTTCACGGTCGCGGTCGTGTAGTCGGTCGACAGGATGGTCGAGACGGCGATCATGTCGGCGCGGGCCTGGTCGCGGGTCAGGGTCAGCAGCACGAAGCCCTTGGCCGCCGAGTTGGCGTACTTCACCTCGGGATTGCGCTGCACGAAGGCCTCGCCGAGCGGCAGGCCCGGCAGGATGTCGGAGAAGCCCGGGCTTGTGACGCCCGTGGTCCCGAACTCGGCCGCCACGCGGTTGCGGCGGCCCTCATCCCAAAGCTCGTTGGCCCAGAAGCTGTGGCTGTCGCCGGCCAGCACCACGGCATTGGCGTTGGTCGCCTTGAACATGTCGTAGACCCGCTCGCGGGCGACCGGGTAGCCGTCCCACATGTCCAGGCCCAGCGGCAGGCCCAGAGCCGACAGGACCGACGACTGCTGCACCGGCGCGCGGGCGTAGTCGGGCAGCTTGCCCATCATGTCGGCCCAGGCCGCCTCGCCCAGGGTGGCGCGCAGGTTCGGCGGGCAGACGCGGGCCATGACGATCTGGTTGCCCAGCACCTGCCAGGCCTCTCCGGCCTTGACCGAGCGATCCAGCTCTCCGGCCAGCCACGTCTCCTGGCGCTCGCCCATCAGCTGGCGGTTCGGATCGTTGAGGATCTTCAGGAAGTGGGCGACGTCCGGCTTGCCGTCGACGACGGGCAGGGTCTTATCGGTATAGTCGAGCGGCTCGCCGCGCGCCGACAGCCGGGTCTCGACCATCATCAGGCTGGCCAGATCGCCGAAGCGGAACGACCGCCAGGACGACTCCAGCAGGGCGCCGGGGGCCGGATCGCGGACCGGCATCCACTCGTAGTAGGCCCTCAGCGCGATGGCCTTGCGGGTTGCCCAGTCACCTTCCGTGGACGGACTGTGGTTCTCGGCGCCGCCCTGCCAGCTGTCGTTGGCGGTCTCGTGGTCGTCCCAGACGACGATCCAGGGCGCGCGGGCGTGGGCCGCCTGCAGCTGCGGGTCGGCCTTGTACTGCGCGTGCCGGGCCCGATAGTCGGCGAGGCTGAGGATCTCGTGCGCCGGGACGGGCTTGCGCTGCGCCGCCGCCGGCGAGTTCATGCCGTAATCGCCCGCCGCCGCGCCGTACTCGTAGATGTAGTCGCCCAGGTGCAGCACCGCGTCGACCCGCTCCAGCGCCGCGATGGCGCCGTAGGCGTTGAAGTAACCGGCCGGGTAGAGCGAGCAGGAGGCGACGGCGAGGACCACGTCCTTGACCGAGCCCTCCGGCAGGGTGCGGGTGCGGCCGACGGGAGAAAGCCGACCGTTGAGGTCGAAGCGATACCAGTAGTCCGTGCCCGGCTTAAGGCCGGTGGCATCGACCTTGACCGTCCAGTCCCGGTCCGCGGAGGTGCTGAAGGGGATGGCGCGGGCGCCCCTCAGGTCGGGAGAGGCCGCGATCACCACCCTGCCGGTAATTGTTCCGGTCGAGCCGCTCGCTTCCGGCGTAAGCCGAGTCCAGAGGACGACCCGGTCCTGCAACGGATCGCCGCTGGCGACACCATGGCCATAGGTGAAGATGATGGCGCTCGCCTGCGCCGAAGTCGCCGCCGCACCGGCGCCGCCGAGGCCCAGGAGGCCCAGGGCCCCACGTCTGTTGATCCGCATGCCCTGATCCCCCCCGATCATTTTCTGGTTGGCCGGAACAGTGCGACGCCTGTTCCGGCCCGTCCAGTCCTGGCTAGTACTTCCAGCCCATGGTGACGCCCCACATCCGCGGCCGGCCGCCGATGAAGGTCGGCAGACCCAGCGAGTCGCCGGTGTTGCCCGCGTCGATGATGTAGCTTTCGTCCGTCAGGTTGGTGACAAAGGCCCCGACCGTCCACGACCCGGCGTCCGGCGTCTCTTGCCCAGTCATCCTTGGCAGCCGCGAAGCGGCGCGTCGAAGGACGCAGGGCGGCGCCGCGATCCATGTCGCTGGCGACAGCGCTCCGGCTGACGATTGAACCTAGGCCGCGCGCCACGGGCGGCTGTAGAGTCCGACCCACCCAACCCGAGGAGTTCCTGTGTCCAGTGAAGGCCTGCATGTCCCCCGCGAGACGCTGAAGCCCAGGACTCTTCTGCACAACGCCGGCGAGGAGCTGGAGCTCGAGGCCATGGCGCTGGAGTGGCTGCGCCGCGGCGATCCGGAGACCAACAGGAACCTGCGCGAGCACCTGGTCAAGGCGGGCGCGATCACGGGCCACGATGTGAAGGCGACAGGCAAGGCGTGAGCGAAGCGGACAGCCTTTCCGGGTCCCCCGACGACGAGGATGAGCCGCTGGACGTCGGCCCGTCCGGCGTGCGGGTGATCGAGATCACGCCCGACAAGGCCGGCGGCCGACTGGACAAGACCCTGGCCGAACACGCGGCGGAGCTGTCGCGCGGCCGCGTCCAGGCGCTGATGGCGGACGGGTTGATAAGCTTCGACGGAGGGGTCGTCACCGACGCCTCCTCAAAGGCGAGGGCGGGGCTCTACACCCTTCTGATTCCCGCGCCGGCGCCGGCAGAGCCGCAGGCCGAAGCCATCCCGCTGAGCGTCCTGTTCGAGGACCAGCACCTGATCGTCCTCGACAAGCCCGCCGGCATGGCCGCCCACCCGGGGCCGGGCACAGAAAGCGGCACGCTCGTCAACGCGCTGCTGCACCATTGCGCGGGCAGCCTGTCGGGCATCGGCGGCGTGGCGCGGCCGGGCATCGTCCACCGGCTGGACAAGGACACCAGTGGCGTGATGGTCGCGGCCAAGACTGACGCCGCCCACCAGGGCCTGTCGGCGCTGTTCGCCACCCATGACATCGAGCGGGTCTATGTCGCCCTGGCGCGCGGCGCGCCGCATCCGGCAAAGGGCACGATCGAGACCCGGCTGGGCCGCAACCCGCACGACCGCAAGAAGATCGCCATCCTCAAGACCGGCGGCCGGGAGGCGATCACCCACTACCGCGTCGAGCGGACCTTCGGCCCCGCCGACAAGCCCACGGCGGCGCGGGTCTCTTGCCAGCTGGAAACCGGCCGAACGCATCAGATCCGGGTTCACATGGCCAGCAAGGGCGCGCCGTGCCTGGGCGACCCCGCCTACGGCTCCGGCCCGCCGGCCCAGCCGGTGCGCGAGGCCATGGCGACCGCCGGCCTGACCCGCCAGGCCCTGCACGCCGCGGTGCTGGGCTTCGTTCACCCGATCACCGGCGAGGCCATGCGCTTCGAAACGCCCCTGCCCGACGACATGCGGGTGCTGGAGGCGCTGCTGGCGGCGCTGTGAGGCGGGATGTGGCAGCGATTGCGCTGGATCAATCATCCTTTCGTCAGAACGCGCATTGTGCGGGAGCCACACCCGGAGCCCCCTCATGACCCGTCTCGGCATTCTCGGAACCGGACTTGCCCTGGGCCTGTGCATGGCCCTGTTCCACGCGGCCTGGGCCGCCCTGGTCGCGCTGCGGTGGGCCCAGCCCCTGCTCGATTTCATCTTTCGCCTGCATTTCATCACCCCGCCCTACCGCGTCGGCAACTTTGATCCGGCAACGGCGTTGACACTCGTCGGCGTGACATTCGCGCTGGGCGCCGTGGGCGGAGGCGCCTTCGCCGCGATCTGGAACGTCGCCGTTCGCAAGTGATTTCGCGGCGCCACTGCCGGTGCATCTTTTCTGACAACGCACCTACACAAACTCGATATCCCAGCGCGCCGGTCAGGGATTACAAATCGGTCACTGGCCTTTGAAAGGCCATTTCGGCTTCCTATGTGGAATTCGAAGGGGGCGGACGGCGTGGTTTTTTGCCGGTCCGCTGACGTACGAAGGGGATAGATCTCGATGGCCACGACCTCTCTAGCCGTGATGACGCCGGACGGCGGTCTGTCGCGCTACCTGACCGAGATCCGCAAGTTCCCGATGCTGGCCAAGGACGAGGAGTTCATGCTCGCCCAGCGCTGGAAGGAGCATCAGGACTCCGAAGCCGCCCACAGGATGGTCACCAGCCACCTGCGTCTCGTGGCCAAGATCGCCATGGGCTACCGCGGCTACGGCCTGCCGATCGGCGAGGTGATCTCCGAGGGCAACGTCGGCCTGATGCAGGCGGTGAAGAAGTTCGAACCGGACAAGGGCTTCCGCCTGGCGACCTACGCCATGTGGTGGATCCGCGCCTCGATCCAGGAATACATCCTGCGAAGCTGGTCGCTTGTGAAGATGGGCACCACCGCGGCGCAGAAGAAGCTGTTCTTCAACCTGCGCAAGGCCAAGAGCCAGATCAGCGCCTTCGAGGAAGGCGATCTGCTGCCGGAGCACGTGACGACCATCGCCACCAAGCTGGGCGTGCACGAAGAAGAGGTCATCTCGATGAACCGCCGCCTCAGCGGCGGCGACGCCTCGCTGAACGCGCCGATGCGCGCCGACGGCGAGAGCGAGTGGCAGGACTGGCTGGCCGACGACAACGCCGTCAGCCAGGAAACCCAGGTCGCCGAGGAGGAGGAGCGCTCGCTGCGCATGGACCTTCTGCAGGAAGCCATGGCCGAACTGACCGACCGCGAGAAGCACATCCTCACCGAGCGCCGGCTGAAGGACAATCCGACCACGCTCGAGGACCTGGCCTCCGAATACGGCGTCAGCCGCGAGCGGGTGCGTCAGATCGAGGTGCGCGCGTTCGAGAAACTGCAGAAGACAATGCGCGCCGCCGCGCTCGAACGGCACCTCGTCGAGGCCTGAGTTCGATCCGGTCTATCGCCAGTCGGGAGAGGGCGCGGTCGTGATGGCCGCGCCCTTTTTCCTGGGCGATCAGGCCGCCCTCGAGGCCGCCGCGTCCTTGGGCATGTATCGCAGGATCGCGACGATGGCAGCCTCCAGCGCGCGCCAGTTCGGCTGCCCCTCGGCGGGCAGTTCGCGAGCCAGGGCGGCGGCGGCGGCGCTCAGGCCAGGATTGACCGACGACCGTCCGACCTTTTGCAGCATGGCGGCCTGGGCCAGCAGCGCGCGACGAGCCTGGGCCCATTCAGTCTTCAGCGACCCGGCGGCGGCGCGAACGATCTTCAGGGCCTGCAGCATGCGCGCCGCGTCCGAGGTCACTTCGACGTCGCTCCTGCGCTTGCGCGGGCCGGTATACTCCGCCGAGTTGAAGCGGCGGCGGTCGGGGCCCACATACTGCACGGCCTCGACCCAGTCGCGGGGCTTGAGCGACACGGCCTCGAGCCGGCGCAGCAGGTCCTTCATCGTGTAGGGCTTGCGCAGGAACTCGTGCACGCCGGCGTCGCGAGCCCCCATGATAGCGGCGGCGGTGGCCTCTGCCGTAACCATGATCACCGGAACCTCGCGACAGTCCAGGTCGCTGCGCCGGATCAGGCGCGTCAGGCGGCAGCCGTCCAAGTCTGGGCCCGCGTGCTCAAGAAAGATCAGCTGGGGGTCGACAATCTGGACCATCTGCATGGCCTTGGCTTCGTTGTGCGCAGACCAGACCTGACCAGCGCCGCCGGTGATGGCCCGCAACGGCTCTGTCAGCAGCTTGACGCTCGCCGGTGTGGGATCCACCACAAGCACTTTCTGGAGGGTGGGGGCCAGCTTCTGAAAGAGCCTGAGTTCATCTTGCACGGCAGTGCGCCTCGGGTCGGTTTGCGTCAGTTTTTCGCTACACGGTAGAGATGGCCTTGACGTCAGATCGCCAGCGTCTCGCCAAGGCTGGTCTCGAAATCCTGGAAGATGTCGACGACCTCATCGACCGAAGCGGTCGACGCCTGGCCGGCCGGGAACCGATAGCGCCAGAAGCTGGCGATATGGGAGACGGCGCCGACCTTCTCGCCAAGCGACAGGAACAGGCGTGGCGCGTCGAGCAGAAAGTTGCGAAACGCCAGCGGCTGTCCCTTGCGCGTCAGGCCGGAGAAGGCGCGTACGTAGACGTCGAGAGTGCGGTCGATCTGTCGCTGCTGCGAGCCGATGGCGCCGCGTAGGCGTCGTCGGGCCGAGTCGAGGTATAGTTTTGTCTCTGCGTCGCGGTGGCCGCTCACGGTGAGCGTGCCGATCTCTTCAGAAACTACCCGGAGCTGCGGCTGAAGGCTGGACAGCATCCATTTGTAGTACAGGAAACCCTTCCAGCTGAAGACGCCCTCACGGAAGTCCTCGCCCTCGAGCTTTAGGGTGGCGCGAAGCGGCTCCAGCCGCTCGTCGATTTCGGTCGACAGCAGCGCCCGGACAAGACGGGCCGTATGGGCAGCGGATCCAGTCTCGGCGTTGCTGTAGGCCAGGCGGATCAGTTCCTCGACCTGCAGCGAGACGTAGCCGTGCATCGCCTCCAGATCGGCCGGGGAGATGGCGAAGTAACAGGCTGCGACGTTGTGGCCATGCCGGCGCAGGTGCTCGCGCAGCAGGAACGGATCAAGAGAGGGCAGCCGGTCCATGAGTCGCAGGACGCCGACGTCGTGGTCGAGCGATCGGCTGTCGGCGCAGGCCTCGCGTAGAAGGTCCAGCCAGCCCCGCTGGCCGACGAAGAACGACTGTCCGCCGAGCGCCAGATCGCTGCGCTCGAACGGGATGATGATCTTGGTGGCGCAGGTTGTATAGTCGTCAAAGAGGTAGGTCTCGTCCGCCCGCAACCTGTGCTTGAGCAGTATCGAGGCATTCAGGACGCGATTGCTGAACAGGGGCTGTTCAGCCCAGTCCTCGGCCGCCCCGTGGCTGTTGGCGATCGCCAGAAGATTGAGGACGCGGCTGGTCGACGCCGTCCGCTCGAGCGCGCGCAGGCTGCGCGACGAGCGATCGATGTTACCGAAAGGCCCCTTCCTGCGTGTCCCCAGCACTCTGATCTCCCAAAGCTAGACAAGCTGAGGACTCTAAGGGGTCAGGAGATAAACAATCGATAACCCGGAAGGTGGAAATAGGAACCGGTTCACCCCTGGAACGGATCGCGCATCAGGATGGTGTCGTCCCGCTCCGGACTGGTCGAAAGCAGGGCGACCGGCGCGCCGATCAGCTCCTCGATGCGGCGCACATACTTGATGGCGTTGGCGTTGAGGTCGCGGAAGGAACGGACGCCGGCGGTGCTCTCGCTCCAGCCGTCCATCTCCTCGTAGATCGGGCGGGCCGCGGCCTGGTCGCGCATGCCGGCCGGCAGGTAGTCAAAGGTCCTGCCGTTGATGTCATAGCCGACGCAGATCTTCAGGGTCTTGAGGCCATCCAGCACGTCCAGTTTGGTCAGGGCGATGCCGGCGATGCCGTTGATGGCCACCGACTGTCGCACCAGCACCGCGTCGAACCAGCCGCAGCGGCGGCCCCGGCCGGTGTTGGTCCCGACCTCGCGGCCGACGGTGGCCAGATGCAGGCCAACCTCGTCGTTGAGCTCGGCGGCGAACGGTCCCTCGCCCACGCGGGTGGTGTAGGCCTTGACGATGCCGAGCACGTAGCCCGGGCCGCGCGGCCCCATGCCCGAGCCGGCGGCGGCCTGGCCGGCCACGGTGTTGGACGAGGTCACGAACGGATAGGTGCCATGGTCGACGTCGAGCAGGGCGCCCTGCGCCCCCTCGAACAGAATCCGGCGGCCGTCCTTGTAGGCCTGGTCCAGCAGGCGCCAGGCAGGCCGGGCATAGGGCAGGATCTTCGGCGCCAGGTCGAGCAGCTGGGCCAGCAGCCCGGCGGCATCCGCTTCCGGAAGACCCAGGCCCTTGCGCAGGGCGCCATGGTGCGACAGCAGCCGGTCGATCTTGGCCGCCAGCGCCTCGGGATCGGCGAGGTCGGCGACCCGGATGGCCCGGCGGCCGACCTTGTCCTCGTAGGCCGGGCCGATGCCGCGGCCGGTGGTGCCGATCTTCTGGGTCGAGGCGGCCTCGCGGGCCTGGTCCAGGTCCTTGTGCATGGGCAGGATCAGGCAGGCATTGTCGGCCAGCACCAGCAGGTCGGGACCGATGACCACGCCCTGCTCGGCGATCTTCTCGATCTCGCCCAGCAGGTGCCAGGGATCGACGACCACGCCGTTGCCGATGACCGACAGCTTGCCCTGAACCACGCCCGAGGGCAGCAGGGCCAGCTTGTAGACCTTGCCGTCGACGACCAGCGTGTGGCCGGCGTTGTGGCCGCCCTGGAACCGGACGACGACGTCGGCGCGGTTGCTCAGCCAGTCGACGATCTTGCCCTTGCCCTCATCGCCCCACTGGGCGCCGACAACGGTCACATTGGCCATGGATACGATCCTCCCGCCTGCCGGGACGATCCAGCGCGCCCTTCGACAGGCTCCTCGGCGCGTGGACTTGATCAGTTGTGGGCCGCGTTGCGGCAGCCGGGGCGGTGTTTAGCGGGGTGCGCGGGGCGCGTCCACCCCATCGTCAACCCTCATGGCCCGACGTGTTCGGGCCACCCATGGACACGTGAGCATGAAGCACGCCATCACGGATCGGCCGCGCTCAGGCCGGTCCGCTCATCAGGCATGGGTGGCCCGGACGAGCCGGGCCATGATGGCGGCTTTGTAGGGAGCGAAGCCTAGGATCCGCCGCCTGTCATCGAGTCCCAGGACCGGCCCTGGCCGTTCGGCGCGCGTTCGGTGGCGGCCTTCAGCCAGGCGAGGTTGTTGGTCACCTGCTCGGGCGGCAGGTCCTGGCGGGCCAGCTGTTCGGCCTCGGCCAGACGCCCCTGCAGGCCGATCACCAGCGCAAGGTTCTGACGCACGCGGGCGTCGGAGCGGGCGGAGGACGCGGCGACGCGCAGCATCTGCTCGGCCTTCGGCAGCTCGCCGCGGGCGGCGTAATAGAGGGCGAGGTTGGAAATTGCGCCGGGCTCGTTCGGCGCCAGGGTCAGCGCCTGCTGGTGATAGGCCAGCGCCTCGGATTCGCGGCCGGTCTGCTCCATCGCCACGGCCAGTAGCGCGACAGGGCGCCAGTCGCGCGGCGCGATCACCTGGGCCTTCTTCGCGGGCTCGACGGCATAGAAGCCCTGTCCCTTGCCGATCCAGGCGCGGGCCGATTCCATCAACAGGTCGTAGTTTTCGGGCGAGACGACCAGGGCGCGCCCGGACACGTCGGCGGCCTCGTCGGCGCGGTCGAGCTGCCGAAGGGCCCGCGACAGGCCGACGGCCGCCTCGGCGTCCCGTCCGTCGATCTCCAGTTCGCGGCCCAGAAGGCGGCGCGGGCCAGGGGATCCATGCGGGCGGCCTCGGCGCGCTGTTGCGCCGGGGCCTTGGCGCGGACCGCGGCGGCGGCGGGCGCGGCGGACGGCGGCTTCGCCGTTTCGGCGGCCAGGGCCGGGGCGGCCAGCAGGGCCAGGACTGTTGCGGCGAGAGCCGGCGTGCGACACATGGGAGGCGAGCCTTTCGCGGATAGCGGACCTGACCTTCCACGACCGGGCTCAAGGAATCGTTAAGCATAAAATCGAGCCCTGACCCGACCCATGACCGAAGTCCTGCTGACCGCCCCCGAGGGCGAGACCATCCCCGTCGTTTGCGTCGCGGAGGGCGCGCTGGAGGCCTTGAGCGCCTTCGAGCAGGGTCTCGCTTCCGCGGCCGACTTCAAGGGCAAGACGGGCCAGCTTCTCCTCGCGCCGGGCCCCGACGGCCGGACCGCCCGGGTGCTGATGGGCGTCGGTGATCCGGCCAAGACCCAGGCCATGGCCTTCCGCGCCCTGCCTGCCAAGCTGCCGGTCGGCGACTACCGTATCGAGGACGCGCCCGGCCATCTGGACGCCGCCCAGGTCGCCCTGGCCTTCGCGCTGGGCGGCTACGGCTTCGACCGCTACCGCAAGAAGCGGGAGAAGCACGCCCGGCTGGTCGTCGCCCCGGGCGTCGATGTCGCCGAGATCCGCGAGATCGCCCACGCCTGCGCCCTGGCCAAGGACATGGTCAACACCCCGGCCAACGACATGGGCCCGCTGCAGATCGAGACCATCGCCCGCGAGATCGCCGAGCAGCACGGCGCCAGCTTCAACGTCATCACCGGCGATGCGCTGCTGGCCGAAGGCTATCCGTCGGTGCACGCGGTCGGCCGCGCCGCCGATCCGGCCCGCGCGCCCCGGATGATCGAGCTGCGGTGGGGCGAGGCCGACCAGCCGCTGGTCGCCATCGTCGGCAAGGGCGTGGTGTTCGACACCGGCGGGCTGGACATCAAGCCCTCGGCCGGCATGCGCAACATGAAGAAGGACATGGGCGGCGCCGCCCACGCCCTCGCCCTGGGGCGGATGCTGATGGCGGCGAAGCTGCCGATCCGGGTGGCCGTGCTGATCCCCGCCGTCGAGAACGCCATCAGTGGCGACGCCATGCGGCCGGGCGATGTGCTGAACACCCGCAAAGGCCTGACCGTCGAGGTCGGCAACACCGACGCCGAGGGCCGCCTGATCCTGTCGGACGCCCTGACCCGGGCCGGGGAGCTGGAGCCGGTGCTGACCATCGACCTGGCCACCCTGACCGGCGCGGCGCGCGTGGCGCTGGGACCGCAGGTGATTCCGTTCTTCACTGACGACGACGCGCTGGCGGCCGACATCGCCGCCGCCTCGAAGGCGGTGGCCGACCCGTTGTGGCGGCTGCCGCTCTGGCCCGGCTACGAGGAAGCCCTCGACGGCGACATCGCCGACCTGAAGAACGACCCCGACGGCTGGGCCCAGGCCGGGTCGGTCACCGCCGGCCTGTTCCTCAAGCGCTTCGCCCCGGCAGCGGGCAGCTGGGTGCACCTGGACATCTTCGCCTGGAACCCCAGGAGCCGGCCCGGATATCCGGTCGGCGGCGAGGCCCAGGCGATCCGGGCGCTGTACGCGATGCTGAAGACGCGGTTCGGGTAGGGGCGGCGCGCCTCGCACCCCGTTTCATCATGGCCCGACCTGTTCGGGCCATGACGGAAGGGCCGGGTCGCCCCCCCGGACGTGAAAAGGCCGCCCCGGGAGAACCCGGCGCGGCCTTCAAACACTCGAACGTGAGGCCGGAGCCTTACTTCGCGGCCGGGGCCGGCGCGGCGGCGGGCGCCGTCGCGGGGGCGCCCGGGGCCGGCGCAGCA
>JBEIDC010000084.1:0-13387 GCA_040383665.1 Caulobacter sp.
AACTCCCATACAGGCCAGCGCCGTCAAGGGTGCGTCAACAGGCCGGACAGATGGCAGCATCCGACCAGGCGACCAGAAGCTCTCAAATCCGCTCTTGCGCTGAAGGGGGCGTCCACAGATGGCAAGCGGACGCACCGGCATACCGACGGCCACCCCCGCACAAGATCCTGATCGCCTCCTGAGCGTGAGCATCGGCCAGTCCGCCAAGCCCCAAGCTCGCCTTCACAAGCGCACGGCGTGCGCTACTCATTGCGCCACCATATACGTTTCATCATTCCGGGATTGTCGCTTGGCCACAGCTCTGACCGCCGGGTGCTCGTATGGATCAGAGCAAGCGGCTTCTGCTCGCCGCAATGGCTGAGCATCAGCTGCTTGGCGTTCAGCGTTTCACAGACGGTCTTCATCGAGGTGTCGCTGGAAGGATATCCGCGCAACAGGAACAACTGCGCCTGCTCGATTTGAGCGCCGCACCAGTTGTCATGCCAGCCGAAATCTCGGTCCGTCCAAACCGAGTTGTGTCCCTCATACCATGGATCGCGGTTCATCTGCATCGCCTCCGGCACGACGATGGCGATATACTTGGCTCTATAGTTGACCCAGTTGAGAAGATCCAAGCCCTCGCTTTTCCGCATGTGCTCGATGACATCGCCCAAAATCACCAGGTCGTACCGCGCGAGCGGATGGTTCTCGATAATGCTGCTGCTCGTTTCCCGAAGGATTAAGTCGTACTTCTCCGCCAGGCGGTGACGCTCGATGCTGTCTTCGCCAAGTTCCGTAGCTGTGATGTGGATATTCGGGTCAACGGCCCGAACCAAGTCCGCGTATTTTCCGGCGCCGGCGCCAATATCGAGGACGGTTTCCGGCTTCAGAAGCCTGACAAGATGTGAGATTGACTCATCGAAAGTCTTCCACGAATAACCCTCGGCGCTTTGCATTCTGTGACCCTTGCTCGGCGTAATCGCCAAAACATCATGAGGCCCAGGAAATCGGCGACATATCGGCAGAAACGCTTCCGACGAGCTTTGTCGTCATTCGTCAAGCGCGTCGCCTCTAGATGCTGCTGAGATCACGGGCCGACGCGGCCAGTCTAAGTCATTCGACGCAAAACACGTAGGTTAATAGATCGCCATTGATGTTCAATATCCGCTTTGGGTCGACAGCGGCCATTGGTCTCGTGGCCTGAAGCGGGTCTCACACTCCCTTTAGGTTCACCCCCTAATGCGCCGCTGACCGCTTCAGCGTCACGAGCGCTTCCTCCAGACAAGCCTCGTCGCCGGCGAAGGCGAGCTGGCCGCTGTCGGAGCGGGCCGGGCGGCCGTTCCAGTCGGTGACGACGCCGCCGGCGCCCTGGATCACCGGGATCACCGCCTCGACGTCCCAGACCTTCAGGCCTGTATCCAGCGCCAGGTCCATCTTGCCCATCGCGACCATGGCGTAGCCGTAGGCGTCCAGCCCCAGCCGCGCCAGGCGGGCGGCGGCGCGGACCTGGGTCCAGGAGTCGAGCTCCGGCCCGGTCAGGATCGCCGGGTCGGTCGTGCAGATGATGGCGTCGGCCAGTCTGGGGCAGGGCCGCACGCGCAGGGCCGTCTCGCCGGCGCGGCTGATCAGGCGCGAGCCCGTGGCGGGTCCGCCGATGTAGATCTCTTCGAGGTAGGGTTGTCCGATCGACCCCAGCACCGGCGCGCCGGCGTGGCGCAGGCCGATCAGGGTGGTCCACAGCGGCAGGCCGGCGATGAAGGCCCTTGTGCCGTCGACGGGATCCAGCACCCAGACGAACTCGGCGTCCGGGCGGTCCTCGCCGTATTCCTCGCCGATCACCCCGTGGTCGGGATAGCGCTGCGCGATCAGCGCGCGGATGGCCCGTTCGGCGCCCTTGTCGGCCTCCGTCACCGGATCAAAGCCGCCGTCGAGCTTGTTCTCCAGCCCGTGGTCGGCCCGGAACAGCGGCAGGATGGCGCCGGCGGACGCGCGGTTGAGCGCGATCAGGAAGGCGTCGAGCTCGGCGAGCTTGTCGGGGGAGAGCGTCATGTGGCGGGCATAACTCGCCCGCCACACAATGCAACAACCACGAACCGAACTCAGGCGGCGTCGGTCTCGCCGTTCAGCGACTTGGCGAGGTCCAGCAGGCGGCGGCGCGGGCGTTCGCCAAGCTGGTAGTAGGCGCGGATCAGGTCCAGGGTTTCCTTGCGGGCGAACATCTCGCCGCCCTCGCTGGAGTCCTGGTTGGCCAGTTCCCGACGATCAGCGTCGGACAGGCCGTCGTAGAAGTAGCCGACCGGAACCTCGAGGGCCTCGGAAAGCTGCCACAGACGAGAGGCGGAGATACGGTTGGCACCGCACTCGTACTTCTGGATCTGCTGAAAGCGCACCCCGACCGTGCCGGCCAGCTGCTGCTGGGTCAGGCCGAGGAGACGGCGACGGCGACGAAGCCGCTTGCCGAGATGAACGTCGATGTCGTTGCCCATGGGCTGACGCCCCCGTGTTGTTGCATCTGTCGGCTGTCTCGGAACGAAACAGCCTGATGTGACATCCGCAAGTCGCCTGCCAAGTGAGTGCGGCCTGTGGATACCCGCCCGTAGGGGGATCATCCGGCAGGCGATTGCCTGTGCGCTCCGTGCGAACCACGCTAGACCAGCGTCATGGCGAAGCCGCCCTCACAAACGCCCCCGGGGCAAGACATCGTCTGGCGCCTAGAAGCGCTGGCTTTTGACGTCTTCAACGGCCTGTTCCGGCTGCTCCCGCTCGACCTGGCCTCATGGCTGGGCGGGCAGCTGTTCCGCCTGCTGGGGCCGCTGACGAAGACCCATGCGGTGGCCGAGCAGAACCTGATGCTCGCTTTCCCGGAAAAGGACGAGGCCTGGCGGCGGCGCATCCTGGCCGACCAGTGGGAGAGCAACGGCCGGACGGTGGCCGAGTTTCCCAATATGGACCGCATCCTGCCCTCCACGGGACGGGTGGAGGTGGTCAACGGCGAGCGGCTCGCCGAGATCGCCCGCGACGGAAAGCCGGTGGTGTTCGTCTCCGGGCATTTCTCGAACTGGGAAGTCATGCCGGCCGCCATCGTCAACGCCGGGGTCCCCTGCGAGATCACCTATCGGGCGGCGAACAACCCCTATGTCGACAAGCGCATCCGCGAGAGCCGGTTCCGCTATGGCGTACGGCTGTTCGCGCCGAAGGGCGGCGACGGCGCGCGCGAGATGCTGGAGGCCATGGGCAAGGGCGTGTCAGTGGCCCTGATGAACGACCAGAAGTTCAACCAGGGCGGCGTGGCGGCTCCGTTCTTCGGACATATGGTCATGACGGCCCCCGGACCGACGCGGCTGGCGCTTCGATTCGGCACGGTGCTGCAGCCGATGACGGTGGAGCGGACGAAAGGCGCGCGCTTCCGCGCCGTGGTCCATGAGCCGATCATTCTTGAACGGACCGGCGATCGCACCGCCGATATCGCCGAGGGCGTGCGGCGGATCACGGCGGTGGTCGAGGCGCAGATCCGCAAACGTCCGGCGGAGTGGTTCTGGGTGCACCGTCGCTGGGGGAAGGACGCCTATCGCGGCCTTGCCGCTGACGATGACTGAGCTTGGCAGGCCGTCCGGAAGGACGCGATCCCCGGCGGATCCAGGTCAGATGTGCGCGACGCTGCTCTGCGCCTGGCTGGCCGCGACGTCGTCGATACCCCGCCGCTGAGGGCCGAAATAGTCGGCCGTGCGGACAAAGGGGCGCGGCCGATAGACCACGGCGTTCAGGCGGTCGATGATCGCTCGGGCGGTCACCGGCTTGACGATCAGCTCGGTCACGCCCGCATCGCGCGCTTCCTCGACCCGCGGGCGATCGGCGAAGCCGGTCATCATGATGATCGGCATGAACGGGTTGCGACTGTCGGCGGCGTTGCGCACCAGGCGCGTCAAGTCCACGCCGTCCATCGGCTCCATGCGGAAATCGACGATGGCGATGTCGGCCGGCCAGGTGCGGAGCGCCTCCAGGGCCTCCGAGCCATCGCGGGCTTCCCGAAGATTGACGATGCCGATGCCCTTGAGGATCGTGCCGACGATGGCGCGCATGTGCTCGTTGTCGTCAACGAGCAGAACCTTCAGTTCGCCGAGCCCCAGGTCCATAGCGTCCTCGTCCCGGCGGATGGCGTTTTGCCGCCCGGCGCTCTCCACAGCTTTGATAGGGTGTGCATGCCTACCGAAAGGTTACCCGGGCCCGGGCACCCGGAAGCCCGCGAGCAGGGTGGGGTCCAGGTTGCGGTCTCGCCATTTGAGTCGCCAGCACAGGTGCGGGCCGGTCGCCCGGCCGGTCATGCCCACCGCGCCGATGGCCTGTCCGCGAGCGACGCTCTGTCCGACCGTCACATCCAGGCGGGACTGGTGCAGGTAGAAGCTGGTCAGGCCCTGGCCGTGGTCGATCATGGTCAGGCCGCCCTCGAAGTGCATCGCCGGCTCCGCAAGGGTCACCAGGCCGTCGCAGGGAGCGTGGATCACCGATCCCGCCCGCGCCGCCAGGTCGGCGCCGTAGTGCGGACGCTTGGGCTCGCCGTTCAGGATTCGCTGTCCGCCGAACCGGGCGCTGATCCGCCAGGTTTCCAGCGGCATGTCGAAGCCGCCGATGAAGGCCTCCGCGTCCCAGCGGCTTTCCAGGGCGACGGCCTTTAGCGCGGCCTCGCGCCCGATGCGCTCCAGAAGCGCCGGGTCTGTCGGCGAGACCTGGTCCTGCGGCAGGCCGCTGATCCGCTGCACGTCGAAATCGCCGGGCAGGATGTCCAGCCGCTGGAGGGTCGAGCCTTCCGGCGTCTCCACGCGGAGCTCGGCGGAGGGCGCGGAGTCGCGGTCAAAGCCGATGAAGAACCATCCGCCCTGCGAGGCCGTCGTGACCGGCTGACCATCGAGGATCACCGAGGCGCCGGCGCTGGTCCTGCCGATCGCAAAGCCGCCCTGACGAAGACGCCCGCTGACCAGCAGCCCCGGCGTTCGCGCCAGCGCGGGGCCCGCGACCACGGCGGCGCCCAGGCCGGCAAGGAGGCCCCTGCGGTTCAGGGGGTAAGGTCTTTCCAGCGCTGCAGGGCCTCGGCCGGCCCGGCGTAGGCTTCCTGGGTCGTGGCGTTCCAGTAGCGCAGGGCCTCGAGCGGGATCTTCACCCCGCTGACGGCGCAGACGACGTGCCGGCCATGTTTCATCACGGCGTACTCGCCGTCGCCATAGTGCAGGACGGCGAGGTCCCGGCTCATGTCGCGATCAATAGCGTTCATGCGCGCAGTGTAGCGAACCGGAGGCGGCTAGAACAGGTCACCCTGTCCGGCGGGGGGCGAAGGCGACTTTTTCGGCGCCGGTCTCTGCGCCTGGGCAGGAGTCGGGTCGGGCGTCGGCGCGCCGTCGATAACCGCCTCGCGGGTGGCGTCCTCGAACATGAGCCGCACGGCCTCGCCGGCGGACAGGTCGCCGCCGCGCGGGATGGTCGAGCCGTCGGGCCGGGTCACCAGAACGAAACCGGGACGCGGCGGACGCTTGGGGTTCAGGGTCTCGCGCAGCTTGTCCAGCCCGGCCAGGCGCAGCCTTTCGGCCTCCAGCTTGCGCGGCAGGGCGGCGTTGAGCCGAAGATTCAGCTGGTCCAGCCGGGCCGAGAGCTGGTCGCGTCGACCCGACAGCAGCGCCGGCCTCAACGGGGCGGAGATCCGGGCGAGCCGCCCGCCTTGCAGATCGACGTTGCGGCGCAGGCCCATGGTCAGGTGACTTGCGGCGTAGTCCAGCCGCTGGCGGGCCATGGCCAGGATGTCCGTGGGGCGGGGCAGGCCGCGCGACAACGCGGTCAGCCGTTCGCGCCGGGTCTCGATCGCCCGGCCGCCGCACTGATTCAGACGACGGTCGTAGTCGCTGACCAACGCCTTGAGCTCGGACAGGACCGGGGTGGCCATCTCGGCGGCGGCCGTGGGCGTGGGCGCGCGGCGATCGGAGACGAAGTCGATCAGGGTGGTGTCGGTCTCATGGCCGACGGCCGAGATCAGGGGGATGGTTCCCTCGGCCACGGCGCGGGCCAGGGCCTCGTCGTTGAAGGCCCAGAGATCCTCCACCGAACCGCCGCCCCGGGCGACGATCAGGATGTCGGGCCGGGGGACGGGCCCGCCCGGCGCCATGGCGTTGAACCCCCGGATCGCGGCGGCCACCTGTCCGGCGGCGGCGTCGCCCTGGACCACCACCGGCCACACCACCACGCGGCAGGGCCAGCGGTCGCGGATGCGGTGCAGGATATCGCGGATCACCGCGCCGGTCGGGCTGGTGATCACACCGACCGTGGCGGGCATGGAGGGCAGGCGCCGTTTGCGCGAGGACTCGAACAGGCCTTCGGCCGCCAGCTTCTGCTTGAGGCGTTCGAGCTGTGCGAGCAGGGCGCCGACGCCGGCGGCCTCCATCGTCTCGATGACAATCTGGTACCGCGATCCGGCCGGGAAGGTGGTGATACGCCCGGTGACGATCACCTCCAGCCCCTGCTCGGGCCGGACCGACAGGCCGCGCACGCTGCCCTTCCAGACCACGCCGTCGAGGGCGGCCTTGTCGTCCTTGATCGTCAGATAGACATGGCCGCTTGCGTGGTGTGTGACCTTCGACAGCTCGCCGCGCAGCCGCACGAAACCGTAGGCGTCCTCCAGCGTCCGCTTGAGCGCGAACGCCAGTTCCGAAACGGAATAGGCCTGGGCGTTGGATGTCTGGATGTCGGGTTCGCTCACAGCGCCACCATAGCGGTCAGGGCGAGTCGCGGGAAACCGGCCCTTTCCGGTTTCCCGCTTCGCGCTACCTGAAAGAGCGTCGCCGGAGGAAACCGATCATGCGCTCGACACTGCTGGGCCTCGCCGCCGTCCTGACGGTCGCCGCGCCGGCGCTTGGTGCGGATGACCCGGTCAGCGGCAGCTGGGCCGTCAAGGCGAAGGTCGAGCGCTTCGCCTTCACCCTGACCTGCGACCTCGTCCGTAGCGGCAGCGCAATCGGCGGGACCTGCTATGACGGTGGAACGCGCAAGCGGCATCCGCTGACAGGAGGCCGGGTCGACGGCGACAAGGTCAGCTGGAGCTATCAGTCCAGCTTTCTCGGCAAGCCGTTCAGCGCCAACTACGAGGCGACCCTCTCGGGAAACCGCATGACCGGAGTCGTGGCGGCGAACGGCTACAAGGGACCGTTCACCGCCACGCGCTGAGGCGGGGCTAGATGTACCGGCGCAGCGAGCGGGCCAGCTCGGTGGCGCCGCTCTTCTTCTTGCCGGGCTGCGGCTGCTGGTAGGCGACCTGGGCGTGTTCGCGGCAGTACGGGCCATGTTCGCCGTTGCGCCGGCCGCAGAAGGTGAAGCCGTCGGTCGACGGATCGCCGATCGGCCACTTGCACATGTGGGCCCCCAGGGTCAGCACCGTGGCGCTGCCGGGCTCCTCGATGCGGTGCACCGGCTGCGGCAGGGTCGGGCCGCTGCTGACCACCACCGGAGCGGCCGGCTCGGCGACCATGCGGCGCGGCGCGGCCGGAGCCGCGGCGACGGGACGGGCCGGACGGGGGGCCTTGAAGGCCGGACGGGCCGGCTGCGAGGGCGCGGCGCGGCCCGACAGGCCGAGGCGGTGAACCTTGCCGATGACGGCGTTGCGGGTCACGCCGCCCAGTTGCTTGGCGATCTGGCTGGCCGACAGGCCGTCGAGCCATAGCTTCTTGAGCGTCGTTACGCGTTCGTCGGTCCAGCCCATGATCAACCCTCATCTGCCTGGGAGAGCCGCGACGGCCCCCCCGTCGTCGACCCTACATTTTGTGTCTGGACCGCCCGTCGAGCTGTCCTGCTACCAGATATCGTAAACCTTCTGTTAACCGGCACAATAGGCGCCATCTTGTCTGTCCACAGATTCAACATCTTGATTCCGGCGCGGCGACACCGGTTTCCGTCGCCGATTCTCACCTGCGCCTTGCGCGAACAGCGACGCAGGCGCACCTAGGGGCGATGAAAGACATGGCCGAAAGCGTCGTTCCGCCGCAGCCCCGCGACTATGCCGGTTTCAACTGGACCGGCTTCTCCACGCTGTACCTGAAAGAGATCCGCCGCTTCTGGAAGGTGGGGATGCAGACCGTCGCCGCGCCGGTGGTGACGACCCTGCTCTACATGATGGTCTTCGTGGTCGCCGTGCGCGGCGCGGCGCCGCCCGTCGACGGCACGCCCTTCTCCGCCTTCGTGGCGCCGGGCCTGATCATGATGGCCATCCTCAACAACGCCTTCGCCAACTCCTCCTCCAGCCTGCTGCAGGCCAAGATGATGGGGCTGACGCCGGACTTTCTGACCCCGCCGCTGTCGGCGCTGGAGCAGGTTCTGGCCTTCGCGCTGGGCGCGGCGACGCGTGGCGTCGTGGTCGGCCTGGTCACCGCCACCACCATAGCCTTCCTGCCCTTCACCGACCTGTCGGTCAGCCACGCCTGGGCGGTGGTCTATTTCGCGGTGGGCGCCTCGCTGATGCTGGGCTTCGTGGGCATCTTCACCGGCCTCTGGTCAGAGAAGTTCGACCACCTGTCGGCGATCACCAACTTCCTGATCATGCCAATGACCTTCCTGTCGGGGACCTTCTATCTGGTCGACCGCCTGCCCGAGCCGTTCCGCACGGCCAGCCACTTCAACCCGTTCTTCTATCTGATCGACGGCTTTCGCTATGGCTTCATCGGCCATGCCGACGGCAACCTGCTGGCGGGCGTGGTCATGGTCGCGATGCTGAACGTGGCGCTGTTCCTGGCCTGCTGGCGAATGTTCGTGACCGGCTGGCGGCTCAAGACCTGACAGCGCTCGGGGGGCGTTGCATGAAACGTATCGTCACCGCCGCCGTCGCGGCTCTCCTGTTTGTCGGCTCGGCCGGATTAACGCCGCCGCAGCCGGAGCCGCCGACGCATGCTGAGTGGATATCGAGTCTGGCGCAGCCGACGCAGGCGGCGCGACTGGCCCGGCTGCGGGCGATGCTCGACGCCCACGGCCTCAAGTACGAGGTCCGGCCCTTCACCTTCAAGGCGGAGGAAGGCGAGGGTTACAACGTCATCGTCACGCTCGGCGAGGGCGACAGGGATATCCTGCTGACCGCCCACTACGATGCGATCCGGCTCAAGGACGGGACGCTGGCTGACGGCGTGGTCGACAACGCCGCCTCGGTGGTCGCCCTGGTGAAGGTCGCCGATCGGCTGCGCGGCGGGCTGAAGAACTATCGCCTGCGCATCATCTTCTTCGACCAGGAGGAACTCGGCCTGCTCGGCGCCAAGGCCTACGCCACGAGCGAGGACGGCAAGCGGGTGGCGGCGGTCTTCAACTTCGACATCAATGCCTACGGCGACACGCCCTTCTACGCGATGCCGCAGCAGCCGGAAGGCGCGTTCGTCAGGGACGCGGTCGAGGCCGGCTGCAAGGCCGCGAACGCGGCCTGCCGCCCGTTCGAGGTCTATCCTCCCAGCGATCACCGCGCATTCTGGCAGCGCGACATCCCGGCGACCTCCTTCAGCCACCTGCCAAAGGCCGAGGTCGATGAGCTGGAGGCTTTCATGCTGGAATCCCGCAAGGCGTCGCGCAACATGCCGCCGCCGCCGCGAATCCTCTCGCTGATCCACACGCCGGGCGACAGGCTGGCCGTGGTCGATCCGACCGTCGTCGAGAGGACCGCCACTCTGGCCATGGCCGTCGCAAGGGCCGCGGACGCCCGATGACTGTCCGGGTGGTCGAGGCCGATCCACCGGCCGGCGCCCTGTTGCACCGGTACGGTGGCGGGGGCGGGTACACCGACTGCTTTGCCCTGACGATCCCTGGCCATGTGACCCAGGCGGCCTTCGTCGAAGCCTTCTACACGGCGCCTCTGTTCAAGCTGGAACGCCTGGTTCTGGCCGTGCTGCTTTCGCGTCCGTCTACCGACCTGGAGGCCCGGCGGTTGGCCGTCGGCGAGTCTGACCGGTTCGCCGCCTGGACCGTCGAGGCGCGCGAGGCGGACCAGATCCTGCTCTGCGACTTCATGGGGTCGACGCGATCGTGGCTGATGAGCGTCCTGGACACGACTTCAGCAATGACGACGACCAGACTCTATTTCGGCTCGGCGGTCGTTCCGCGCAAGGGTGCGGCCGGCCTTGGCGTGGGCTTCCGCGCCATGGTCCCGTTCCACCGCCTCTACGCCCGCGCTTTGCTGAAGGCGGCGGTTCGCCGCCTCATGACCAGGTAGCGGCCGAGGCGGCCGCCCGGCTGCCCCCCCGAATTCTTGACATTCAACCCGTCCCCGGTGAGAAGCCTAAGCCTTCCCGTCCCCGCGCAACCGCCGGGGACTTTCTCGCTTTAGGGAGGCATCCTTGAGCACGCCCACGACTACCGCACCGTCCTCCGACCACATCATGGGGGTCTACAACCGCGCCCCTCTGGCGGTTGAACGCGGCCGAGGCGCGCGCCTGTGGGACACCAAGGGCGATGAGTACCTGGACTGCGTGGCGGGCATCGCCACCAACGGTCTTGGCCACTGCCATCCGCGGCTGGTCGAGGTGTTGAAGGAGCAGGCCGACAGGCTCTGGCACGTCTCCAACATCTTCCGCATCCCGGGCCAGGAAGCGCTGGCCGGGCGGCTCACCGATGCGACCTTCGCCGATGTGGTGTTCTTCACCAACTCCGGCACCGAGGCCATCGAGTGCGCGCTGAAGACGGCCCGCAAGTATCACACCGGCAACGGCAATCCCGAGCGGGTCGAGATCTACGGCTTCGACGGCTCGTTCCACGGGCGCAGCTACGCGGCGATCAACGCCGCCGGCAACCCGAGCTATGTCGAGGGCTTCGGGCCGCGCCTGCCCAACTACAGCCAGCTGAAGTGGGGCGACCACGACGCCATCAAGGCGGCCATCGCCAACCCGACGACGGCGGCGATCATCGTCGAGCCGGTGCAGGGCGAGGGCGGCGCGCGCGCCATGCCGGAGCACTGCCTGACCGGCCTGCGGGCGCTGACCCGCGAGCACGGCGTGATCCTGATCTATGACGAGGTGCAGTCGGGCATGGGCCGCACCGGCAAGCTGTTCGCACACGAGTGGGCCGAGGACGCGGCGCCGGACATCATGTGCGTTGCCAAGGCCCTGGGCGGCGGCTTCCCCGTCGGCGCCTGTCTGGCCACAACCGAGGCGGCCAAGGGCATGACCGTCGGCGTCCACGGCTCGACCTTCGGCGGCAATCCGCTGGCCATGGCTGTCGGCCTCGCCGCCTTCGAGGAAATCAGCAAGGACGAGACCCTGGCCAACGTCCGCGATGTGGCCGGTTACCTTGGCCAGCAGCTCACGGGCCTCAAGGACCGCTATCCGGACGTCATCGTCGACGTCCGCGGCAAGGGCTTCCTGATCGGCCTCAAGCTGGTTCCGGTGAACCGCGAGTTCATGGCCCTGGCCCGCGATCAGCACCTTCTGGTGGCCGGCGGCGGCGACAACTGCGTTCGCCTGCTGCCGCCGCTGAACCTGACCCTCGAGGAAGCCCGCGAAGTGGTCGAGAAGCTCGAGAAGACCTGCGAAGTCGTCCGGACCAGAGCGGCGGCATGAAGACTGTCCGGCACTTCATCGATCTCTGGAAACTCGAGGCGCACGACCTGCGCGTCATCCTCGATGACGCCAGGACCCGCAAGGCCTCGCGCCGGGGCTGGACCCAGGCGATGGTCGACCACGACCGCCCCGGCGAGGGGCGGACGCTGGCGATGATCTTCGAGAAGAACTCGACCCGAACCCGCTTCTCCTTCGACGCCGCCATCCGCCAGCTGGGCGGGGCCGGCATCATCTCGACCTCGGCCGACATGCAGCTGGGCCGGGGCGAGACGATCGAGGACACCGCGAGGGTTCTTTCGCGCATGGTGGATGCGGTGATGATCCGCGCCAACCGGCATGAGGACGTCGAGCTGTTCGCGCAGAACTCGACCGTTCCGGTCATCAACGGTCTGACCGACAAGAGCCATCCCTGCCAGATCATGGCCGACCTGCTCACCTTCGAGGAGCATCGCGGGCCGGTCGCGGGCAAGACCATCGCCTGGGTCGGCGACGGCAACAACGTCTGCGCCAGCTTCATCCACGCCGCGCCCAAGCTGGGCTTCAAGCTGAACATCGCCTGCCCGGCGGCCTATCACCCCGACCTCTACGATCTGGCCCGCGCGGCCGAGCAGCAGGGGAAGGTCGAGATGACCGACGATCCCCGCGCGGCGGTGGAGGGGGCCGACTGCGTGGTCACCGACACCTGGGTGTCGATGGGCGACGTCGACGGCGAGGCCCGCCTCGACGCCTTCGAGTCCTACCAGGTCGACGAGGACCTCATGGGCCTGGCGGACAAGGACGCGGTCTTCCTGCACTGCCTGCCGGCGCACCGGGGCGAGGAGGTGACCGACGCGGTCATCGACGGTCCCCGGTCGCTGGTCTGGGATGAGGCGGAGAACCGCATCCACGCCCAGAAATCGATCCTGGCCTGGTGCTTCGGCAAGATCGGCTAGAAATCGGGAGCTCCGCGATGGCCGGCATCGAGTTCGACAAGGCCACGCGGGGCGACCTGGCCCACATGTTGCGCGACTACCTGAAGCGCGAGTGCGACGCCGAGATCGGCAACCTCGACGCCCAGTTCCTGCTCGACTTCATCACGGCGAAGCTGGGCCCCCGGTTTTACAATCAGGGCCTCCGCGACGCCGCCGTGGCGCTGGCCAAGCGCATGGATGTGCTGACGGAAGCGCTGGAAGAGCTTGAGCGCCCCGAGCCGCGCGGCTGAACTTTCTGGTAGACAAAACGGGAACAACCGTTAAGGTTGTGATCATGTCGCCGTTCGCCTTCGACACCCTGAGCGCCTCCAAACAGCTCCGTGAAGCGGGGATGAGCGAGGGCGTGGCCGAGGCTGTGGTCTCGGTCTTCCAGCACGCGGCGGCGATGCCGGACATCAGTCATCTGGCGACGAAGGCTGACCTCGATGCACAGCACGTAATGACGAAGTCGGATCTCGATGCGCAGAGCGCAGCGATGAAGGCTGACCTCGATGCACAGAGCGCAGCGATGAAGGCGGATCTCGAAGCACAGAGTGCAGCGTTGAGGGCGGCCCTCGATGCCCAGGGCGCAAAGATGAAGGCGGATCTTGATGCCCAGGGCGTACGCGTGAAGGCGGATCTCGACCTGATGAAGGCGGACATCGGAGCCCTCAAGCGCGATATGGCTACGAAGGCGGACCTCGCTGACCTCCGCGCGGAGTTCGGCGCCAGGCTCCTGCAGCAGACATTGATGATGATCGGCGGCGTTACCGCTCTGGTGACGATGGTGAACGTCACGCTCAAGATCTTCGAGTGACGGGCCGCTCGCGCGACCCGCCGGTAATCACCTTCCCTACTTCCCCTCCGCCGCCTTGATGCGCCGTTCGAACTCGGCGGCGA
>JBEIDC010000085.1:0-13386 GCA_040383665.1 Caulobacter sp.
AGCGGCGGTGGCGACCGGCTTGGGCGCCACGACCGGCTTGGGCGCAGCGACCGGCGGGGGCGCCGGCACGGCGGGGCGCAGTTCAGCCGTGGTCGGCACGGTCGTCGGAGCCGGACGCGGCAGCACCGGCTCCGGCTCCGGCGCGAAGGTGGGTTCACCCGAAACGCCGCCGTCGTCGGTGTGGATGGTCAGGCCGGCCGCCGGATCGACTTCGGGCTGATCGGCCGCCTTCGGCTCGACCTTGGCGGTCTCGACGGCGGCGCCGACCGGCTGGGGCGCGTCATCGTCGCCTCGCAGGCCGTCCCGGTAGAGCCAGATCCCGGCGCCGACGATCAGCACCAGCAGGATGACGGCGCTTATCAGCAGGATGGACGAGCCGCCGCCTCCGCCGCGCACCGGCCGGCGCGCGTCAAAGGAAAGCGGGGAATCGGTAGGCGGCGTGTAGGCGCCGCGATCATGGTCGGACATCTTCAGACAGGCTCCAGGGAGCATCGTTGCGGGCGCAGCGGCGAATCGCGCGCCGACGGCGACCAGTCTATCGAACGGCGGCCCCGGATCGCCAGCGACCTGACATCGCCGCGAAGGCTATGACCAGGTTTCGAGCTGGAACAGCTTCCGGTGCTCTTCGATGGCGTATCGGTCGGTCATGCCCGCGATGTAGTCGCAGACAACACGGGCGCGGCCGGCCTCGTCGCGGTTCTGCGACCGGGCGAACCACTCGGTCGGCATGACCTCCGGCTCGCTCATGAACAACGAGAACATCTCGGCGATAATGCGGCGCGCCTGGCTGCGCGTGCGGTTGACCTTCCAGTGGCGGTACATGCGCTCCATCAGGAAGGCGCGCAGACGGGCAAGGTCCTCGTTCATGTCCGGCGAGAAGGCGACCAGGGCATGGCCCATCGCCCGAACCCCGTCAGCCGAGGCGACGCCGCTCTCGTCCGCCCGTCGCAGGGTCTCGCCCATGACGTCGTCGATCATTGCGCCGATCATCCGGCGGACGGCCTCCATCCGGGTCAGGCGCTCATCCAGATCCGGCCGCTCGGCCCGGACGCCATGCAGGATCGGCCCAATCAGCGGCACGTCGAGCAGCTCGTTCAGCTGGATAAGTCCGGCCTGCAGGCCATCGTCGACGTCATGGTTGTTGTAGGCGATGTCGTCGGCCACGGCCGCGACCTGCGCCTCAGCCGAGGCCCAGGTCCCGAGCTTCAGGTCGTAGTTCGCATCAAACTGCCGGACCATGTTCCAGCTGGGCCGGGACAGCTTGTCGGTCACCGGGCCGTTGTGCTTGATCACGCCCTCCAGCGTCTCCCAGGTCAGGTTCAGGCCCTCGAAGTCGGGATAGCGGTGCTCGAGCTTGGCCACGACGCGGAAGGTCTGGACGTTGTGGTCGAAGCCGCCGAACGGCCTCATGCTTTCGTCGATCTGGTCTTCGCCCGCATGGCCGAACGGCGGGTGGCCCAGGTCGTGGGCCAGGGCGATGGTCTCTGCGAGGTCGTTGTCCAGACCGAGCGCCGTGGACAGCGACCGCGCGATCTGCGCCACCTCGAGCGAGTGGGTCAGGCGGGTCCGGTAGTGATCACCCTCGTGGGCGACGAAAACCTGGGTCTTTTCCTTGAGCCGGCGGAACGCCGTGCAGTGGATGATCCGGTCCCGGTCGCGGGCGAACGGAGTCCTTGTCCTGCTCTCGGGTCCAGGGTGCTGGCGGCCCCGCGAAGATGCCGGATTCTCGGCATAGGGCGCTCTGGGCGGCGGCTGGAAAAGACTAGACATGCGTCGGCCTTGCGTTGCGCCCCCTTCCCTGGAGGCGCGGGGTTGCACATATATGAAGTCACAGAGTTTTCCACAGCCTTGAGGCCCCACATTGGCCAGCGCAGACGTCACGCTTTCCGAACAGGCCGCCCGCCGCCTGCACGCCATCGGCGCCGCCGAGGGGCGATCGGTGATGCTGCGCGTGGCCGTCGACGGCGGCGGCTGCTCCGGCTTCCAGTACCGCTTCGACCTGGTCGAAGGCGCCGAGGATGACGACCTGCGGGTCGAGCGCGACGGCGCGGCGGCGCTCGTGGACCCGATCTCGCTCGCGCTTCTCAAGGGTTCGGAGATCGACTTCGTGGACGAACTGGCCGGCGCGGAGTTCCGCGTCCGCAATCCCAACGCCAGGTCCAGCTGCGGCTGCGGCGTCAGCTTCTCGATCTGACGCCCGCTTCCGGAGGGGGCGACACCATGTTCACCGCAATCCTGATGGCCGCGGCAACGCTGGCCGCCCCGCTGGAGACCGCCGTCGAAATTCCCGGCGGGCTCGCCCCGCTGAAGGCGACAGTGCTCTCCGTGTCCGGTGAGCCGCGCGCGGCGGTTGTCATCCTGCCCGGATCAGGCCCGACCGACCGGGACGGCAACACCCCCATGGGCGTGCGCGGATCGACCTATCGCCTGCTGGCCGAAGGGCTCGCGGCCCAGGGGGTCGCAAGCCTGCGGATGGACAAACGCGGCATGTTCGCAAGTGGACCGGCCGCCGCCGATCCAAACGCCGTGACGGTCAGCATCCTGGCGGCCGACGCCAATGCCTGGGCCGGCGCCCTGAAGCAGCGGACCGGTCTGCGCTGTGTCTGGCTGCTGGGCCACAGCGAGGGCGGACTGGTGGCGCTGATCGCGGCGACCGGTGATAATCCGGACGTGTGCGGGCTGGTGCTGGTCGCCGCGCCGGGCCGACCGCTGGGGGCGGTCATCCGCGAGCAATTGCAGGCCAATCCGGCCAACGCTCCTCTGCTTCCCCAGGCCCTGAATGCGATCAGCGAGCTGGAAGCCGGTCGGAAGGTCGACACCGCCGACATGCACCCGGCGCTGCTTCCCCTGTTCAGGCCGGCGGTTCAGGACTTCCTGATCGAGTCCTTCCGGCAGGATCCAACGGCCCTGGCGGCCGGCGTCGGCAAACCGATCCTCATCGTGCAGGGCGACACCGACCTCCAGGTGTCCGTGGTCGATGCACGGGCGCTCAAGGCGGCCCAGCCCTCTGCGAAGCTCGTCATCCTGCCAGGGGTGAACCACGTCCTGAAGGCCGCGACGCTGGATCGGGCGGGCAATCTCGCCACCTATGCCGATCCGTCGCTGCCGCTGGCGCCCGGCGTCGTCGAGGCCATCGCCGAGTTCGTGAAGCCCTAACCCGGGATGAACTGAAGCACGATCGCCATCAGGAGTCCCCAGATCAGCGGGGCGCTCATCGCCGACCAGGCCAGGGGCTCGCGCTGGCGGCGCCAGAAGACCCAGGCGACCAGCGGCCCGACCAGACAGACGACCCAGAAGGTGATCATCAGGAAGAAGCCCAGCCAGGCCAGCGGGTTGAGCAGGTTGCCGCGATCATCGAAGACCAGCGGCGAAAACAGCGTGCCGACGGCGCCGAGTGGGGCTATCCCCACGCAGATCGCCGTCGCGAGGATCAACAGAATGCTCCTCGCGCGCTGATCCCGCTCCGCTACTGTCTTGAGCCGCACCGTCATGGTCCCTAGCCTTCTCCCCTCGTCACGGAGCCGTCAATGCGACTCGCCACCTGGAACGTGAACTCGGTCAACGCTCGCCTGGAAACGGTATTGGCCTGGTTCGAGGCAGCCTCGCCCGACGTGGCGGTGCTGCAGGAGATCAAGTGCGTCGACGAGAAGTTTCCGGCCGATGCCTTCGAGCGCCTAGGCTACAACGTCGCCGTCCATGGCCAGAAGACCTACAACGGCGTGGCCATGCTCTCGAAGGTCCCGATGGAGGATATTCGCCGGGGACTGCCGGGCGACGAAAGCGATGAGCAGGCCCGTTACATCGAGGCGGTCGTCTCCGGCCCAAGGCCCGTGCGGGTGATCGGCATCTACCTGCCCAACGGCAATCCGATCGGCACCGAGAAGTTCGCCTACAAGCTGGCCTGGATGGATCGCCTGAACCGCCATGTCCGCGCGCTCCTGCCGCTGGAGGAGCCGATGGTCGTCGCGGGGGACTACAACGTCATTCCGCTCGAGCAGGACGTGGAAAAGCCGAAGGACTGGCTCGGCGACGCGCTGTTCCAGCCGGAGAGCCGCGGCGCCTGGCGCGCGCTGCAGAACCTTGGCCTGACCGACGCCTACATGGCCGCCGACGGCGCGCCCGGCGGGTATACCTTCTGGGACTACCAGGCCGGCGCATGGCCCCGGAACAACGGCATCCGCATCGACCACGCCCTTCTGTCGCCCCAGGCCGCCGACCGGCTGGTGCGGGTGGACATTCACAGGGACGTCCGCGGAGGCGAAAAGCCTTCCGACCACGTTCCGGTCGTCGTGGAGCTGGACCTGTGATCAAACTGACCTTCTGCCTCATCCGCCTGCCCCACCTGACGCGCGAGGCCTTCCAGGACTACTGGCTCAACACCCACGGACCGCTGGTCGCCAGCGTGAATCAGCCCCTGCGCATCCGCCGCTACGTCCAGCTGCACAGCTTCGATCCGGCGGTCAGCGCTGACTCCCGCGCCAGCCGCGGCGGGCCTGAACAGTTCGACGGTGTGGCCCAGCTCTGGTGGGACAGTTTTGACGACATGGCCCTGACCGCCCAGGACCCCGCCGCCCGCGAGGCGGGGCGGATGCTGCTGGAGGACGAGAAGCGTTTCATCGACCTGTCCCGCTCGCCGCTGTGGTGGGGCGAGGAGAAGGTCATCATCGGCGCCTGACCACGCGGGACGCTGACGACGGGCGGGACTCCCGCTAAGCCTTGTCGCATGACGGACATGTGGCGCCTTCTGATGATGCTGGCCCTGGCCGGAACGGCGGTGACGTTCCTGGGCAGCCTGGCGTTGTGGTGGCACAACGACGAGCGCCGGATCCGCCGCGCCCTGCGGAATGTCCTGCGCAGCGAGCCCGAAGCGATGATCATCGCCCAGGGGCGCGGTCGGGGCGCAGGCTTCTCCTTCGCCTCGGGCCTGATCGCCGTCGCCTGGGACCGGGGCGACTGGTGCCTGATCTACCGCATCGACGAGGTGATCGGCGCCGAGCTGATCATCGATGGCCAGGTGGTCGCAAAGGCTTTCCGCGGCGAGCCTCGCCGGGCGCTGGAGCAGGTGGTCTCGTCTGCCGACCATGTCACCCTGCGACTGCTGTTCGACGACCCGAAAAGCCCGGATTTCGAACTGGACCTGTGGCTGCGTGGCGATGAGGCCCGCCGGGACGACTGGTCGCCCCGCGCGGCGATCGGCGAGGCCAACCGCTGGCTGGCCCGGGTCGAGGCCATTGTTCGGCGTCCCGCGCGTCCGCAGGCTCCGCCGCCGGCCGTCTCGACGCCGGTCTCGGCCCAGCGCCCGGCCGAGGCGGTCGCAAGGCCCGCGCCCACCCGTCCTGTCGCGCCTCCCGCGGATACTGACAACGGGCCTCCGTGGGACGACGATCCCGAGCTCGACTTCGGGCCGGATGACGATGAAGAAAACGGACAGCGTCATAATTGACAGTGTAAACTGAAAAGTGCACCCTCCCCGCTGTCATCCTGGGGAGGGACTTCATGACCGCGCTGATCGCCGCCGCCGCCTTCTTTGTCCTGCTGCACCTTCTGGTCTCCGGCACCGCCCTTCGCGGCGTGCTGGTGGGGGCGATGAAGGAAGGCCCCTATATGGGCCTGTTTTCGCTGGCCTCGGTCGGCGGCATCGTCTGGCTGTCGATGGCCTATGGCGACGCCAGGGGACTGGGCCCGGTCTACTGGGATCTCGGCCCGGGCGCCCGCCACGCCGGGCTGCTGATCATGCTGCTCGCCCTGCTGCTCGTCGTGCCGGGCCTGCTCACCCCCAACCCGACCAGCGTCAAGCAGGAGGGCGCGCTGGACAAGCCGGACGCGGTGAAGGGCATGCTGCGCATCACCCGGCACCCGTTCCTGTGGGGCGTGTCAATCTGGGCGGCGGGACACCTGCTGTCCAACGGCGACCTGCCCAGCGTGATCCTGTTCGGCTCCATTCTGGCGCTGGGCGTTTTCGGCACGGTCAGCATCGACGCCAAGCGCAAGAAGGCGCTGGGCGCCAAATGGGACGCCTTCGCGGCCCAGACCTCCAACATCCCGTTCGGCGCCATCCTGACCGGCCGCCAGAAGCTGTCGCTGGGCGAGATCGGCTTGTGGCGACTGGCGCTGGCCGTTGCGATCTGGGCGGCGCTGCTCTGGGCCCACCCGATGCTGTTCGGCGTATCGCCTCTGGCTTGATGCGAGGCTCCGACAGGGCGATGCTGCATCCCTGTTTCGGGAAGCCATCGCATGCGCGTCGCCATCATCCTGTCCGCCCTGCTCGTCGCCCTGCCTGCCCAGGCTCTGGGCCAGGGCCAGCCGCTGCGGTTGCTCAAACCCGCGGACGCTGACCGCGACGGCGTGGTCACCGATGACGAGCGCGCCGACTATCTGGCGAAGAAGGCCGCCGCGGCCCGGGACGAGCCCGGGCTGCCTGTCTCCGCGCCCAGGGCCGGCGGAAACGACACCATCATCATGGGCAGGCCCGGCGCCCAGCCGGGAGACGACACCGGCGCCGGAGGCGATCCTCCGGCGGCCGCCAGCGACTTCGAAAAGGCCGTCGAGACCCGTATCCGCAAGGACCGCGACGACTAGCGTCAGCCTCTGAGGCGCAGCGTCGCGACCTCAGCGCTCGACCTGGCTGACGTCCCGGACCGCGCCGCGGGCGGCATTGGTCGTCATGGCGGCGTAGGCGCGCAGGGCCGGGCTGACCGCGCGCTCGCGGCCGAGCGGCTTCCAGGCGTCCTTGCCGCGGGCGATCATCGCGGCCTGTCGCTGCGCGATCACCGCGTCAGAGACCTCCAGCGTGATGCCACGGTTCGGAATGTCGATCAGGATCGAATCGCCGGTCTCGACCAGGGCGATCAGCCCCCCCTCGCCCGCTTCCGGCGAAACATGGCCGATCGACAGGCCCGAGGTGCCGCCCGAGAAGCGGCCGTCGGTGATCAGGGCGCAGGCGGCGCCCAGGCCCTTCGATTTCAGGTAGGTGGTCGGATAGAGCATTTCCTGCATGCCCGGCCCGCCCTTGGGCCCCTCGTAGCGGATGACCACCACGTCGCCGGCCTTGACCTTGCCGCCCAGGATGCCGCTGACCGCCGCCTCCTGGCTTTCGAAGACCTTCGCGGTCCCCCGGAAGGTCAGGATCGAGTCATCGACCCCGGCCGTCTTCACGATGCAGCCTTCCGGCGCGAGGTTTCCGAACAGCACGGCCAGGCCGCCGTCCTTGGAGAAGGGATGTTCGACCGAGCGGATGACCCCCGCCTCACGGTCGGTGTTGAGGTTCTCCCAGCGTTCGGCCTGACTGAAGGCGATCTGGGTCGGCTTGCCGCCCGGGGCGGCGCTGAACAGATCGCGGGCCACCTGACTGGTGCTGCGACCGATGTCCCACCGGGCCAGGCTCTCGGCCATGGTCGGGGCATGAACGGTCGGCTGCGTCGCGTCGATCAGGCCGCCGCGCTCCAGCTCGCCAAGGATGGCCATGACCCCGCCCGCCCGGTGGACATCCTCCATGTGGACGTCAGCCTTGGCCGGCGCGACCTTGCAGAGGCAGGGAACCTTGCGCGACAGCCGGTCGATGTCCGCCATGCCGAAGTCGACCTCGCCCTCGTGGGCGGCGGCCAGCAGGTGCAGAACCGTGTTGGTCGAGCCGCCCATGGCGATGTCCAGGCACATGGCGTTCTCGAACGCCGCCCGGGTGGCGATGCCGCGCGGCAGGGCCGTGGCGTCGTCCTGCTCGTACCAGCGCTGGCACAGGTCGACGACCAGCCGGCCGGCCTCCTTGAACAGCGCCTCTCGGTCGGCGTGCGTGGCCAGCACCGAGCCGTTCCCGGGCAACGACAGGCCCAGCGCCTCTGTCAGGCAGTTCATGGAGTTGGCCGTGAACATGCCCGAGCAGGAGCCGCAGGTCGGGCAGGCCGCCTTCTCGATCTCGGCGACTTCCTCGTCGCTGTAGCTGTCGTCGGCGGCGACAACCATGGCGTCGACCAGATCGAGGGCTCGCAGTTCGCCCTTCACCAGCACCTTGCCGGCCTCCATGGGCCCGCCGGAGACGAACACCACCGGAATGTTCAGCCGCATGGCGGCCATCAGCATGCCGGGCGTGATCTTGTCGCAGTTGGAGATGCAGACCATGGCGTCGGCGCAGTGGGCGTTGACCATGTACTCGACCGCGTCGGCGATCAGCTCGCGGCTGGGCAGCGAGTAGAGCATGCCGCCATGGCCCATCGCGATGCCGTCGTCGACGGCGATGGTGTTGAACTCCTTGGCCACGCCGCCGGCCGCCTCGATCTCCCGGGCGACGAGCTGGCCCAGGTCCTTGAGGTGCACATGGCCGGGCACGAACTGGGTGAAGCTGTTGGCCACCGCGATGATCGGCTTTCCGAAGTCGCCGTCCTTCATGCCGGTGGCGCGCCACAGGCCGCGGGCGCCGGCCATGTTGCGGCCGTGGGTGGAGGTTCGCGAGCGGAGGACGGGCATGGCGGTGGTCTCTTTGTCAGGATCGCCTGATCCTACGCCGCTTCCGATCCGGACCAAAATATATTACTCAGTCCCCATTAGGTCGTCAGGAATATGAATGGACATCCGTCACCTGCGCCACTTCGCGGCCGTCGCCGAGACCCTTCACTTTGGCCGCGCCGCCGAGCAGCTGGGCATGACCCAGCCGCCGCTGAGCCAGTCGATCATGGCGCTGGAAAAGGAGCTCGGCGCCCTGCTCTTCGTGCGGTCAAGGCGCAGCGTGCGGCTGAGCGCCCTGGGCGAACAGTGGCTGCCGCACGTCCTGGCCGGACTTTCGGCCATCGAGGCGCTGCCGGCTGCGGCCCGCCGGCTTCGCGACGGCCAGACCGGCTATCTCTCGCTCTCCTTCGTCAGCACGGCGGACTACAACGTGCTGCCCGACCTGGTGCGGCGCTACGCCGCCGCCTGTCCGGATGTGGAGGTTCGGCTGGCCGAGGCCACCAGCGACCTGCAGATCCCCGCCGTGGTCGCCGGAGAGCGCCATGCCGGCATCATCATCCCGCCGCATGACCGCGCCCTGCCCGCGGGCCTCGCCTACCGGCGGCTGGTCTCCGAACCCCTCGTGGCGGTGGTCCCGAGCGCCTGGATCGAGGAGGGCCGGCTGAGCGCGCGGGACGGACGCCTCGCGCCGGAGGCCATCATCGACGCGCCCGTGATCCTGTTCCCCCGTGAGGTCGCGCCCGCGTTCCACGACCTGGTCACCGGCTATTTCGCGGACCATGGACGGCCGGCCAGGATCGTCCAGGAGGCGATCCAGATGCAGACCATCATCAGCCTGGTGTCCGCGGGTCTCGGCGTCGCCCTCGCGCCGGCCTCGCTGCGCAACCTGGCCCGGGCCGGAGTCGCCTATCTGGACCTGGCCGGGCCGCCGATCCTGGAGACCGGCCTGGTCTGGCGCCGCGACGACGACTCCCCGACCCTTCGCAACCTCCTGGGCCTGCTGGATGCGCCGGCCTGAGGGATCACGCTGTCAGGAAGCCTTCGGCCAGGTGCTGGGCGGGGGTCAGCGGATCGACAGGCAGGTCGCCCATGTTCGACAGGATGGCGACGGACAGGGCCGCTTCCGGGATGACCATGACGATGGAGCGGCCGCCGATGATGCTGCCGGCGTGGTGGTAGCGCAGCCGGCCGGCCGGATCACGGTCGATGCGCCAACCCAGGCCGACCTGCACCGGCGCACCCTCGCGGGTCGGCGCGACGGGCGTGAAGGTCTGCTCCAGCGAGGTCACGGAAAGGTATCCGGGATTGAGCAAGGCGTCGCCGAAGCGGGCGATGTCCGGCGCGGCGCCCAGCAATCCGCCGCCAGCCCATTTGTAGGCAGGATTGATCGGCGGTGCGAGCCGCACCTCGCCGCTGTCCCGCGCCTGCTGGTAGCAGCGGACGCGATCCGGCACCTTGGCGCCGACGACGTCGGGCCCGACCGTCTGCAGGTTCAGGGGGCGTGTGACCTCGTTCTCGACGAGGTAGGGGAAACTCAGACGCGTCGCCGACTCCAGCACCGCGCTCATCAGGGTGTAGCCGAAGGTGCTGTAGTTGAAGGCCTCGCCCGGGACCGAGACCAACGGATCGTCGATGAAGATCGACAGCGCCTGGTCGGTGTTGCGATAGGTCCGCTGGTCGATGCCGCCGCCGGGCTTGCGCGGGTCGAAGTCGCTGCCGACGTAATGGCGCACGCCGCCGGTGTGGGCCAGAAGCTGACGCAAGGTGGTCCCATGGTGGGCGACCGGCAGGCTGGGCCGGTATTGGCCGATCGGCGCGTCGAGATCGACCACGCCGCGCTCGGCCAGTCTGGCCGCAACCGCCGCGGCGATGACCTTGGACACGCTGGCCAGCCGGTAGCGGCCGGTCGTCCGCGCCGGCGCGCGGGCTTCCAGATCCGCCCAGCCGAAGGCCTCCGCCCAGATCAGCTGGCCGTCGCGAACGACCGCCGCCGACAGCGACGGCATGCGGGCGGTCTCCATGATCTGGCGGGTGATCAACCGGCCGCTCAGCACGCCGGGCGGGAGAGCGGCCGATCCGGCGACCGCCGGCGAGTCGGCGGCGAAGGCGCGCAGCGGCGCGGCCAGGCCGGAAACCAGCGCGGCCGACAGACCGAACAGAGATCGTCTGGACAAATTCACCTAGCGAAACCCCGACTTCGAGGCACAGATACCCACGACAGGCGGCAACTCAAGTGAAACCCGTGTGAGAAACACGTGCAGTCGTGCGGCGCCCGTGCCGTCGGCGCCCAAGCAAACCCCTGCAGGGCAGGCTGTCACGGCCGGAAGCGAAACGGGCGGTCGCCCTCCCAGACTGACCTAACCCCTCACCCTCGGCACCGCGTCCAGCCAGCGGGCATAGGCGGTTTCGCGTTCCTGGGTCGCCGCGACGGGGGTCAGGGCCTCGGCGTCAGGGCGGGCAGAGGCCGCCTCTTCAGGCGTGGCGAATATCCCCGCGCCCAGTCCCGCGAACAGGGCCGCGCCAAGAGCCGTGGTCTCGTGATAGCTCGCCCGCTGGACCGGAAGGCCGGTCAGGTCGGCCAGCCGCTGGCTGAACCAGGCGCTCCTGGCCATGCCGCCGTCGATGCGCAGCTCGGCCCCGTCGTGAAAGGCGTGCGGCGCATCCGCACGCATGGCCTCGATCAGGTCCCGCGTCTGCAGCGCGCAGGCGTCAAACGCCGCCGCCGCGATCTCCGCCCGGCCGCTGTCGCGGGTCAGGCCGAAGATGCCGCCCCGCGCGTCCGGGTCCCACCAGGGCGCGCCAAGCCCGGTGAAGGCCGGCACCAGCACCACCCCGTGGTCGGGCTTGGCGGTGCGGGCCAGCGCCTCCGCTCCCTGCGGGCCGCCGGCCAGGCCCAACTCCTCGCCCAGCCACTGGATGGCCGCACCGGCCACGAAGATCGAGCCTTCCAGCGCATAGGTGGTCTTGCCGCCGATGCGCGCCGCCACGGTGGTCAGCAGCCGCGAGCGGCTGAGCGACTTCTTGCCCCCGGTGTTGAGCAGCATGAAGCAGCCCGTGCCGTAGGTGGCCTTCATCTCGCCGGGGCGGACGCACCCCTGTCCCATCAGCGCCGCCTGCTGGTCGCCGGCGACGCCCCGGATCGGGACGGGCCGTCCGAGGATGGCGGCGTCGGTCTCGCCATAGTCCGCGGCGCAGTCCAGCACTGTCGGCAACATCGCGCCGGGCACCTCGAACAGGTCCAGCATCTCCTCGGACCACGCCTGACGACCGATATCGAACAGCAGGGTGCGTGAGGCGTTGGTGGCGTCGGTGGCGTGGACCTTGCCGCCGGTCAGCTTCCAGATCACCCAGCTGTCCATGGTGCCGGCCAGCAGCTCGCCGCGCTCGGCCTTTTCCCGCGCGCCCGGTGTCTGCCGCAGCAGCCAGGCGATCTTGGTGGCCGAGAAATACGGATCCAGCAGCAGGCCGGTGACCTCGGTCACCCGCTCTTCGCGTCCGGCCTTCTTCATGCGCTCGCAGTCGTCGGCCGTGCGGCGGTCCTGCCAGACGATGGCCGGGGCGATGGGCCGGCCCGTGGCCTTGTCCCAGATCACCACGGTCTCGCGCTGGTTGGTGACCCCGATGGCGACCACGTCGGCGGCGCGTGCGCTTTTCTCGACCGCCTCGCGCAGCACCGCCACGGACGCGGTCCAGATTTCCTCCGCGTCGTGCTCGACCCAGCCATCGGACGGATAGCCCTGCCGCAACGGCCGGCCGGCCTCGGCCAGGGCCTGTCCCTTCGTGTCGAACACGATGGCCCGGGTGCTGGTCGTCCCCTGGTCAAGCGCCACGATCACCGGATCGCCCATGCGTTTCGACTCCCCTCTGTGCTTTGGTCTGGTTTAAGCATGTTTTCACGGGGATGGCGCAGGCTGATGCTGCGCCCTATCCGGGGAAGCCGGGGACGTTCCTTGACCGCCGCCATCGATCCTCACAGCCTGCTGATGCTCGCCCAGAGTCGCCATCCGGCGGATCGCGAGCGGCTGCTCGAGGATATGGTCGACTATTGCGGCCAGGCCGAGCTGGACGACCTGTCCGCGCCGGCCATGCGCGAGATGATCGGCTCGGTGTTCATGACCCTGGTGGCCGAGGCCGAGCGGGACATCCGCCGCCGGCTGGCCGACAAGATCGCCCCGGCTCCCTGGGCCCCGCAGGCCTTGATCAATGTGCTGGCCCTGGACGACATCGAGATCGCCGCGCCGGTCATCTCCGTCAGCCCTGTGCTGCAGGACCACGACTTGATCCGGCTGCTCGTCGAGTCGACGCTGGACCACCAGATCGCCATCGCCCGCCGCGGCCGGCTGAGTTCGCCCGTCATCGAGGCCATCCTCAAGCAGGAGGAGCCTGCGGTTCTGACCGCCCTGGCCGGCAACGATACCGCCGACATCTCCCGGTCCGCCATGGAGAAGCTGGTCGACCATTCGCGTCGCGTGGCCGCCATGCGCTCGCCGCTGGCGCGCCACCCGCGAATGTCTTCGGACCTGGCCCAGCGGCTCTACCTGTGGGTGGGCCAGTCGCTGCGGACCGCCCTCGTCGGCCGCTTCCGGCTTGACCCCGCCGCCCTGGACGCGGAGCTCGCGCTGGCGGTGCGCGAGGCCCACGCGGCGGTAGACGGCATGCCGCCGGTGCAGATGCGCCAGGACGCCGAGCGCGAATCCATGGAGGCCAAGCTTGTCGAGAAGCTGGCCGAGGGCGGCCAGCTGAAGCCCAGCTACCTGTTGCGCGCGCTGCGGGAACGGCGGCTCAGCCTGTTCGTGATCGCCATCGCCCGCCTCGGCGGCTTCGAGGTCGATCACATCCGCCGCGCCATCAACAGCGAACACCCCGAACTGCTGGCGCTGGCCTGCGCCGCTACCGGGTCCACCCCAGGCGTCCATCTTTCTTACAGCGCTACATTTCCCGATCCCG
>JBEIDC010000086.1:0-13323 GCA_040383665.1 Caulobacter sp.
CCATCAACGCTGCTTAGGCGGTGCGTCCTTCGACACGCCGCTGCGCGGCTGCTCAGGATGACGTGGCAAAATGCCTGCCCTCCCTGGTCATGCTGAGCAGCGCCGAAGGCGCGTGTCGAAGCACGCAAGACGCATGCTGACACACCAGGCATGGGTGGCCCGAACACGTCGGGCCATGACGGGGTTTGGGAGCTACTCCCGATCCCCCCAGGCCAGCTTCACCGCCAGGGCCACGAAGATCGCCCAGCGCAGGTCGTTGTAGCTGACGGCGATGCTCTCGGTCAGGCTGACCAGGGAGTAGATGACCAGGAACGGCAGGGCGAGGTAGGCCCCCTTCTCGCGGAACACCGCCACCAGGGCGGCGAGCACCGTCTGGCTGTAGAACAGGGCCCAGGCGATCAGGCCGCCAAGGCCCATGCCCAGCCACTGCTCCAGCCAGCTGTTATGGGCGTGCTGGGCCTTGAAGCCGGCGTCCTTGGTGATCCAGGCCAGCGGGCCCCAGCCGCTCTTGTCGTCCCAGACGGCCGAGTAGCCGAAGCCCGTCCAGGGCCGCTCCTCGATCTGGCGCATGACGGCGGCCCAGATCTTGGTGCGGCCGGTCAGGGTGGCGTCCTTGCCCAGCAGCTCCAGGAAGACATCGGCGGCGAACAGCAGGAAGGCGGCCAGCAGCGCCGCGCCGGTCACCGCCGCCCAGGTGGCCGCCACGCCGTAGGCCGCGCCCCGGCGGCAGATCCAGACGAAGGCCAGCGCCGCGCCGCCCAGGCCGAGCGAGACCAGCGAGGTCTTCGAGGTCGACAGCAGCACCAGCCCCAGCGCCAGCCCGGCCAGCGACCACCACAGCCAGGCCCGTTTGGGGGCCAGCAGCGCGGCGGCGCCGAAGATCGAGAAGGCCATGGCCATGTTGCCGCCCAGGGCGTTCTTCTCCATCCAGACGCCGCGCCAGGCGCCGGGAAACAGCTCGGTCATCCTGCCGAAGGGCAGCACAAGGCCGGCGAGGAAGGAGGCGACGGCGAGCAGGCCGAACGCCGTGGCCATGATCTCGGCCATGGTCGCCCAGCGGAAGCGGACGGCCAGCACCACCCCGGTCAGGGTGGTGGCGAACAGCGCCACCAGGCGGCGCACGGTGGCGTCCGGCGCGATCGACCAGACCACCGACAGGGCCGTCACCGCCAGCAGGGCGAGCAGGAACGGCTGGCGCAGGGTCGCCATGGCCGCATCCCAGGGCCGCATGGCGAGGATCGCTACTCCGGCGGCGTAGGCCGGCAGGTAAGCGTTGCGGATGGCGGAGGAACTGGCGGCGTCGAACGTCTCGCCGAAGATCGGCAGGATCCAGCCCTGGCTGTAGAGCAAGAGGCTCATCACCAGCATGCCGAAGGCCAGCACGTCCCAGACGTCGATGCGGTGCGCGGCCGGCCGCCCGGCCTCCCAGGAGGCGGCGGCCCAGGTCACGGCAGGATCCGGCGCAGGAAGGCCGGCGCCTCGACCCGGGCGCGGTTGAAGAACACGCCCGAGGGCCGCCCGCCGGCGGCGGTGATGGCGTCGCGCAGCCGGGCCGGGGCGCTGACGTCCGGCTGGTCGGCGGAGACCACCAGCACCGTCTGGTCCATGAACGGCGCCACGGTCAGGGCCGCCTGCGAGCGGTCGGCCGAGGGGCTGTCGACGATGACCAGGTCGGCGTGGCGACGGAGCGTGTTCCAGTAGTCGCTGCTGGACAGGATATGGACGGCCTGCTTGCCGCGCAGGGCGTCGGCCCGGAAGCGGGTGACCCAGAGCCGGTCGCCGCCGACCTGGTGGGCCACCAGGAACTTCGAATCCGGCGCGACCGTTCCGTCCGGCATCGGCGTTGGCGGCTGCACGGTGAAGAACACCCCGCCGTCCGGGGGTCGCCGACACGGCCTGGCCCAGGTCGCCGTACAGGTCCGGGCGGGCGGAGATGGCGCTGTGCTGCGGTGAACTGAACAGGTCCAGGTCGACGAGCCAGACCGTGCGGCCGGCGCGGCGAGCTGCGAAGGTCGCCAGCTCCCGCGCCACGGTCGAGGCCCCCTCGCCCCGCCGCGCCGCCACGAACTGGATGGCGCGGGCGCGACCGGGCGCCGGCGGCCCGAGGGACGCCCAAAGCTCTGCCGCTTCAGCGCTCAAATCCACCATGGCTCGAATCGTTACGCGCCCAAGTCCGACAAACTAACGCATGAAGGGATGGCGGGAACCTGTCGACATGCCGCACGGAACGGGGACATGCACTTGAGTGCGCGTCCCCGCCCTCACCGCCCCTTGTACGCCGCAACGCCGAGCACCGGCATGTCCAGCGTGCGCGAGGCGGAGGCCGGGGTCGGCAGGCCGGGGCGCAGGAAGACCCGGATCAGACCCGCGCACAGGGCCGAGAAGGCCCCGAACAGGAAGGCCAGGGCGAACACCGGCTTGCGCAGGCTGTCGCCCCGCGTCGCCGGCACGGCCCGGTCGACGATGCGGATGTTGTCGTTGGTCTCCGAGGCGATCTGCCGCGCCGCGTCGTCCTGGCGTTCCTTGACCGTGAAGTCGCGGACGCTGGACTGCAACACGTCGCGGTCCATGCTCAGGGCCTGGAACTGCGGCTCGATGATCGCCAGCCGCTGCAGCTGGTCGGTCGCCTGCTGCGCCTGGCGGGTATAGGCGGCCAGGGACTGTTGCAGGGCGGCGACCTCGGCCGCGGTCTGGATGCGGTCGGTCTGTAGGGTCTGGTGCACCGGATTGACCCCGATGCGGCGCGCGCCGTCGGTCTGGGTCCGGCCGGTGTTCATCCCCGCTTCGAGCTGGACGATCTGGGCCTCGACGTCCCTTACCGGCTGGGCGGTCGGCAGGTAGCGGGACAGCATCTCCTCCCGCTGCAGCCGCAGGGCGGCCAGCCGGGTGGCGGCGGCGGGATCGATATCCCGGAACAGGCCGATCTCCGGCGCGACCTGGGCCAGCTGGGCCTCCAGGGTCGCCAGCCGGGCCTGACGGTCCTGCAGGGTGACCTCGGCCATCTGGCGCTGGGTCTCGATCTGGCCGATCAGGCCGGTCAGGGCGGTCTTCTGGGCGTTGAAGTCGCCGATGTCGTTGGTGGTCAGGAAGCCCTGATAGGCCGTGTCGGCCTGGGCCAGCTGGTCTTCGAACAGCACCCGCTGGCGTTCGAGAACCGGCGAAGACGGCTGGATCAGCACCGTGCGGCGATAGATCAGGTACTCCTCGAGCAGGGTGTTGACCGCCCGGGCCGCCATCTCGCCGCTCTCGTGTTCAAACCCGATGCGGACGACGGGGTTGTCCGGCGCCGAGCCGACGGTGAGGTTCTTGCCGAAGTCCTCGACCGCCTTGGCCATGACCTGGGCCTTACCGGCCGGCGGGGCGGCGGCGTACTTCTCGCCGAGCGTCGGATAGAGAACCTCCAGCCCGATGCGACGGATAGTCCGCTCGCGCAACTGGGCGCTGATCAGGATCTCGACTTCCGACTGAACCAGCGAGTCGTTCTCCGGAACCGCGCCGCGGGCGGCGTCGCCTGCGCGGGGTTCGTAGACATACTCCTGGCCCAGCTGCACCAGGATGCTGGCCGAGGCCGGATAGGATTTCTTGAGCGTGAGGGCGAAGGCCGCGCCGACGCCGAAAATGACCAGGAAGATCACCAGCATCAGCCAGCGCTCGCGCCACAGCAGCGTGATGAAGTCGCTCGGCGCGTAGCGCGGGCGCGAGGCCCAGCCGGAGCCGGCCATCGCCCGGCCCGGCAGCGGGTCGTGCGGGAGCGTGCTCCAGGCGCTTTGCGTGCTCATGCGAATCTGACGGACTCTGCGGCTTCTACCGGACACGACCGTCGCGGAGCGCGATTAACACTCCGTTACCCCTTTTCCTTAACCTTTGGATCATGCGCGTATCCGCCCCGCCCCGAGCCGTCCTCCTGGCCTGCGCCGCCCTTCTGGCGGCGTCGCCGGCGCTGGCTGCCCGGGCGCCGGCGACGGGCTTCGTCGACATCGGCTACGCCGACTGGTCCGAGCAGGAGCCTGACTACCGCTTCTATCCGGGCGACACGATCGACATCACCGTCCCCTCCGCGCCGGAGTTGGCGCGCACCGGGGTCATCGTCCAGCCGGACGGCCGCATCACCATGCCGCTGGTCGCGCCGCTCATGGCGGCCGACCGCACCATCGCCGAGCTCGAGGCCGACCTGACGCGCGCCTACGCAAGCCAGCTCTTGCGGCCCGAGGTGGTCATCCAGGTGAAGTCGGTGGGGGCGCTGAAGGTCTTCGTCGGCGGCGAGGTCGGCGCACCGGGCGTGATCGACATGCCCGGCGACATCAACAGCCTGCAGGCCGTCATCCAGGCGGGCGGCTTCAGGCCCACCGCCAAGGTGGATCGTGTGGTGATCATCCGCCGCGGCCCCGGCGGCCGGGCGATGATGCGGACAGTGAACCTGCAGAGCGCCCTTAAGGCTCCGGTGGGCGCCGACCTGGTGCCGCTGCGGCGGTTCGACATCGTCTATGTGCCGCGGTCGAACATCGCCGAGGCCGGGCTGTTCATACAGCAGTGGTTCCGCGACGTGTCGCCGGTCCAAGGCTTCAGCTACGCCATCGGCGGACAGAACGGGCAGTGATCATCGACAGGGCCCGTTGGCAGGACGGGCCGGCCGGCGGCGTCGCCTGCAAAAAAATCGTCGCATACTCCGCATAGCGTCGTCCGCCTTGAGTGGGGCGTCCGGGCTGCGACGACCACACGGGCTGATCGGCCCGGGTGCGACGGGCCCGGCGCTCCACAGGGGAATCCCCTCGCTAGGAGCCGAGCCGCCGGGATGGCCAGCCTGTACCCCGATTTCATACCGCCCCACGCGGCCCACCCGACCCGCGAGGACTTCGCGGTCGTGCAGCATCCGCTTGTCGGCACGGTCATCGCCTGCCGCCGTCCGTTTCGTAAGGGTGAGGTTCTGGCCCGCTTCGACGGGGTCACGCTGGGCTATGTGACGCAGCACAGCCTCCGCAGGTCGGAGGGTGTGCACCTTCTGGACCGCTTCTTCCTGGGTCTGCTGTCGCACGCCTGTGATCCGAACGTGTCGGTCGACATGGAGCGACAGCTGGTCACGGCCCTCAAGCCGATGGAGGCCGGGACCGTGCTGATGATGGACTACGGCTCCACCGAGGATTTCCTGTTCACCGCGTTCGACTGCGCCTGTCAGGCCCCGGGTTGCCGGGGCCGCATCGTCGGGCGACAGGAAACCGTCGCGCCAGCGGCGGGATAGGTCAGCCCTGGGCCAGCCACTGCCGCGCCTGGCGCTGGGCCTCGGCGACGTCCATCGGATCCATCTCGGCGCTCAGTTCCTTGCGGTAGACCTTGGCCTCGAGCGATCCGCGCATGGCGGCCAGGTTGAACAGCATATGGGCCGAAACGTAGTCGAGCGGCGCGCCGCCCTGGCCCGTGGAATACAGCAGCCCCATCCGGAACAGATCGTCACCCGACGAGTCCGGGCCCGGCAGCGGCATGGTCGCGGGAGCTTCGCTCTCGACGCTCGCAAGCATGGTCTTCTTCCCTTCAAACCCTCTCCGGACCATTCTGTCCGGGAGCCGATGTCGACAGGAAAATACCCTCGCGCTGAACATAGAGTTAACCGCGCCAAAGTCCTGTATTCAGGAGCGAATACAGGACTCGTTCACCTGCGTTACTGACCGTAAAGCTGTGTCGCCGTCAGGTTAAGATCGCGCCCACGATCAGCCCTGCGCGGCCTGCAGCTTGTCCAGCGTACGGGTCTCGAAATCGGCGGCGTCGTGGCGCTCCGGCAGGCAGCTGGCCGGGTCGCCGAACACGCGGTTGACCATGCGGCCGCGCTTCACCGCCGGACGGGCGCCGATCTGGTCGGCCCAGCGGTTGACGTGCCTGTACTCCTGAACCTGCAGGAACTCGCCGGACTCGTAGAGCACGCCCTTGGCCAGCGCCCCGTACCAGGGCCAGACGGCGATATCGGCGATCGTGTAGTCGCCGCCGGCCAGGTATTCGCTCTCGGCCAGGCGACGGTCCAGGACGTCCAGCTGGCGCTTCACCTCCATGGCGAAGCGGTCGATGGCGTACTCGATCTTGGTCGGCGCATAGGCGTAGAAATGGCCAAATCCGCCGCCCAGATAGGGCGCGCTGCCCATCTGCCACATCACCCAGGACAGGCACTCGGCCCGCGTCGCCACGTCGGTCGGCAGGAACTCGCCGAACTTTTCGGCCAGATGCATCAGGATGGCGGCCGACTCGAAGATGCGGATCGGGGTCTCGCCGCTGTGGTCCATCAGGGCCGGGATCTTGGAGTTGGGATTGGCGCCGACGAAGCCGCTGGAGAACTGGTCGCCCTCGTTGATCTTGACCAGCCAGGCGTCGTACTCGGCGCCGGCGTGCCCCCTGGCCAGAAGCTCCTCGAGCATGACCGTCACCTTCACCCCGTTGGGCGTGCCCAGCGAATAGAGCTGCAGCGGGTGTTTGCCGACGGGCAGGTCCTTGTCGTGGGTCGGCCCGGCGATCGGCCGGTTGATGTTGGCGAACCGGCCGCCGCTGTCCTTGTTCCAGGTCCAGACCTTGGGCGGGACGTAGTCGGTTGTTTCGGTCATTGGATCGTGGCTCCGCCCATCGTTTCGATTGAGGACGCAAGATGGGGCCCTGCCCCCGCTTCGCGCAAGGCGCCGGGGCCGGAAACCTGACCGACCCGTTCAGCCCGCGTTCAGGCCGCGGGAATCACTCTGTCGACAGTCGAGGGAACCCGAGCGGCAGGGCTGCGCCGCGGGACGACAATTGAAGATCGAGGAGACCTTCCCATGAAGCGTCTGATGATGACCCTGGCCGCCGTGGCGGCCGTCGCCGGACCGATCGCCGCGAGCGCGACCAGCGCGGCTGCCGACGATCGTGGCCGATACGACCGCCGCGAGGATCGCGCCGACCGCCGTGAAGACCGGCGCGACCGGCGAGAGGACTACCGCGACGCACGCCGTGACGACGGTCGCTGGGACCGTCGGGAAGACCGCTGGGACCGTCGCGAGGACCGCTGGGACCGCCGGGAAGACCGCTGGGACAGCCGCAGCCGGTGGGACCGGGGCCGCCACAACGGCTACTACTGGAACAACCGCTGGTACTACGGCCCGCCCCCGGCGACCTACTACGGCCATCCGGGCTATCGCCCCGGCTACGCCGCCTGGCGTCGCGGCGCCTACCTGCCGCCGTCCTACCGGGGCCGCGGCTACGTGATCAACGACTACGGCCGCTACGGCCTGCGTCCGCCGCCGCGCGGCTACTACTGGTACCGTGACGGCGACAACTATCTGCTCGCCGCCCTGGCCACCGGCCTGATCCTCGACGTGATCATCAACCACTAGACCGTCGACGACCGATGTGAAGAGCCCCCCGGAAGCCTTTGCTTCCGGGGGGCTTTTTTCATCAGACCCGCGCCGCGTGACCCGGCTATTTCGGCGGCGGCGCACCGCCGAGGTCCTTCACCATGGAGCGGGTGATATCCTCTTCCTGGTCGGCGCCGCGGCGGGCCGAGCGCTTGGCGCCGTAAAGCCCCTTCAAATAGGCCTTGTCCCATTCGGTCATGCCGGGGACGGGTTCGACGCCGGCCTCGCGGTCGGCGAACAGGTTCAGCACCGAGGACACGCCGGCGGGGTTCGCGTCAGGGTCGACCTGCGCCAGGCCGATCATGGCGATGTAGTCGGCGAGGCTGGTCATGCGCAGCTTGCCCATCCGGGTCACGTCCATGACGATGATCACACGGTCGAAGTCGTCCCGGGTGCCGCTGTTCAGGCGGCCGACCTGACGGACCCTGACCTGATCGCCCCTATTGTACTGCTGGCCATCGGCGGTCGTGCGGCGGGTGACGTGCCACCAGCGCACCGGGGCCTTCGACGCCATGAACGCGTCGAACGAGGTCCTGGAGGCGCGAATGCCGTCATCGTACTTGGCGAAGGCGGAAGGATATTCCTTCACCAGGTCCCTGGTCAGCGCATCGGAATCGGCGGTGCCGAAGATGATCATGTTCGGCTTGCAGCCCGGCTTTCCGACCTCCAGGCCGATCTCCAGGGCGGCGGCGGCGATACGGTCTAGGATCAGCTGACCGTAGTAGGGCCGAAAGCCCATCACGCCGGGACAGACCTTGCGATCCCAGCGGCCCAGCCGCCTGTTGCCCGTCTCGTCGGCGACCGTGGCCACGAAGGCCTCGATGGCCCTGGTTTCCGGGAGCGGCCGGGCCGTAACGACCAGGCTTTCGACGGTGGCGCCCTCTTCGGCCGGGCGCGTCGCGGGTTGCTGCGCCAGAAGCGCGACGCTGAGCGCCGCCGCGGACCAGATCGACATCGGATACTCCCCCAGAACACTGCGACAGGAGCACGCGCGCCCGCCCACCGCCGCGTTAGCCGTCGCCGGCGCCATCTTCAAGTTAAGTCGCCGCAATGCGGCCAAAGGGGCCCAACAACGCAAAAGGGCCGGCGCAAGGCCGGCCCTTTCACCTGGTCGCCGGCGCGCGCGGCGCCGATCAATCAATAGCCGTCGGGCAGGTCATCCTCGGCCTCGATCTCCTTCTTGGAGACCTTCTTGTCCTTGATCGTGGCCTTGGCGAAGATCAGCTCGACGACCTTGTCCTCGTAGAGGGGGGCGCGCAGCTGGGCCTGGGCGTTGGGGTTGGAGCGGAAGAACTCGAACACCTGCTGGGCCTGCTGGCCGTACTGCATGGCTTCGCGCTGCATGGCCTGCATCAGTTCCTGGTCGGTGACCTGGACGTTGTCGCGGCGGCCGATCTCGGCCAGCACCAGACCCAGGCGCACGCGGCGCTCGGCGATGCGGCGGTACTCGTCCTTCAGCTGGTCGTCGCTCTTGCCGGCGTCTTCCGGCGGCAGACCGCCGGCGGCCTTGTCCTGCTCGACCTGTTGCCAGATGCCGGCGAACTCGGCGTCGACCATTTTCGGCGGCAGATCAAAGGCGTGACCCTTGTCCAGCTCGTCGAGCAGGGCGCGTTTGAGCTTGAAGCGCGACTGATTGTCGTAGCCCTGCTGCAGGTTCTTGCTCAGGGTTTCCTTGAGGGTCGCCAGGTCCGACAGGCCCAGACGCTTGGCCAGCTCATCGTCCGGCTCGGCGTCGACCGGGGCGCGGACTTCATGCACCTTCACGGCGAACTCGGCGTCCTTGCCGGCCAGTTCCTCGGATTGATACGGGGTCGGGAAGGTCACCTTGACCGTGACGTCGTCACCCGGCTTGGCGCCGACCAGCTGGCCTTCGAAGCCCGGGATGAACTGGCCCGAGCCGAGCGTCAGCTCGAAGCCCTCGCCCTTGCCGCCCGGGAACTCCACGCCGTCGATGCTGCCGACGAAGTCGATCAGCACCTGGTCGCCGTCCTTGGCCTTCAGCGACTTGCCGGTGCGCGGCGCGAAGGTCCGGGCCTGCTTGGCCAGGTCGGCGAGCGCCTCGTCGACTTCCTTCTCGCTCGGGCTGTAGACCGGGCGGGTCAGCTTGATGCCGGCGATGTCGATCGGCTCGAAGTCGGGCATCAGCTCGAGCGACAGCTCGTAGGACAGGTCGACGCCGCCTGCCATGACCTTATCCATGTCGGATTCGGGCTTCAGGTCGGGCTGCGAGGCGGGACGAAGGTTGTTGTCGTCCAGCACCTTCTGGGTGGTTTCGTTGAGCGCCTGTTCGATGACCTCGGCCATCAGGGCCTTGCCGTGCACGCGACGGACGTGGGCCGGCGGAACCTTGCCCTTGCGGAAGCCCTTGATGTTCATCTGGGGCGCGATTTCGGCGATCCGGGCGTCCAGACGCTTGGCGAGCTCGCCGGCGGGAACAGTGACGCCGTAAACGCGGCTCAGGCCTTCACCAGACTTTTCAACGATCTGCATCGACATTCTTTGAGTCCCGGACGATCGGCCCGGGGGCCGCTTCATCCGCCTTGGGGTGGAAACGGGTAGCGCGCCCGGATGAGGGCGGCGCAAAGCGGTGGCCCTTATGTCACGCGCGGCTTTGAGGGCCAAGCGCGAGTTTCAGGCACCGGCGCCGGGCTTGCCCGCCGCCGGGTCTTCGCCTAAGCCCGCCGACGAACCTGCGGATGTGGCGGAACTGGTAGACGCACTGGATTTAGGTTCCAGCGCCGCAAGGCGTGGAGGTTCGAGTCCTCTCATCCGCACCACCGCCAGCGCGACGATCCGCCCGCGTCAGCGACTGGCGCCGACCCGCGCGAGCGCCGCCTTGAGGTCGGGATCGGTGACCTCATCCAACATGAGCGTGGCCAGAATGCTCCCTTGGGTCGGATAAGGGCCGGTCAGGAAGACCACTACAATCTGCTCTTCCTGAAGAGCGGACTGGCGAAAGACAGGTGTCGCATCGTTGAACTCGAAGCTCGGCCCGCAACTCGTCCAACTCATGGTTTGCTGGATTTCGAAGCCGCGAGCAGGAGCCACGCCTTTTAGCGCCGCCAGCGGCTCGAACGCCCAGGCCCTCCGCGTGGCGCTGAAATCAGGCGCGGGAAGCCGGACCAACCTTGGGGGCCTCGGGGGACCATCGCCGCTCCGCCTGGACGACCGGGCCGGCGCAAGTTCAGGAACGGCCGGGAATGACACTCGGGCGGTGAACACGTGATCGGCCGCGCGCCAAAGGTCGCGCTGGCGTTGGCGCTCGTAGTTCGCCGCTTCGGCCTGAAGGCGAGCGGACCAGGCCTGTTCAGTCTCGCCCGGCTTCATCGGAGCAGGGACACACGCCCAGACCAGTGTGGGCGAGGCAAACAGAATAGCGCCAACCCAGAGGCTAACCGCGGGAATTCGCCTCGCTCTCATAACCCGATGAAGGCGCACAGCACGGTTGACGTCAACGCCCCTTGCGGCACGCCCGCTACCGCCTGACCATCCCGCAACCACAGGGAGCCCGCCGCATCATGACCGCCGAAGCCATCCTCGACCACGAGCTGCCGATCATCGATCCGCACCACCACCACCTGTGGGACCGCCCGTCCCTGCCGCCGGCGCGCGAAGGCGGGCATGCGTTCGAGGATGTGGTGCGGCTGACGCCGCGCTATCTGCTGGACCAGTTGCGGGCCGACGCGGGCAGCGGCCACAACGTGGTCGGCACCGTCTACGTCCAGTGCGGCGCCTTCTATCGCGCGGACGTCGAGCCGGCGCTGGCGCCGGTCGGCGAGGTCGAGTTCGTCAACGGCGTGGCGGCGATGAGCGCCAGCGGCATCTACGGCCCGTTCCGCGCCTGCGCCGGGATCGTCGGCCACGCGGACCTGCTGCTGGGCGACGGCGTGACGCGAGTGCTGGAGGCCGAGGTCGCCGCCGGCGGCGGTCGCTTCCGAGGCATCCGCCACATGGTCGCCAGCGATCCCGATCCGGCCGTGCTGGGCCCGATGGCGCACACGCCCGGCGGGCTTATGGCCGACAGCCGCTACCGTGAAGGCTTCGCGCGCCTGGCCCCTCTGGGGCTGACCTTCGACGCCTGGCTGCTGGAGCCGCAGCTGCCGGAGCTGATCGCCCTCGCCCGCGCCTTCCCCGACCAGGACATCGTTCTGGACCATGTCGGCACGCCGCTGGGCATCGGCGCCTACTCAGGCCGGCTGGCCGAGCGGTTCGATGTCTGGGCGGCCAACATCCGGGACCTGGCGAAGTCGCCGAAGGTGACGGTGAAACTCGGCGGGCTGGCCATGCCGTTCGCCGGCTTCACGGGCCTCGACGGCAAGGCGCGGCCGACCTCGCAGGCGCTGGCCAACCTGTGGCGGCCCTACATCGAGACCTGCATCGAGGCCTTCGGCGCCGACCGCTGCATGTTCGAGAGCAACTTCCCGGTCGACCGCTGGGGCTGCGACTACGCCACACTGTGGAACGCCTTCAAGCGGATCGCCGCCGGGGCCTCCGACGGCGAGAAGGCGGACCTTTTCGCGGGAACGGCGCGGCGGTTCTATCGGCTGGCCTAACGCGCCATCCAGGGCTTGGACTTGCCCGTCTGTTGGGCCGCCGCCTGCTGGCGCTGGAACTTGCCGCCGCGCGGGGCCGTGGGCTTGGCCGCCAGGGCGGCCTTCTTGAGCCGCAGCGCCTTCTGCATCGGCGTCTCGTCCGGCGGCGGGGGTAGATCGTCGGACATGTCGGCGGTCTCCCTGTACCGAAGCGTTCTAACGGCCCTGCTGGTAAAGACTCGCAAGCACCCCGACGGCCAGGCCCGGCAGGTCCTCGGCGATCAGGCCAGGGCCGTGACGGCGGGCGCATTCGGCATGGATCCAGCTGCCGGCGCAGGCGGCCTCGAAGCTGTCCATGCCCTGGGCGATCAGGCCGGCGATGAAGCCGGCCAGCACGTCGCCGCTGCCGGCGGTGGCCAGCCAGGGCGCGGGCTCGACGTTGACGGCGGCGCGGCCGTCGGGCGCGGCGATCACGGTGTCGGCGCCCTTGAGCAGGACGACGGCCCCCGCCCGGGCCGCCGCCTGGCGCGCCGCCTCGATCCTGTGCGGGCCGGCCTTGAGCAGGCCCGGGAAGACCCGCTCGAACTCGCCGGGATGGGGTGTGAGGACGTCGTCGCGGTCGAGCGCCTTGAACAGGTCGGCGGGCCTGTCGCGAAACACCGTCAGGGCGTCGGCGTCCAGCACCAGGGCCACGCCGGTGCGGGCCAGGGCGGAGACGCGGGCGCGGGTCTGGGGCGTGACGCCGGCGGCGGGGCCGATGACCACCGCCTCGGCGCTGTCGGCCGCCTCGACCAGTTCGACGTCGGTCTCGAAGGCGCGCAGCATGATGGCTTCGAGGTGGGCGGCGTTGACCGCCAGGGCTGAAGGCGGCGACAGCACCGTGACCACGCCCGCGCCGATGCGCAGACCGCCGCGCGCCGCCAGCCGGGCCGCGCCGGTCGACAGCTGCTCGCCGCTGACCACCGCCAGCCGCCCTCGGGCGTGCTTGTGCGAGGCGGCGTCCGGCCAGGGGAACCGCTCAAGCCAAAGGGCCGGACCGTTCTCGGCCAGGGGCGACGGCGTGGCGCCCAGACCGATGTCGGCGACCACGACATCGCCACAGGCGGCGCGCCCGGGCTCCAGCACATGACCGATCTTCTTGCGGTGGAAGGTCACCGTCAGGTCGGCGCGGACCGCCTCGCCGCCGACAATGCCGCCGCTGTCGCCGGAGACGCCGCTGGGGACGTCGATGGCCACCACCCTCCCCTTCAAACCCTGGGTCGCCTGGGCGAAGCGAGAGGCTTCGCCCGGCCGCGGCTTGCTCAGCCCGGCGCCGAACAGCGCGTCGACATAGAGCTCGGCGGGCCGGTTGCCGACGGCCATGGGCCGGGTCTCGCCGCGCCACTTCCCGGCCATGGCCTTGGCGTCGGCGGTGGTCGGCTGTCCGAAGG
>JBEIDC010000087.1:0-12962 GCA_040383665.1 Caulobacter sp.
CCGGCCCCGGCCGCGCCGGCCGCCGCGCCGGTCGCCGCGGCGCCTGTCGCGGAAGCGGCTCCGGCCGCCGCCGCCGGCGACAAGGTCAAGTCGCCGATGGTCGGCACCGTCTATCTGTCGTCGCAGCCCGGCGCGGACACCTTCGTGAAGGTCGGACAATCGGTCGCCGAGGGCCAGACCCTGCTGATCGTCGAAGCCATGAAGACCATGAACCCGATCCCCTCGCCGCGCGCCGGCAAGATCCTCGAGATTCTGGTGTCTGACGCCCAGCCCGTCGAGTTCGGCGAGCCCCTCGTCATTATCGAATAGGCCCCGCCGTGTTCGACAAGATCCTGATCGCCAACCGCGGCGAAATCGCCCTGCGGGTTCACCGCGCCTGCAAGGAGATGGGCATCGCCACCGTGGCGGTCCACTCCGAGGCCGACGCCAACGGCATGTGGGTCCGCCTCGCCGACGAGAGCGTCTGCATCGGCCCGGCTCCCGCCGCCAAGAGCTACCTGAACATCCCCTCGATCATCGCCGCCTGCGAGATCACCGGGGCCCAGGCGGTCCACCCCGGTTACGGCTTCCTGTCGGAGAACGCCCGCTTCGCCGAGATCGTGAACGCCCACGGCTTCACCTTCATCGGGCCCAAGCCGGAGCATATCCGGATGATGGGCGACAAGATCACCGCCAAACAGGCCGTCAAGGACGCCGGCATCCCGGTCGTTCCCGGCTCCGACGGCGGGATCACCACCGAGGAAGAAGCCTTCGAGGCCGCCGCCCGGATCGGCTTCCCCGTCCTGATCAAGGCCGCCGCCGGCGGCGGCGGGCGCGGCATGAAGGTCGCGGCCACCCAGGAAGACCTCTACGAGGCCGTCTCCACCGCCCGCTCGGAAGCCCGCGCGGCCTTCGGAGACGACACCGTCTACATGGAGCGTTACCTCCAGACCCCGCGCCACATCGAGCTGCAGGTCGTGGCCGACAGCCACGGCAACGTGGTGCACCTGGGCGAGCGCGACTGCTCGCTGCAGCGTCGCCACCAGAAGGTTCTGGAAGAGGCTCCCTCCCCGGCGCTGAGCGCCGCCGAGCGCGCCGCGATCGGCAAGGTGGTGGTCGATGCGATCCGCGCCATCGGCTACCTGGGCGTCGGGACCATCGAGTTCCTGTGGGAGAACGGCGAGTTCTTCTTCATCGAGATGAACACCCGCCTTCAGGTCGAGCATCCGGTCACCGAGGCCATCACCGGCATCGACCTTGTGCGCGAACAGATCCGCATCGCCGCCGGCCTGCCGCTCAGCTTCACCCAGGCGGACGTCACCTTCGAGGGCCACGCCATCGAGTGCCGGATCAACGCCGAGAACGCCCGGACCTTCACGCCCTCGCCCGGCACCATCACCGGCTTCCACGCCCCGGGCGGCCTGGGCGTGCGGCTCGATAGCGCCCTCTACGACGGCTATTCGATCCCGCCCTACTACGACAGCCTGATCGGCAAGCTGATCGTCCATGGCCGTGACCGCGACGAATGCATCGCCCGCACCCAGCGCTGCCTGAACGAGATGGTGGTCAGCGGCGTGGAGACGACCATTCCGCTGTTCCAGGACCTTCTGCAGCAGGAAGACATCCGCAAGGGCGACTACAACATCCATTGGCTGGAAAAGTGGATCAAGGCGCAGGGGTAGGTCCTCGATCGGGGACATGTACTTCAGTACGTGTCCCCTGAAGCTGCCCGGGACACGCACTGAAGTGCATGTCCCCGCCCCATGCGGTATCAACACACCCCATGGCCCATGACGTCTTCGATCTCGAGGAACTGCTCGCCTGCTACCGGCGGGGCGTGTTCCCGATGGCGGATGCGCGGGACGACGACCGGGTCTTCCTGATCGACCCGCAGCGGCGTGGCGTGATCCCGCTGGACGACTTCCATGTCTCGAAAAGGCTGGCGCGAACCGTGCGGTCCGGCCAGTTCTCGGTGACCGTCGACACAGACTTCCATGGCGTGCTCGAGGCCTGCGCGGAGGCGGTTCCCGGCCGGACGGAGACCTGGATCAACCATCCCATCCAGCGGATGTACGAGGCCCTGCATCGCCAGGGCCAGGCCCACAGCGTCGAGGTGCGCCAGGACGGCGTGCTGGTCGGCGGACTCTACGGCGTCTCGCTGGGCGGCGCCTTCTTCGGCGAGAGCATGTTCAGCCGGGCGCGGGATGCGTCGAAGGTGGCGCTGGTCCACCTGGTCGCGCGGCTGATCGCCGGCGGCTACCGCCTGCTGGACACCCAGTTCCTCACCGAGCACCTGACACAGTTCGGGACGGTCGAGATCGGGCGGCAGGTCTATCGCCGGCGCCTCGACGAGGCGCTGGCCGTCGAAGGGGACTTCTACCGCTTCGCCGGAACCGCGGCGGACGCCCTGCAGGAGATCAGCCAGGCGTCGTAGACCGGGTGCTGCAGCGGGTTGAGGCCCGGCGAGGACGCGAACATCCAGCCGCGAAACACCTGACGCGGGGCCGGCGCCGCCCGGCCGGGCGCCGCCTTGGGCTGGGAATCTATGGTCATGTAGACCGCCGAGTCGGGCTGCTCCTCATCGGCCGCCGTGGTCTCGCAGGCGCGCACCGTGATGATCAGCGTCTTGTAGCGGATTGGCTGGCCGACCGGAGCCTCGAACTTGAGGGTTTCGGCGGTCACCTTGTCGATGGCCTGGATGATCGCCGCGCCGCCGCGGACCCGGGGCTTGGGCGTGGCGGCCTTCTCGACGGCCTTGGGTTTGGCGGAGGCTTCGGCCGGCGTCTCGGCGGTGATCGGCGCGGGCGTCGGCGACGGCGCGGCGGTCTGAACCGGCGGCGGCTCCTCGGCCGGCGACGGGACCGACTCAGCGGGCGGGACGTCGGACGCGGACGGCGCCGGCTGCCGCGCCTGGGCCAGGCCAGCTGCGGCGACAAGCGCCAGTCCGGCCAGAAGGGTGAGCCTCAGCCGCACGGACGCCGTCCTATTCCGGAGACCAGGCTTCGTAGTCACCGGTGGCCTTGTCGCGCTGACCCTCGCCGCTGATCGAGCCCTTGGGCCGCCAGGCGTGGACGGTGCCGGTCAGGTTGGGGCGGTGTTCCTTCTCCCAGGCGCGGCGCGGCAGCGGATGCGTCGTCGGCGGTTCATCGAAGGTGTAGCGCAGCCAGCCGTGCCAGTCCGGCGTGACCTTCGAGGCTTCCGCATAGCCGTTGTAGACCACCCAGCGGCGCTTGCGCCCGACGTCGTAGCTGTCCCGGTCGTCGCGCGCCTCGTAGTATTTGTTGCCCAGCTCGTCCTGGCCGACGAAGACGCCGCGGCGTCCGATATGGAACTTCTGGCCGATCGTGGCGCCGTTCCACCAGGTGAAGATCGCTTTGAGCACGCGCTGATCCGGTAATTTCAAGGGTATTGAGGAGGGCGGACCATAGCCGCTGGCCCGCCCGGCGTCCAGCGCGCCGCCCCGCAACATCTTGTGGATGCGACACCGTCGGCACGCCATATCTATTGCTCGCGTCCGGCGCCCTCTCTAGCCTTGCCCGAACCTGTGCAGGAGAGTCGGGTCCATGCGTTTTGCGAGGCGGCTGGCGAAGAGAACGCCCCCCGAGCTCGAGCTGCGGACGGTTGAAACCGCCGACGTCCTGCACGGCGTGCTCGCGCCGCGGGGCTGGACCACCGCGCGCGTCGAGGCCTGGCTGGACTGGGCGGAATCCGCCACGGTCGACGCCGGCCCGCCGACCCGGGACGGTCTGCTGGCCGGTGGGCCGGAACGGTTCGCCGACGCTGTCACGCAGCGGGCGGCCGCCCTGGGCCTCTTCGACCGCAAGCCGGACGGCTCGGCCTTCCTGGCGGAACTGCAGACCATTCTCTCCCTGGGCCTCGCCGCCTTCGGTCCCGGGCAGCCGCTCGACGACGGCGGAGACATTCCCGTCGCCGGGACGCCTGCCTTTATCCTCGCCGTACAGCGCCTGATCGCCGAGACCGAAGGGCGGACGCTGGCCGTACGAGCCGCCGGCTTCGTGGGCGAGCGCCTTCACGCCGTGGCCGACGCCGTTCGACGCTGCGAGGGCGACGCCGCCGCCTGCGCCGACCCGGCCGGCAACCCCGCCCTGGCCCGCGCGGCCCTCGCCGCCCGTGCAGCCGGGGCCGGGGACGACGCCATAGCCGACGCCATCGCGCTCGGCCTGTCCGGCGACGCCCCCGACCCGGTCTGGCTGAACCTGCCGCCCGTCCCCGGCCTGATCGCCGCCGCGAATCCGGCGCTGCTCGACGCCGAACAGGCCACGGCCGGTTGGCGCACCGGCGCCCTGACCCTGGCCCGCGACCTGGACACCGCACGCCGTATCCAGGCCGCTTCGACCGGGCCGCGCGCCGCGCTGGATGTACGCCAACTGGCCGACGATCCGGACGACATGGCCCAGGCCATCCGGATCCTGGGCCTAGCGCTCAAGGTTGAGGCCTCGGACGTCGGCGGCGCGCCGGTTCTCACCCTGGCCGGCGTCGCCGAGCGGCTGATGAGCGGCGGACTCGCCTATGCATCCGACGACGGCCGCGTCGCCGCCCGCACACTGTGGATCGCCGCCGCCGAGGCCGCGCGCGCGCTGGACGCCGCAACGCCGGGGCTGCCGGCGCTGACGATCATGCCGCTGGACGACGCCGAGCTGGCGTTGCGTCTGGGCGGCCCAAGCCTTGGGACCGCGCCCCTGCCCGTCCTGACCACCCTGGCAGAGACCGCCGACGGCGAGGTGATCCGCGTGCTGCCCGCCGCCGTGCTGGACGGCCTGACGGCGCTGGGCGCCGACCTGGACGCCGCCCGCGTCCATATGCTGGGTCACGGCACGCTGGAAGACGCCCCGGGCGTCGGCCACGCCGAGCTGCAGCATTGCGGCTTCACCCAGTACGAGATCGAGGCCGCCGAGGGTCAGCTGCCCTTCGCCGCCACGCTGTCGCAAGCCTTCTCGCCGGGCGTTATCGGCGTCGGCTTCGTCGCCGATGTGCTGGGCGCCTCGACCGAGGCGGCCACCGGCCCGGCGTTCGACACCCTGGCCTTCGCAGGCTTCACCCGCGCCGACGTCCGCGCCGCCGAACTGTATGCGCTGGGGTCCGGGGACCTGGCCGTATGCCCGGGTCTGGACGACGCCGCGCGCGCAGTGTTCGCGGCCCCGGACCTGGCCGCGCGCCTGGCGATGACGGCGGCGGTGGAGGCCGCCACCGACCTGCCGGCCGTCACCGACCTGGCCCTGCCCTTCACCGCCACGCCCGCGGACGCGCTGGCGGCGCAGCAGGCGGCCGTCCGCGCCGGGCTCGGCGCCTTCCGCATCGTGCGCGAGCCGGCGCCCGCGGCCTTCGCCCTGACGCTGCCCGAGCCGGAGGCCCCGAAGGCCGCGCGGGTCGAGCCGGTGGTCACCGAACGGGTGGTCGAGAAGATCGTCGAGGTCGAGCGCAGCCGCCGCAAGCTGCCAGACCGCCGCAAGGGCTACATCCAGAAGGCGGCCGTCGGCGGTCACAAGGTCTATCTGCACACCGGCGAGTACGACGACGGCGAGCTGGGCGAGATCTTCATCGACATGCACAAGGAAGGCGCCGCCTTCCGCAGCCTGATGAACAACTTCGCGGTCTCGATCTCGATCGGGCTGCAGTACGGCGTGCCGCTGGACGAGTTCGTCGACGCCTTCGTGTTCACCCGCTTCGAGCCGGCCGGACCGGTGACCGGCAACGACTCGGTGAAGTCGGCGACCTCGATCCTCGACTATGTGTTCCGTGAGCTGGGCGTCAGCTACCTGGGCCGCGACGACCTGGCCAACGCCGACCCGGGGGAGCTGAACGCCGATGGCCTGGGCCGGGGCAAGGCCGATCACGACGGCGCGCCGATGATCGCCCACGAGGTCGAGCCGCAGCCGGCCTCCCGGTTCATCTCCAAGGGCTTCGCCCGCGGCGCCGCGCCCGACAACCTGGTCTTCCTGCCCTTCGGCGGCCGCAAGGCCGAGATCCACGGCGAACTGATGCAGCGCGCCGCCGCCGTCTGCCCGGCCTGCGGCGACCTGGCCGTCATCGGCGGCGTCTGTGGCGCGTGCGGATCGCAGGGAGAGGGGTGAGCCGCCCAGCGTGCTTCGACACGCACCCTGCGGGTGCTGCTCAGCATGACGTTGTTGGATAGCCTTCCTTCTCAGTCATCCTGAGCAGCCGCCTAGCGGCGTGTCGAAGGACGCACGGCGGTCATGCCCGGACGCCCTCCCTTCCTCCTCGATGGAGGAAGGGTGGCGGAAGAAAGCTGCCCTTAATCCCCCTCCGTTAAGGATAGCCCCCGCCATCGACCGGAAGTCCGCGCCGCCATGACCCGTTTCGCCCTCCTTGCGCTCGCCGCGACGCTCATCGCCTCGCCGGCCGCCGCCCAGAACGCCGGGCAGATCGCCCGGGTGAAGGCCGGGGCCAGCTGCCCGGGCTGCAACCTGTTCCAGGCCGACCTGACAGGGCTGGAGAAGTCCGGCCAGAACCTGTCGCGGTCACGCCTGCGTCAGGCCGAGCTCAGCCTGGTGGTGATGAACCGGGCCAGCTTCGCCGGCGCCGACCTGCGCGACATAAATGCCTATGGCGGCGTGTTCGGCGGGGCCAGCTTCGCCGGCGCCGACCTGACCAACGCCAGCTTCGTGGGGAGCTACCTGGTCGGGGCCCGTTTCGCGGGCGCCAACCTGTCGGGTGTGAACTTCAGCGGGGCCGAACTGGACCGCGCCGTGGGCCTCAGCCAGCGCCAGCTCGACCGGGCCTGTGGCGACCAGGCCACGCGCCTGCCGCGCGGGCTTCGCATACCGGCGTGTGGCTGAATCACGAAGGGTTACTGCGATTTAAGTGGAGTTTCGGAGACGAGCGGGCCAAACAAAAGTGGAGATTGCCCCGCTCCGGAGCCGCCAGCCCCCGATGACCCGTTTCGGCCTCGCCCTGTCCCTGTTCATCCTGTCGGGCGCCCTCGCGGCGACGCCGGCGAGGGCGATGATCGGTGAAAAGGACATCCCGCGGCTGGTCTCGTTCGGCGGCGCCTGCGCCAAGTGCGACCTCTCGGGCCGGCGCCTGACCAACGCCCGGTTCTCCGGCGCCAACTTCACCGGCGCCTCGCTGGTCAACGCCGACCTGCGCGGCGCGTCCTTCATCCATTCCAGCTTCCAGGGCGCGCGGCTGATGAACGCCGACCTGCGCGGCGCCGAGATCGTGGCCAGCGACTTCACGGCCGCCAACTTCTCCAATGCCGCGCTCGACGGCGTCGAGGCGCCCCGCGCCAGCTTCGTACGCGCCAAGCTCGCCAACGTCAGCGCGCGCGGCGCGGAGTTGCCCGGCGCCAACCTGTCGTTCGCCGACCTCTCCGGCGCCCGGTTCACCGGAGCCGGGCTGGTCGGGGCCAAGCTTCTGCACGTGGACGGTCGGGGCGCGGATTTCGCCGACGCGGAGCTGACCGGCGCCATGCTGGTCTCCGGCCGCTTTGACGGCGCCTCCTTCCGGGGCGCCGATCTGGACCGCGCCAGGCTGACCGGCGCGAGCTTCGCCGGGGCGGACTTCCGGGGCGCGAGCCTCGACGGCGCGATCCTCGCCGGCGCCAACCTGTCGGGCGCGCGCAACCTGCGTCAGGGCCAGCTGGACGACGCCTGCGGCGACGACAGGACGCGGCTGCCGTCCGGGCTGAAGATCAAGACCTGCGGCAATCGCCGGACGGTCATCATGCGGGAGGCGGTGATCCCTGCGCCCCCCGCGCCGCCGGCGCCGCCCAGGGCCCCGGCGCCCCCGCCGAAGTGACCCTCCCCGCGCGGTAGAGGCGGGCGGCCGGTTCACCAGCCAGACTCAACCCTATCCCGCCTCCCCGGCGTAGGCCGGGGCCCACGACGCTTCGCCGGCTCAGGGCAATCGCTCAAGGTGCAGCGACGGGCCATGGATCCCGGCCTTCGCCAGGAACACGGATGCAGGTTCGCCTACTTGATCGGCGGGGCCAGGCGGATGTGCAGTTCCTTCAGCTGACGCTCCTCGACCTCGGAGGGGGCGTTCATCAGCAGGTCCTGGCCCTGCTGGTTCAGCGGGAAGGCGATGACCTCGCGGATCGCCGTCTGGCCGGCCAGCAGCATGACGATGCGGTCGATGCCGGGGGCCAGGCCGCCGTGGGGCGGCGCGCCGAAGCGGAAGGCGTTCAGCATGCCGCCGAACTGCTCCTCGACCACGTCGGCGCCGTAGCCGGCGACCTCGAAGGCCTTGAGCATGATCTCCGGCCTGTGGTTCCGGATCGCGCCGGAGCACAGCTCGTATCCGTTGCAGACGATGTCGTACTGGTAGGCCAGGATCGACAGCGGATCCTGGGTCTCCAGCGCCTCCATCCCGCCCTGCGGCATCGAGAAGGGGTTGTGGCTGAAGTCGACCTTCTTCTCTTCCTCGCTCCACTCGAACATCGGGAAGTCGACGATCCAGCAGAAGTCGAAGCGGTCCTCGTCGATCAGCTTCAGCTCCGTACCGACCCGCGTACGGGCCGAACCGGCGAACTTGTAGAAGACCTTGGGGTCGCCAGCGACGAAGAAGGCCGCGTCGCCCTGGCCCAGGCCGAGCTGCGCCATCAGCGCCTGGGTCGGCTCCTGACCGAGGTTCTTGGCGATCGGGCCGCCCCAGCCGCCCTGGTCCTCGGACCAGAAGATGTAGCCCAGGCCCGGCTGGCCCTCGCCCTGCGCCCAGCTGTTCATGCGGTCGCAGAAGGCGCGGCTGCCGCCGGTCGGGGCCGGGATGGCCCAGACGGCGTTCTTCTCGTCGGCGCCGAGGATCTTGGCGAACAGGCCAAAGCCGCCGTCGCGGAAATGGCCGGAGACCTCGGCCATCTTGATGGGGTTGCGAGTGTCGGGCTTGTCGCTGCCGTACCAGGCGATGGCGTCGCGGTAGGCGATGCGCGGGAACGGATAGGGCGTCACCGGCTTGCCGTTCGCGAACTCCTCGAAGACACCGTGCATGACGGGCTCTATCGCTGCAAAAACATCCTCTTGCGTGACAAAGCTCATCTCGACGTCGAGCTGGTAGAATTCCAGCGACCGGTCGGCGCGAAGGTCCTCGTCGCGGAAGCAGGGCGCGATCTGGAAGTAGCGATCAAAGCCGCTGACCATCAGCAGCTGCTTGAACTGCTGCGGCGCCTGCGGCAGCGCGTAGAACTTCGACGGATGAAGCCGCGAGGGGACCAGGAAGTCGCGCGCGCCTTCCGGCGAGGAGGCGGTGAGGATCGGCGTCTGGTACTCGAGGAACCCCTGCCCGACCATGCGGTGGCGGATCGAGTGGATGACCTTGCTACGCAGCACGATGTTCCGGTGCAGCGTCTCGCGGCGCAGGTCCAGATAGCGGTGCTTGAGGCGGATTTCCTCGGGGTAGTCCGGCTCGCCGAACACCGGCAGCGGCAGCTCGGCCGCTTCCGACAGGATCTCCACCGACTTGACGCGGATCTCGACCTCGCCGGTGGGCAGGCCCGCGTTGATGGTCTCGGCAGAACGGGCCACCACTTCGCCGTCGACCCGGATGACGCTCTCGGTGCGGACGCGCTCGATCAGGTCAAAGCCCGGCGTGGTCGGGCCGATCACCAGCTGGGTCAGGCCGTAGTGGTCCCGCAGGTCGACGAAGACCAGGCCGCCGTGATCGCGCTTGCGATGGATCCAGCCCGACAGCCGCACATTGGCGCCGGTGTCGCCGCCACGGAGCTGACCACAGGTGTGAGTGCGATAGACGTGCATGATCTCAAGTCATCTTCTGGCGGCTCGAAAGCCGGATTCCGGGAGGCGCGGAAGGGCGCATGAGGAGGCCGGAAAGTCAAGGATTCGAGGCGGTGATGTCCGGGGACATGTACCGTCTTCGGTACGTGTCCCCTGCAGCTTCAAGCGGCGGGGACACGCACTGAAGTACATGTCCCCGACCGGCCGCCACCGTCTCCCGCAAGGGGAGAAGGGTTCGAAGCGTCCACAGCCCTGCTCCGCCTGTCCACGCCTGCCCGTCGTCGCCCCGTCGCCGCATACGCCATGCATGCTAAACCAGCCCCGTGACCACCCGCCCCCGCCAGTTGACCATCCCGCTCGAAACCCCGCCGCTTCACACGCGGGCGGCGTTTGTCGAGTCGGCGGCCAATGCGCAGGCGCTGGCGCTGCTGGATTGCTGGCCGGCCTGGCCGGGCGGGGTGCTCGCCCTGGTCGGGCCGGAAGGCAGCGGTAAGACCCATCTGGCGCAGATCTGGGCGGCGGAGTCCGGCGCGGCGCGCTACAGGTCCGGCGATGACCTGACGGCTCTGGCCGGCACGCCGGTGCTGGTCGAGGACGCCGACAGCGTCGGCGGAGGGGCCGGGGACGAGGCGCTGTTCCACCTCATCAACCGCGCGCCGAGCGACGGCGGCCTGCTGCTCACAGCGCGGACGCGGCCGACGGCCTGGCCCGCCGCCCTGCCCGACCTGCGCTCACGGCTCAACGCCCTGACGGTGGCCGAACTCGGCGAGCCGGACGACGCCCTGCTGATCGCGGTGCTGGAGGCCCTGTTCCGCGAGAAGCTGCACCGGCCGGCGCCGGACCTCTACGCCTACCTCGTCAAGCGCATGCCGCGCTCGGTCGCCGCGGCCCGTGAGATGGTGCGGCTGCTGGACCAGGCGGCCGGGGAGCAGGGCCGGCCCCTCAACCGGGTCCTTGCCAGGGAAGTGCTGGATCTGACAGCGGATCTGTTTGGGGAGTGACGGTCCAGCCGGTTGGGCGGTCCACGCCCTCGGTGTGGATCGCCCGCCTTGCATACTCGGCTCAAAGTCGCTGAAACTGAAGGTTGGGCGCCAGGCAGAGCGCGCGGGGTGACGCTATGAGCGAGGATCAGCGAGAGCCGTTTCACGTTGTCGAGTATCGCGCTCTGCGCGAGGAGATGCTCCTGAAGATCACCCAGATCGGACAGATCTATAACTTCTTCTTCGTCTCCGTGTTCGCCACAGTCGCCTGGCTGATGACCTACGCCGACCGTCTGGATCAGACCATGCTGGTCGTCGGGGCGTGGGTTCCGTTTCTCGTCACCCAATACTTCGCCGCGTACAGAAAGGATCACAGCGACGCGATCCATGGGCTCGGCAGATATCTCGAAACACTGGAGAATCGCTTTGCTGAGCCCGGGCTCGGCTGGCAGAGAACTGTCCGGGTCGCAGACGGAAAGCCCGTGAAAGTATACTGGCGAACACGCGCTATTTTTCTCTACGTTCGGATAGCCACCCTGATATTCGCCATCTATTTTACCGCGACGCGTGTCCGCTTTCCGGGCGATCTCGACATCATGGCCGTTCTCCATCGGGTCCCGGACTTCTGACTGACCGCAAGGTGGGCAACTGCGCGCCCGCCTGAGAATCCTCTGAGTTCGCAACGCTTGACGGTGTGGCTATGGGCCGCCTGCCAGCCTCCCCCTTTTTGGGCTTCCCCTCAGTGCGCCCCGCCGCCCGCCGGCAGGTGGCTCTTCGCCGCCCTCAGAGGATCGCCACCACGGCAAACCCGACATAGGTCCCGATGGCCGTGCCGATTGTCCCGGCGATCAGCCCGGGCAGCACGAGGTCCTCGCGGCCGAACGCCTCGGCCAGCGACACCGCGCTGGTCGCCCCGCCGATGTTGGCGTTCGAGGCGATGGCGACGATCTCCGGCTCGATCTTCAGCAGCTGGGCGGCGGTGATCAGCACGGCGCCGTGCACCAGCATCAGGATGCTCACGAAGGCCATCAGCATCAGGCCCAGCGGGCCGGAGGCGATCAGGGCGGCGATGTCGACGCTGGCCCCGACCACGATCAGGAAGACGTAGACGCCGTAGAGGCCCAGCGGCCGGGCGAGGGTCATGCGCGCGACGACCGGAAACTGCGCGGCGGCCAGCGCCAGGGTGGTCAGGATGAGGATAGACGGTATGGCCAAGCCCAGCCCCTTGAACCAGCCGGCGAGCAGGTTGGCGATGACCACGCCGGTCAGGGCCAGGGCCAGCGGCAGGGCGATGGCCAGGCTGCCGGTCAGCGGCGTTGCGCCCGCGACGCTTGCCGGGTCCGGCTCGGGCGCAACGGCGGTCCGCTCGCCCGGCTTGCCGAACAGGCCGGTGCGATAGAGCAGCATCGGCATGGCCACAGTAATCAGGATCCATACGCCGGTGGCGATGTTGTCGACGACGACGGCGGTCGCATACACGTCGCCCTCCCGCAGCACGCCGTAGTGCAGGGCGATGGCGTTGAAGTTGGCGCTGCCGCCGATGTAGGTGCCGGCGAACATCCCCGAAAGCGGGCCGAAGGTCTCGCCCAGCATCGCCCGCGCCGGGGTCAGCAGGCCGGCGACCAGCACGCCCGCAACGGTGCCGACCGCGCCGAGCGCGAAGGCGATCAGCATCGGGCCGCCGGCCTTGCGCAGGGCCTTCAGGTTGGCCTCGAGCAGGATCAGGAAGATGGCGGTCGGCGTCACCACAGCGAAGATCGGATCATAGACCGGTCCGCCCGCTCCGGCCGGCGGCACGATCCTGAAGTTGGCCAGCAGGGCGCCGACCACGATGACGATCAGGGCCGCGCCGACCTTGCGTCCCCAGGAGAGGCGACCGATGAGTTCGGCGAACGCCACCCCGACCGCAAGAACGGCCAGCAGCGCCAGAGGCGACTGGATCAACGCCATGCGCGCACCGCCGTCGCCGCGTCAGCAAACCTGTTCATCAACCGCCCCCCGAGCCGTCAGAAGACGACAGCCGGCGCGCGACTGCAAGAGCCGCCGCGGCCGGGCTCCTGGCGTTGGGGCAGCCTTGCGGATCAGTCGCGCCCGCTGCGAAGATGGGCGAACATCAGAGGACGCCCCCATGCCCAACGCCATCGGCTACGCCGCCACCGCCGCCGACAGCGGTATGGGCGCCTTCCATTTCGAGCGGCGGGCGCTGCGGCCCGACGACGTTCGGATCGACATCCTGTTCTGCGGCGTCTGCCACAGCGACCTGCACACGGCCCGCAACGACTGGGGCGGGACC
>JBEIDC010000088.1:0-12933 GCA_040383665.1 Caulobacter sp.
GCCGTCCGGGGGCGTCCACCCCATCACCCTCTGGCGACATTCGGAATGTCGGCTTGCTGCTTGATCGCTTCGCCGTGTCACTCCTCCACGCTGCGGTCGTCGCGAGCGCCTTATGGGTACACGGCCTAGTTCTTCACCGCCTTGACCACGGCCGCGACGATGGCCGCGTTGTAGCCGCGGTAGGCGTCACGCACGAGGCTCTCCCAGACCGGGAGATTGACCACCACCGCATCGCCGCGCGCCCGGGCCACCGTCTGGTAGTTCTCGTCGACCCAGGTCCCCAACGACCGCACGCCGGCGGCGCCCTGCTCGACCGTGGCGAACGTGGTCTGGGAGACCACGTCCTTGACCGGCCGAAGCTGCCCGGGCGTTCCGAAGCGGCCGCCACTGGCGGGATTGAGGGTGAAGGTCGGTGAGTCCATGTCGATCCTGAACCGGATCGAGCCGCCGGCGCTCACGACACCCCCGAACATGCCGCCGGTGCTGGCCTCCATCGCCGCGAAGTCGAGGGTCAGGGAGGGAACGAGGATGCTGGCGTCCAGATCCCAGGCGGACCTGTACATCTTCGCGCCGGCGTTGATCTGGGTGGCCGCGGCCATGGCGCCGAGGCCGGTCTGCGACTCCGGCAGCCGGTAGGCGGCGAGGGCCGGGGCTTCGGTGGCGCCGATGGTCACAAAGCCGCGCCGCACGCTCTTGCCGATCGTGATGCCGGGGCCGCCGCCTACCGTGGCCATGTTCCCCGCCAGGCGCTCCATGCCGGCCGTGTCCACCATGGCCCGGGCGTCGGCCTCGGAGACGACGCCGATGCCGGCCGCCGTGAACTGCGCCTTCAGATCGGCGTAGGCCTCGTCGGTCAGCTTGCGCAGCGTCGGGATGTCGACGCCCGTCAGCAGGACGGCAAGCCGGCTCTTCGCGGCGATCGACGCCGAGGCGGTGGCCTGCTGCCAGACGATGAAGTTGATGTGGTAGGCGGGGATGGCGACGCGCTTGTGGCCCTTGAACAGGCCGGGGTGGGCGTTCACCCACTTGACCGCCATGGGCTCGGCCAGCGCGGGTCGCGCGGCGAAAGTCAGCGCGCTGGCGGCGGCGGCGCTCAGGAAAAGGCGTCGGTGCACGGTGTCGTCCTCAAGGGGCGCGGGGCCCTCCGCCCCGCCGTCCCTTCATGGAGGCAGGACCGCCGCGCCGTCATGCACCGGAAAGGGGGCCGTCTTCGCGCAACTGGCGAATAGAACGGGCCAGGTTGACGCGATCGGGTCCCGAATGGAAATCGCAGATCCGGTTCAGCAGGTCGTCATTCAGCACGCGGGGCTCCATCGTCCGGCCGCCGTCGAGGATGGCGGAGAAGTCACTGGCCATCATTGGCGAATTCTGCGAGCCAGAGTCGAGACAATCGGCACGGTAGAGCGATGAAGCCCATCGACTTTGGATGTTGGCTGCTCACGGTGGCGGCCGTGGGCGCATTGGCCGTACCGGCCCTTGCGCGAGCCGCGCCCCTCGACGCTGTCCCCTGGATCGCGCCGGCCTCGACGGCGGTGGTCCAGGAGGAGAAGACCTTCCGGAGCAGTGGCGTCGATCTCAGCGGGACGCTCTATCTGCCGAAGCATGGCCGTGCGCTGGGTGCGGTGGTGGTGACCCATTCGGCCAGTTCCGACACGCGGGACCTGCCGCTCTATGCACACCTGAAGACGATGCTGCCGTCGCTGGGCTACGCGGTGTTCGTCTACGACCGTCGGGGCAGCGGAAAGTCGGGCGGTGACCTGGCAGCCAGCGACTACGCCTTGCTGGCCGACGATGCGATCGCCGCCGTGCGGATGCTGAAGTCCGACCCGCGCATCGACGCCAAACGGGTCGGCGTCTGGGGCCAGAGCCAGGGCGGCTGGATCGCGCTGCTGGCTGCGTCGCGCAGTCCCGAAACCGCGTTCGTCGTCTCGGTGTCCGCACCGGTCGTCACGCCGGACGTCCAGATGATCTTCAGTTCGACCAACAGCCTGCGGGTGAACGGCTACGGGCAGGCCGAGATCGACCAGATGGTCTCCACCCGCAAGGCGGTCGACGCCTACATGCGCGGAACCGGAGACCGTGAGACCGCCGAGAGATTGATCGAGGCGGCCCGGGTCGAGCCATGGTTCAAGCTGACCTACATGGGCGACACCGTGAGGGACCGGGAAGTCTCGCGCTGGCGCAGGGAGATCGAGCACGATCCGATGCGGGCGCTCGAGCAGGTGCGCGTTCCAACCCTCGTGATCTTCGGCGCGGCCGACCCCGTCGTGCCGGTCGAGATTTCAGTCGAGCGGCTGAAGGGCGTGGCGGCGGCGCATCCGGAGATGCGCGTCGTGATCATTGGCGGCGCCGACCACGCGATGATGACCTCGCTCGATCCAAAGACCCAGATGGACCCGGCGCGCGTCACCGAGGACGCCCCTGAGTCGCCGGAGTACTTCGGCGTGCTGGCGGCGTGGCTCACCGAGCGGGCGGGGCGGCAGTAGGGCCCGTCCGGTTCGCGCTTGCCCCCGGCCATGACACCGGTTACCTAGCCGCAGGGAAGAACGCCGACCGGGAGCTCGCGACGGCCATGGCCGCGCCTCTGACACTGCACGAAGACCGCCTGTTTCCGGCCGAGCCTTCGGCCCGGGCGATCGCGCGCGCTCTGTACGACGAGGTGAAGGCCCTGCCGATCCTCAGCCCGCACGGCCATACGGACCCGGCGTGGTTCGCGACCAACGCGCCGTTCTCCAACGCCGCCGAACTGCTGTTGCAGCCCGACCACTACCTCTACCGCATGCTCTACAGCCAGGGCGTCTCGCTGGAGGCGCTGGGCGTGCCGGCCTATGGCGAGCCGTCCGACGTCGATCCGCGCGAGGCATGGCGGCTGCTGGCGGCCAACACCCACCTGTTCCGCGGCACGCCGTCGGCGATGTGGATGGATCACGTCTTCACCGAGGTGTTCGGCTTCACCCAACGGCTCGCGCCCGACACCGCCGACGATTACTTCGACCGCATCGGCGCGGCGCTGGCCACCGACGCCTTCCGGCCCCGGGCGCTGTTCGAGCGGTTCAACATTGAGCTCCTCGCCACCACCGAGGGCCCGCACGAGACGCTCGACCACCACAACGCCATCCGCGCCAGCGGCTGGAAGGGCAGGGTGGTCACCGCCTATCGGCCGGACGCGGTCATCGACGTCGAGGACGAGCGCTTCGGCCCGGCGATGGAGGCCTTCGCCGGGCTGACCGGGCAGGACGTCCATGACTGGAAGGGCTACCTGGAGGCCCACCGGATGCGCCGAGCCGACTTCATGGTGCTGGGCGCGACCTCGACCGATCACGGCCACCCGACGGCGGCGACGGCTGACCTCTCACCCATTGACGCCGAGGCCCTGTTCCGGCGGGTGATCAGCGGCGGCGCCACGCCGGCGGAGGCCGAGCTGTTCCGGGCCCAGATGCTGACCGAGATGGCCCGCATGAGCCTGGACGACGGGCTGGTGATGCAGATCCACCCCGGCAGCTTCCGCAACCACAACCGCCTGCTGTTCGAGGGCTTTGGCCGCGACAAGGGCGCCGACATCCCGACGCCGACCGAATATGTGCGGGCGCTCCAGCCGCTGCTGGGCAGGTTCGGCAACGATCCGCGGCTGTCGGTGATCGTCTTCACGCTGGACGAGACCGCCTACAGCCGCGAGCTGGCTCCGCTGGCCGGCCACTATCCCTGCCTGAAGCTGGGTCCGGCCTGGTGGTTCCACGACAGCCCCGAGGGCATGCGCCGGTTCCGCGAACAGACCACCGAGACGGCGGGCTTCTACAACACCGTCGGCTTCAACGACGACACCCGCGCCTTCCTCTCGATCCCGGCCCGCCATGACGTGGCCCGCCGGGTCGACTGCGCCTTCCTGGCCCGGCTCGTGGCCGAGCATCGACTTTCCATCGACGACGCCCGCGAGGTCGCCGTCGATCTGGCCTACAACCTGCCCAAACGGGCCTACAAACTCTGACCGACCGGAGCCGACCGATGTTCGACAAGACCTATCACGCCACCCATCCGGACATGATGGAGCTGGTGGACAACGACCAGCTGCGCGACCGCTACCTGGTCAGCGACATGTTTCCGGCCGACGGGATCAGCCTGAACTACAGCCACAACGAGCGCTTCGTGATCGGCGGCGCGGCTCCGGTGACGCAGCCGGTGACGCTGCCGCACCAGACCGAGCCGGCCTCCGCCGCCGGCCATCCGTTCCTGGAGCGGCGCGAGATGGGCCTGATCAACGTCGCCGACGGCCCCGGCAAGGTCACCGTCGACGGCGTCGCCCATGACATCGGCCCGAAGGACGGCCACTACTTGCCGATGGGCGTCAAGGACGTGGTCTTCGAGAGCGTCGACGCCGCCAACCCGGCCCGTTTCTACCTGGCCTCGACCCCGGCCCACGTCGCCCACAAGGTCCAGAAGATCTCGATCGCCGACGCCACGCCGCTGGAGCGCGGGTCGCTGGAGACCTCCAACGAGCGGACCATCTACCAGTACGTCATCCCGGGCGTCTGCGCCTCGGCGCAGCTGCTGCTGGGCCTGACCATCCTGAAGACGGGCAGCGTCTGGAACACCATGCCGCCGCACCTGCATGACCGCCGGTCGGAGATCTACTTCTACTTCGGCCTCAAGCCCGACGAGCGGGTGTTCCACTTCATGGGCGAGCCCGACGCGGCCCGCCACATCGTGGTCGCCAACGAGGAAGCGGTGATCAGCCCGCCCTGGTCGATACACATGGGCTCGGGCACCGCCAACTACGCCTTCATCTGGGCCATGGGCGGCGAGAACCTCGACTACACCGACATGAACGTCCTCGACATCTGCCAGCTCAAATGACCAACCCCTTCGACCTCACCGGCAAGGTCGCCCTCGTCACCGGGGCCAACACCGGCATCGGCCAGGGCATCGCCGTGGCCCTGGCCGCCGCGGGCGCCGACATCGCCGCCGCCGGCCGCTCGGCGCCGGTGGAGACCCAGGCTGCGGTCGAGGCGCTGGGGCGGAAGTTCCTGTCGATCTCGGCCGACTTCGGCTCGACCGAGCCGGTGCAGCGGGTGGTCGACGAGACCCTCGCCGGTCTCGGCAGGCTCGACATCCTGGTCAACAACGCCGGCATCATCCGGCGTCAGGACTCCATCGCCTTCTCCGAGGACGACTGGGACGCGGTGATGAACACCAACCTCAAGACGGTGTTCTTCCTGACCCAGGCGGCGGCCCGGCACATGCTGGCGAGCGGGGGCGGCAAGGTGATCAACATCGCCAGCCTGCTCAGCTTCCAGGGCGGCATCCGGGTGCCCAGCTATACCGCGTCCAAGAGCGGCCTCGCCGGCCTCACGAAGATCCTGGCCAACGAGTGGGCGGCGAAGGGGATCAACGTCAACGCCATCGCCCCCGGCTATTTCGACACCAACAATACCGAGGCGCTGCGGGCCGACGAGGCGCGCAACCGCTCGATCCTTGAGCGCATCCCCGCCGGCCGCTGGGGTCAGCCGTCCGACATCGGCGGCGCGGCGGTGTTCCTGGCGTCGGGCGCCAGCGACTATGTGCACGGCGTGACCCTGCCGGTGGATGGCGGCTGGCTGGCGCGGTGAAGATCCGGGACAGGTTAAGGTGTCCCTAGGGGACACCTTAACCTGTCCCCGACACCAGACCGTTCAGCCAGTCCTCGAGGTTGGTGAAGCCGTCGCCGTCTCGGTCCTTCGCGCCGTCCGACGCATCGCCGGGATCGAACCCACGCCCCCGTTCCCAGTCATCCGGCATCCCGTCGCCGTCGCTGTCCACCCAGGCGGGCCCGCCCTTCAGCACCGGCCAGCCGCCGACGTCGCGCTGGCTGTTGATCAGGCGGCCCGCGCGGGTCCGCACACCGGCCAGGATGCGCTCATCCACAGTGTCCCGCACTTTCGATGCGCCGGCCCCGGCGAGAACGCGCTCGTAGGCGAGGGCGGGGGATGGCGTTCGGGCGCCGGAGTCGGCCAGCGGCGCGGCGGCGCGGTAGCCCGCGGGCGGGGTGCAGCCGACCAGGCTCCAGGGATCGGCCGGAACCCCGCCGTTCATGGCGTTGTCCGCGAAGAAGGCGCGGGCGCCGGGATTCCCCTCGCAGAAGGCGAGGGCGGCTGTACTGTCGGGCCCGGCCTGGTACCAGTTGCCGACGAAGTCGTAGGCGGCGAGGGCGCCGGTGTCGGCGTTGTAGCCGGCCCGCGAGCCGCCCCAGTTTGAAAAGACGTTGCCCCGGAACTCGAAGAACCCGCCCAGCGGATCGACGTCAGGCCCGTTGTAGTTGCCCGGTCGCGGCATCCGGGCCTGGTGGTCGGCCCAGAGGTTGTTGAGCCAGCTGAACCGTGCGCCATGGCCGCCGCGGATCAGGCTGCCGTAGCCGTGTCGACCCTTGCCGTGGATCGAGTCCGACAGCGACTGGGCGATCAGAGACCACTGGACGGTCAGGTCATAGACGCCGCTTTCCAGCGGGCTGTAGCGGCTGCCGGCCGACAGGGTCTCGTCCACCGACCAGCTGGCCGAGACATGGTCCAGGATGATGCGACGGCCGCGCGTGATGCTGACCGCATCGTCCTGCACGCCGGTCTCGTCGCCCGGGCGCACGCGGATGTAGCGGACGATGACGTCGTCGGCGGCGATGATCAGCGGCTGGCCGCGCAGGGTGATCCCGTCGCCGGGCGCCGTCTGGCCGGCGAGGGTGATGTTGGCCCGGCTGATCTTCAGCGGCGAGGCGAGGGTGATGGTTCCGCCGACATCGAAGACGACGGTTCGGGCGCCCCTGGCCTCGACCGCCGCCCGCAGGCTGCCCGGGCCCGAATCGGCAAGGGTCGTGACCCGCAGGACAGCGCCCCCGCGACCGCCGGTCGCGTAGCGCCCGAACCCTTCCGCGCCAGGAAAGGCCGTGGGGCGATCCGCCGGGTCGGACGGGGCGCCGGCGGACACCACCGCAGCGGTGATCAGCAACGTCGTGTAGAGCAAGGAATCCTCCCGAACGCGCCAGATGCGGGCTGTCCTGTTCGCCTGAGGCGGGAAAGTGACCGCGCCGTGGCAGAACATGTCTTGTCAGCCACGGTGGAGTTACGGTATCTCTATTGATGATACCGGTGTCAAACGCGATTCACTCGTCAATGACACCGGTGTCATAGGGCCTTGACCAAGGTGCGCGGCAAGGCCTGACTGGCGACAATCAATCCGGCGGCGATCCAGATCGCCGGGCGCGCCGAAAAGGGGAGGCTATAGTCGTGACGAAGGTCCATCTTTCGCGTCGTAACCGTCTGCGCTTCGGCGCGTCGATGGCGGTCATCGCCGCCAGCCTGTTCGCGGCGGGCGCCGCCCAGGCCCAGGACACGGCCGCCACCGAGGTCGAGGAGATCGTCGTGACCGGCTTCCGGGGAAGCCTGGCCAGCGCCCTGGCGGCCAAGCGCGAGGAGACGGCGATCGTCGACTCGATCAAGGCCGAGGACATCGCCGACTTCCCGGACGCCAACCTGGTGGAAGCCATCCAGCGCATCCCCGGCGTCTCGATCGACCGTGACGCCGGCGAAGGCCGCACCATGACGGTGCGCGGCCTCGGCCCGGACTTCACCCGCACCCGCATCAACGGCATGGAAGCCCAGGCGACCGCCGGCGGCACCGACAGCTCGGGCGGCGCCAACCGCGGCCGGGGCTTCGACTTCAACGTCTTCGCCTCCGAGCTGTTCAACAGCGTGACGGTCCGCAAGACCCAGTCGGCCGAGGTCGAGGAAGGCTCGCTCGGCGCCACGGTCGATCTGCGCACCACGCGCCCCTTCGACTTCAAGGGCATGAAGCTCGGCGGCTCGGTCCAGTACGGCTACAACGACCTGTCCGAAGAGTGGGATCCGCGGGTCGCCCTGCTCTACAGCAACACCTTCTTCGACGGTAAGGTCGGCATCCTGGGCTCGCTGGCCTATAGCGAGCGCAACCTGCTGGAAGAGGGCTTCAGCTCTGTGCGCTGGGAGCGGGCCAGCGACAACGGCGGTTTCCAGAACCCGGCGGCCCTGCCGGGCGGCGCGGCGAACGCGGCCAACCTGTTCCACCCGCGCCTGCCGCGCTACGGCCAGCTGATCCATGACCAGAAGCGCACCGGCTTCACCGGCGCGATCCAGTACCGGCCGTGGGACTCGACCACGATCAGCTACGACTTCCTCTACTCGAACCTGGACGCGACCCGGACGGAGAACTTCCTCGAGTCGCTGTCGTTCAGCCGCACGGCGTCAAACGGCGGCAAGCCGCAGATCGACATCGTCTCGGCGGCGGCCGCGGACGGCATGCTGATCTCCGGCACATTCGACGACGTCGATATCCGCAGCGAGCAGCGCTACGACGAGCTGGAAACCACCTTCACCCAGCACACCTTCACGATCGAGCACGATTTCAGCGACGACTTCAGCATGAAGGCCTTCGTCGGCCGTGCGGTGTCGGACTTCGTCAACCCGGTCCAGACCACGGTTACGCTCGACCGCCAGGACACCGATGGCTTCTCGTACGACTTCAGCGGCAACCGTGACACGCCGCGGATCAACTACGGCTTCGACGTCAACAACCCGGCCAACTGGCAGTGGCGCCAGACCGGCACCACCGTGCCGCGTTCGGAAATCCGCATTCGCCCGGGCGGCGTGGAGAACGTCTTCGAGGCCCTGCAGTTCGACTTCGACTGGCGCCTGAACGACACCTTCAATCTGAAGTTCGGCTACAACTACAAGACCTACGAGTCCGACTCGTTCGAGTCCCGTCGCGCCGACGAAACCGTCGTTCCGGCCCTGCCGGTCGGCGTCACCGTGGCCAACATCTCGACCCTGCTCACCGGCTTCGGCAAGAACCTGGGCCAGCCCGCCGGCAACGACACCTCGTGGCTGATCCCGAACCTCAACGCCATCGCCGGCCTGTTCAACATCTACTGCAACTGCGACACTGGCGTGCCGGGCGGCGACTTCCGCCTGACCAGCATCACCAACGGCAACGCCCGCGGCTCCAACCGCTTCATCCGTGAAGAAGATCGCGGCTACTACCTGCAGCTGGACTTCGACTCCACGCTGTTCGGCCTGGACTACCGCGGCAACCTCGGCTTCCGCCAGGTGAACACCAAGCTCTACGCCGAGGGCTACAGCTCGACGGGCGGCGGCACCAAGGTCGACGGCTACAACGACTACGACAACTTCCTGCCGTCGTTTAACCTCTCGGTGAACGCGACCGACAACTTCATCGTCCGCTTCGGCGCGGCGGAAGTGATGGCGCGGCCGCAGATCGGCAACGGCCTGGCCGGCACCAACTACCTGGTCCCGACCACCTCGCTGGCGGCCAGCGGCCCCAACTTCACCGCCACCATCGGCAACGTGAAGCTGGAGCCCTTCCAGGCCAAGACCTACGACCTCAGCTTCGAATGGTACTTCGCGCCGGAATCGCTGCTGTCGGTCGCCTTCTTCAAGAAGGACATCGACACCTACATCCAGATCATCCGCCAGGACCTGCAGTATCAGCAGCTGACCCTGCTGAACCCCAGCGCCTTCGCGCCGGCCCTCTGCATCGGGGCCTGCACCCCGACCCAGGTGTTCCAGCTGACCAGCGCCGTGAACACCGAAGGCGGCCCGCTGGAAGGCTTCGAGATCAGCTACCAGCAGCCGTTCTCGTTCCTGCCGGCGCCGTTCGACCGGTTCGGCATCCAGGCCAACTACACCCAGGTCAAGTCCGAGATCGACTACTGCAACAACGCGCTGTGCACCCTGGTCGTCTCCGACGACCTCGTGAACCTGTCGCCGACGGCCTACAACGCCACCCTCTACTACGAGGATGATCGCCTGAGCGCCCGTATCTCGGCGTCCTACCGCGAGGGCTACTTGCAGAACGTCCCCGGTCGGAACGGCAACTCGCTCGAGGGCAAGAAGGACACCTTCAACCTCGACTTCGCCAGCTCCTACAAGGTCAACGACCAGATCTCGATGACCTTCGAGGCCCTGAACCTGACCGACGAGTTCAACCAGCAATGGGTGGGCGACGACAGCCGTCAGTCGACCTCGGTCTACCACCACACCGGAACGTCCTACTACTTCGGTCTCAAGTACACCTTCTAGGTCAACCTCCTTGCGCGGACTGGGGGCCGGGCTTGCCCGGCCCCCGTTTTTTCGTCACGACGGACAGGACCCCGGCTGACCACAGTGTGATGGCGGGGCGGCCGGCGCGCCGTGGCCCGCATCCCGAACTCGCTTAAGCTTGGGGAGCCCCGGTCGAGGCCGATCCTTCGAACCGGACCGCTCCAGGAGACGCCGACATGGCCCACGACCGCATGACCGTCCTGACCGCGATGATGGGGCAGGGGGTCATCCCCGTCTTCTATCACCCGGACGCCGAGACCTGCGTCAACGTCATCCAGGCCTGCGCCAACGGCGGGGCCCGATGCATCGAATTCACCAACCGCGGCGACTTCGCGGCCCACGTCTTCCTCGACGTCGCCCGTCATTTCGCCAAGGCTGACCCCAGCGTCATCATGGGGGTGGGCAGCGTTGTCGACGCCCCGACCGCCGGCATCTACATCGCCAACGGCGCGAAGTTCGTCGTCGGCCCGATCCTCAACGCCGATGTGGCGAAGGTCTGCAACCGCCGCATGATCCCCTACAGCCCGGGCTGCGGCTCGGCGTCGGAGATTTCGTGGGCCCAGGAGCTGGGCTGCGAGATCGTCAAGGTCTTCCCCGGCGAGAGCGTCGGCGGCCCGACCTTCGTCAAGAACGTCCTGGGCCCGATGCCCTGGACCCGCATCATGCCCACCGGCGGCGTCGACCCGGACGAGAAGAGCCTGCGCGAATGGTTCGGCGCCGGCATCGTCGCGGCCGGCATGGGCAGCAAGCTGATCACGAACGACCTGCTCAAGGCGGGCGACTGGAAAGGGATCGAGGACCGGGTGCGCAAGACCGTGGACCTCATCGCGAGCATCCGAAGAGAGCTGACGTGACCACCGACAATGTCCTGACCATCCGCCCCGCCAGCGAAACCCGCTGGGACTGCGCCTCGTTCGGCGAGGTGATGCTGCGCTTCGACCCGGGCTTCGGCCGGGTGCGCAATGCCCGCCAGTTCAACGTCTGGGAGGGCGGCGGCGAGTACAATGTCGCCCGCGCCATGCGCAAATGCTGGGGCAAGCGTTCGACGGTGGTCACGGCCCTGCCGGTCAACGACCTGGGCTGGCTCGTCGAGGACCTGATCATGCAGGGCGGGGTGGACATGAGCCACGTCGTCTGGCGCGATTTCGATGGCCTCGGCCGCAACACCCGCGTGGGCCTGAACTTCACCGAGAAGGGCTTCGGCGTCCGCCCGGCCCTGGGCTGTAGCGACCGCGGCCACAGCGCCGCCTCGCAGATCCGCCCCGGCGAGGTGAACTGGGAGAAGCTGTTCGGCGAGGAGGGCGTGCGCTGGTTCCACACCGGCGGCATCTTCGCGGCCCTGGCCAGCAACACCGCCGAGGCCGTCATCGAGGCCGTCGAGGTGGCCCGCAAGTACGGCACGATCGTCAGCTACGACCTCAACTACCGCGCCTCGCTGTGGAAGAGCCAGGGCGGCAAGCCCGGCGCCCAGAAGATCAACCGCGAGATCGCGAAATACGTCGATGTGATGATCGGCAACGAGGAGGACTTCACCGCCTGCCTCGGCTTTGAGGTCGAGGGCCTGGACGAGCACATCAGCGAGATCGACCCGACCAACTTCAAGAAGATGATCGAGACGGCGGTCAGCCAGTTCCCGAACTTCAAGGTCGCGGCCACCACCCTGCGCAATGCGAAGACCGCCAGCATCAACGACTGGTCGGCGATCCTCTACGCCGGCGGGCAGTTCTATCAGTCGATGGAGCGCAACGATCTGGAGATCTACGACCGGGTCGGCGGCGGCGACGGCTTCGCCTCGGGCCTCGCCTACGGCTTCATGGAAGGCAAGGGCCCCCAGGCCGCCGTCGAGTACGGCGCCGCCCACGGCGCCCTGGCCATGACCACCCCCGGCGACACCTCCACGGTCCGCGCCGCAGAGGTCGAGGCGGTCATGAAGGGCAAGGGCGCGCGGGTTATTCGCTGACCGTTGCAACGCTGCCTTGGCTGAAGCCGGGACGCGCACCCCTTTCGCGAAATGGGTGTGCGCCCGCCGCTTCCCGGCGATGGTCTTGACGGAGAAGAAGTGTCTAGAGCATGCCCGGGTCAGATGGAATCATCTGACCCGGATCAGCATGCTCTAGATTCAAACACTTAGAGCGCGTTCGGGCGGCGGAACCGCGTACACTTCCGCCTAACGCGCTCTAGTAATGAGCTACCTAGTCTTTGCTTCTTTTCCTCAGCAGCTCTTTCATCTCCCTGATGAGCACCTGCCCGGCTTGGCTTTCCTCGGGCTTGTCGGCATCCGCCTCGAAATGCGCCCGCATGCGATCCGCCATGGCGATCAGCGCTTGGTGACGCTCTTCGCCCAGCTCCCTCCTTGCCGTTCCCAAACCTTCTTTCAGTTCGAAGAAGACGACCCCAAGGTCGCGGCCAGGGAACATTTCGTCGAAAGAGGGATCCTTGAAGGTGGGGGCGGTGTAGCTCATCCATTCAAGCCTATCGAGCAACTCGCCGATATCTTGTGGGACAACGAGCTTGTAGGGGCGCGGGCGGGCGTCCTGCTCAAGGACCGGCGAAGCCGGCCGCTCCGCGGCGGCCCGCAGGGCCGTCCTTGACCAGGTCGCCCGCTCGCGCTCCCATTCCATCAAGGCCGAGGGGCAGGTGTGGTTGGGGCTGCCTCAACCGTCAGCAGGCATCGCTGCACCGAACCCTTCAACCCCCTCCGTCATGGCCCGACTTGTTCGGGCCACCCATGCGTGGTGCGCCACGGGATTGTCCGGCGCGCTGTCGGGGCTTCCTGTCCGCAGGATCGTGTTCATAGATGGCCCGAACAAGTCGGGCC
>JBEIDC010000089.1:0-12574 GCA_040383665.1 Caulobacter sp.
CGCCAGGCCCTATGCCTCATCGGACCAGCGAACCGCCGCCATCCGCCCATGGACCCACCGCTACAACACCGCCCGACCTCACTCCGGCATCAACGGCCTCACACCATGGCAGCGTGTGAACAACCTTCTTGGAAACGACAGCTAGATCGCGTCCCGCATCATCTGCAGCGCCACTGCCACGGCCGCCATCTGCACGTCCAGCCGGGTCTCGCCGTCGAAGGTCTCGTGCCTGTGGCGGATGCCGGCGGTGCTGCGGGCCGTGGCGATGTGCACCGTGCCGACCGGCTTCATCGGCGAGCCGCCGCCCGGTCCCGCCACGCCCGTGATGGCCACGGCGATGTGGGCGCGGCTGTTGTTCAACGCCCCCTCGGCCATCATCCGGGCCACGGGCTCGGACACCGCGCCGAAGTCGGCGATCAGGTCGCCGGGGATGCCCAGCATCTCCTCCTTGGCGCGGTTGGTGTAGGTCACGAAGCCGCGCTCGAAGACGTCCGACGCGCCCGGGATCGAGCAGATGGCCGCCGCGACCAGCCCGCCGGTGCAGCTTTCGGCCGTCACCACCCGCAGATGCCGCTCGCGAACCTCGTCGATCAACAGCCGGGCGAGGGTCTCGACTTCGAGCGGAAACATTGAAGGTCATCTCCCGGACTGGCCACGACGTGTGGATTGGCCCCAACATCGCCCTCCGTCTCCGACTTTCAAGCCCGATTCGAGCGCCATGACCGACATCCCCGCCGGCGACCGCGCCGCGACCGTCAAGACACCGCCCCTGTTCGTGATCGCCGTCTTCACCAGCGCGGCGCTGGTGTTCATGGTCCAGCCGATGGTCGCCAAGCTGGTGTTGCCGCTGCTCGGCGGTTCGCCGGCGGTGTGGAACACCAGTATGGCCTTCTTCCAGTTCGCGCTGCTGGTCGGCTACGGCTACGCCCACGTCCTGCAGAAGCTGCCCACCGTGCGGCGGCAGATCATCGTCCATATCGCCGCCCTGGTGATCGCCGCCTTCGTGCTGCCGCTGCGCATCAGCGGGCTGTTGGGCGAGCCGTCCTCGACCGCGCCGGCCCTGTGGCTGATCGGGGTGCTGACCCTGTCGATCGGCCTGCCCTTCGCCATCCTGTCGGCCACCGCCCCGCTGGTGCAGGCCTGGTACGCCCGCACGCACATGGGGGGAGGGGAGCGGCGAGCCCTACGCCCTGTACGCGGCGAGCAACCTGGGCAGCCTGCTGGCGCTGCTGGCCTATCCGATCCTCATGGAGCCGCTGCTGACCCTGCAGGCCCAGCGCTTCACCTGGAGCGCGGGCTATGTCGGTTTCGTCCTGATCCTCGGCGCCCTGGCCCTGCTGGTCTGGCGCTCGACACAGCCGGTCGCCGGCGCGGTCGAGGCGCCGCCGCCGGCCGCCGTCGCGCCGCCCAGCCTGCGCGAGCGGCTGATCTGGATCGCCCTGGCGGCGATCCCGTCGAGCCTGATGCTGGGCGTGACCACTCACCTCGCCACCGACGTGGCGTCCGCGCCCTTCATGTGGGTCGCGCCGCTGGCGCTATACCTCGTCACCTTCATCATCGCCTTCCAGACAAAACCGATGATCCCGCCTTACTGGGCGCTGCTGCTGCAGGCGGCGGCGCTGCCGGCGACGGTGTTCCTGCTGCCGCAGCAGGGCAACGCCCTGGCGCTGCAGCTGGTCCTGCACCTGGGCTGCTTCTTCCTGTCGGCGCTGGTCTGTCACCAGGCGCTGGTCGCCCGGCGACCGGACCCGGCCCATCTGACGATCTTCTACCTCTGCCTGTCGATCGGCGGCGTGGTCGGCGGGGCGTTCAATGCCTTTGTCGCCCCGCAGGCCTTCGACTGGGTGATGGAGTATCCCCTGGTTCTGGTTCTCGCCGGCCTGGCGCGCCCCTGGCGGTGGGGGCGGCTGACCGTCTGGGAGACCGGCGTGCTGGTCGTCGGCGTGCTCGCCACCCTTGCGGCCACCCTGTTCGCCGACAACATCCGCGAGATTCTCACCTTCGACCGCATGCTGACGCTCAAGGCCTTGCTGGCGTTGGGCATCGTTTCGGCCTTCCTGCTGCGCGAGCGGGGGCTGGTGTTCACCGCCTTGCTGGCTCTGCTCTCGGTGGGCTCCCATGTGGTCAGCGACCCGGCCCAGGTGATCAGCACCGAGCGGTCCTTCTTCGGCGTGCTGCGTCAGACCACGGTTCAGGAGCCTCGCCTGGGCGGAACCATCCGGCTGCTGGCCCATGGCACGACCCTGCACGGAGCGCAGGTCCCGGACGCCCGCTGGCGCTGCAAGCCGATGGTCTACTACGCCCAGGAGACGCCGATCGGGCAGGTCTTCACCATGACCCAGCTGGTCCGCCCGACCATGCGGGTCGGCGCCGTGGGCCTGGGCACCGGCTCTGTGGCCGCCTATGTCCGGCCCGGCGACCACCTGACCTTCTTCGAGATCGACCCGCTGGTGATCGACATCGCGCACACCAGCGGCGACTTCACCTACACGACAGAGTGCGCGAAGGGGCAGGTCGACTTCGTGGTCGGCGACGCCCGCCTGACCCTGCAGAAGCAACCTGACGCGGCCTACGACATCCTGCTGATCGACGCCTTCTCCTCCGATGCGATTCCGGCCCACCTGATGACCGTCGAGGCGGTGAAGGGCTATCTCGACAAGCTCAAGCCGGACGGGGTGCTGATCCTCCACCTGTCCAACCGCAACCTGGAGCTCAAGTCCCCGGCGGCGGCGGTTGTGCTGGCGGCCGGCGGCTATCCGCTGCTGCAGGAGTACCGCCAGGGCAACGCCTTCCCGCGCTACTGGGAATCCAGCGAGGACGTGATGATCGTCGGCAAGACCCGCGCGGCGCTGGCCCCCTACGAGGCCGAAGGCTTCTGGACCGAAGCGCCGACCAACGGGGTCAAGCCCTGGACCGACGACTACACCAATCTGGTCGGGGCGCTTTGGCGCAACCTGACCAGCGGCTGGAACGCAGGTTAGGCCCGGCTAGGCCGGGGTCTCGACCGTCGCCAGCGCCTGGGCCGCAAGGCCCTCGCCGCGGCCGGTGAAGCCCATGCCCTCCGTCGTGGTCGCCTTCACCGAGACGCGGTCCAGCGGCAGGTCGAGGATCTGCGCCAGCCGCTCGCGCATGGCCTGGCGGTGCGGCTTGATCTTTGGCCGCTCGCAGATCAGCGTCACGTCGACGTTGATCAGGCGTCCGCCCTTCGCCGAGACCAGGTCGGCGGCGTGCTTGAGAAACAGGTCGCTGGCCGCGCCCTTCCATTTCGCGTCGGTGGGCGGAAAATGGTCGCCGATGTCGCCCTCGCCGATGGCGCCCAGGATGGCGTCGGTCAGGGCGTGCAGGCCGGCGTCAGCGTCGGAATGGCCGATCAGGGTCTGGTCGTGGTCGATGCGAACACCGCACAGCCAGACCGCCTCGCCCGGGCCCCAGCGGTGCGCGTCGAAGCCCTGGCCGGTCCGCGTTATCCGGGCCGCGCCCGCCAGTCGTTCCGCCATCTCGAAGTCCTCGGGGTAAGTCAGCTTCATCAGCAGCGGGTCGCCAGGCGCGATGGCCACCCGGCCTCCGTCGGCCTCGACCACCTGCGCGTCGTCGGTGGGCTCTTCGCCGGTCCAGGCGGCGTAGGCGGCCAGCAGACGATTGCGGCGGAATGCCTGCGGTGTCTGGGCCCGCCAGAGCCCTTCGCGGGACGTGGTGGTCAGTCCGGCCTCGCCCTGGCGCTTCAGCGTGTCGGCGACGGGCAGGGCGGGGATGGCCCCGTCGGCGCTGTCCAACGCCTGGACCAGGGCGGTGACATGGGCGGCCGTCACGAAGGGCCGGGCGGCGTCATGCACCAGCACCGGCTCGTCGGGCGGGCCGTCCAGCGCGGCCAGGCCGTTTCGGACCGATCCGGCTCGCATCGCGTCGCCGCGCGCCGTGCGCCAGCCCGTCAGCCCCGCCAGCGTTTCGGAGGCCAGGAATTCTCCGTCTTCGGAGACGACGACGACGATGTCGCGGGCTCCGGCGGCCAGCAGCGCCTCGACCGACCAGCGCAGCACGGGCTTGCCTGACAGCGCCCGCCATTGTTTAGCCAGACCGGGCCCGGCGCGGGATCCGCCGCCCGCGGTGACGATGACGACCGAAAAGCTCATGGCGCCTGTCTAGGGGCGCGCGCGGAGATGGGGAAGAGGGCCGGTGGCGCGGGGATTGCTGTCGGGCCTTTACCGCACCGCGCAATGTGCCTAAAAAGACAGCGATTGGGGTGATTACAGAATGAGCAAAATGCTCACGGTCGGGGATATCGAGATCCCGGGGCGCGTGTGGATCGCGCCGATGACGGGCATTTCCGACCTGCCTTTCCGCAACGCCGCCGCCCGGCTGGGGGCGCCGTACGCGGCGACCGAGATGGTCGCCTGCGCCGAGTTCGCGCGCGGTCGGCCGGACGTCCTGCGCCGCGCGGCCATGGGCGATGGCGACGGCCTTATGGTCGTCCAGCTGGTCGGTCGCGAGGCGCGCTGGATCGCCGAAGGCGCTCGGCTGGCCGCGGAGGCCGGCGCGGATATCGTCGACCTGAACTTCGGTTGCCCGGCCCGCGAGGTGACCGGCGTGCAGTCCGGTTCGGCCCTCATGCGCGACCTCGATCTGGCCGAAAGCCTTGTCGCCGCCGCGGTTGCGGCCGTCGATGTGCCGGTGACGGTGAAGATGCGCCTCGGATGGGACGACGCCAGTCGCAACGCGCCCGAGTTCGCCCGCCGCGCCGAGGCCGTGGGCGCCAGGGCCGTGACGGTCCATGGCCGCACCCGCTGCCAGTTCTACAAGGGCGCCGCCGACTGGGCCGCCGTGCGCGCGGTCAAGGAGGCCGTCTCCGTGCCGGTCATCGTCAATGGCGACATCGTCGACGGCGCCACAGCCGCCGTCGCGCTGGAGCAGTCCGGCGCGGACGGCGTCATGGTCGGCCGCGGCATTGTCGGACGTCCGTGGATCGCCCGGGCGATCGAGGCGGAACTCGACGGACGACCGCAAGAAGCCGAGCCCGACCTCGCGGAGCGCCTGGCGATCGCCATCGACCACTTCCGCGACAGCCTGGCCTTCTATGGCGAGCGCCTCGGTCTTCGCATGTTCCGAAAACATCTGGCCGCCTATGTCGAGGCCGCGCCCTGGCCGGCTGACGCCCTTGTCCGACGCGAGGCGCGGGCCAGGCTCTGCAGCCTCGACCGGCCGGCTGAGGTGGAGTCCGGCCTGACGGCCCTGTGGTCGTGTCCGGCTGAAAGGATCGCCGCATGAACGGTCGTCCCAATCCACAGGGTGGCGCGAGGGCCGCTGACCTGAAGGCCGCAGCCTTCGACCACAGTCCGGAGCCGGCGCTGCTGATCGATGGCGACGGCGCGCTCTCCGCGGCCAACGAGGCCGCCGAGGCGCTGTTCGGCCAGGGACTGGGGCTGCTGTCGCGTGGACGGGTGACCGGGGCGTTGCCACCGGGCTCGCCGCTGGTCGCCCTGATCGCCCGCGCGCTCGACGAGGGTGTCCGGGTTCGAGAACACGCGGTCGAGATCGCCTTGTTCGGACATCCGGCCTTCGAGGCTGACTGCGCCGCGACGCCGCTGGGCGACGACGCCGTTCTGATGACCCTGCATGTGCGAGGCGGGGGCCTTGGCGCAGAGCGGGGGGGCGATCCGGCCGGGCTGCGCTCGGTCGTCGGCCTGGGCCGTATGCTGGCCCATGAGATCAAGAACCCGCTGGCCGGGATCCGCGGCGCCGCCCAGCTGCTGAAGACCGGTGCGGCGGCCGAGGATCAACCCCTGGCCCAGCTGATCGTCGACGAGACCGAGCGTATCCGCCGGCTCGTCGATCGCATGGAGGCCTTCAGCGACGACGCCCCGCCCGAGCGCGAGGCGGTCAACATCCACAAGATCCTGGACCGGGTCCGTGCGCTGGTCGCCAACGGTGTCGCGGACGGGCTGCAGCTGAAGGAACGCTACGACCCGTCGCTGCCGCCGACCTGGGGCAACGAGGACCAGCTGATCCAGATCTTCCTGAACCTGGTCAAGAACGCCGCCGAGGCCGCCCACGGCCGCGGCGACGGTCGCGGAGCCATCACCGTCTCGACCGCCTGGCGCCCTGGCGTTCGCGTCCGCGGCGGAGACGGCCGCGTGCTCAAGGGCGCGCCGCTGGAGGTCAGGATCCAGGACAACGGCCCGGGCGTGCCGGTCCACATGCGCGACCATCTGTTCCAGCCCTTCGTGACCTCCAAGGCCTCGGGCGCCGGCCTGGGCCTGGCCCTCTGCGCCAAGCTCGTGTCCGGGCATGGCGGACTGATCGACTTCGAATCCGAGCCGGGCCGGACCGTATTTCGCGTCCTCCTGCCCGTCGCCACAATCGAGAGCGCCGAATGAACGCCGCCGCCAATGCGTCCAAGAAGATCCTGATCGCCGACGACGACAGCTCGATCCGCCTGGTCCTCAGCCAGGCGTTCACCCGGCTGGGTTATCAGGTCCGGGCCACGGGCAACGCCTCGACGCTGCTGAAATGGGCCGAGGACGGGGAGGGCGACCTCATCCTGACCGACGTGATGATGCCGGACGAGAACGTGTTCAACGTCCTGCCGCGCATCCGCAAGGAACGGCCCAAACTGCCGATCATCGTGATGAGCGCCCAGAACACCCTGCTGACGGCGGTCAACGCCGCCGACGCCGGCGCCTTCGAGTACATCTCCAAGCCCTTCGATCTGGACGACATCACCGCCGCCGCGCGCCGCGCTCTGTCGCGGCCCGCCGACAGCGAGGCGGCCAAGGCCCAGGCCCGGGCCATGAAGGACGAACGTCTGCCGCTGATCGGCCGTTCGGCCGCCATGCAGGAAGTCTACCGCACGGTGGCTCGCCTGGTCGGCGCCGACCTGACCGTGCTGATCCTGGGCGAAAGCGGCACGGGCAAGGAACTGGTCGCCCGGGCGCTACACGACCTCGGACGCCGCCGCGATGGTCGCTTCGTGGTCATCAACCCGGCCGCCGTGCCGCGAGAGCGGGTCGAGGCCGAGCTGTTCGGCCGCGGAGACGGCGATCTGGGCAAGCTGGTGGAGGCCGACGGGGGCACTTTGTTCCTGGACGAGATCGGCGACATGCCTCTGGACGCCCAGAGCCGCCTGCTGCGGGTCATCGACGGCGCCGAGCCGGCGATCAATCCCAAGACCAGCCGTCCGCCCAACGTGCGGATCATCGCCGCCACCAACCGGGACCTGCGCGGCCTGATCCAGCAGGGGCTGTTCCGCGAGGACCTGTTCTTCCGGCTGAATGTTGCGCCGGTGCGGCTGCCGCCGCTTCGCGACCGGGTCGAGGATATCCCTGACCTGGCCCGCTCCTTCCTGTTGCGCGCCGCCCGCGAGGGGCTGCCCTCCAAGACCATCGACCAGTCCGCCCTGGACCGGATGAAGACCCACGACTGGCCCGGCAATGTGCGCGAACTGGAAAATCTCGTCCGCCGCGTCTGCGCCCTCTATGGCGAGGAGCTGATCACCGCCCGGATCGTCGAGCGTGAGCTTCAGGACCACGCGCCGTCGGTCGGCGAGTCGGGCCCGCTGACCCTGTCGCAGCTGGTCGAACGTCACCTGGCCGCCCACTTCGCCGACCAGCCGGACGGTGTGCCGTCAGCCGGGCTCTACGACCGGGTGCTGGAAGAGGTCGAGCGGCCGCTCATCCAGCTGACCCTGTCGGCGACCCGAGGCAACCAGGTGCGCGCGGCCGAAATTCTCGGCCTGAACCGGAACACGCTGCGCAAGAAGATCCAGGACCTCGGCGTGGAGATGGTGCGCGGCAAGCGCTGACACTGTTCAGCCACATCTCTGTTGCAGTCAGGCCGCAGTTCGACCTAGGCTGACTCAATGCTTTCACCCGCGTCACAGGACGACAGTATTGTCGACGCGCCGCTGCCCACCTGGCGGCGGGTGGTGGAGTCGCGCTACCTGCTCGGCGGCGGTTATGTCGTCGCGGTGCTCCTGACGATCACCGGGGCGCTGCTCGCCTCGCGCCCGCCGGAAGTCGGGCCGATCAGCGCCGATGTGCAGGTGATGCTGGCCCTGCTCGGCCTCAACCTGCTCCTGATCCTTGTTCTGGCCAGCCTCGTGGCGATGCGGGTGCTTCGGCTTCTGCGCAGCCGCCACGCCGATGCCGGTGCGCGGCTCCAGCTGCGCTTCATGGCCATCTTCGGTCTGGCCACGGTCGCACCGGCCATCGTGGTGGCCCTGTTCTTCGGCGGCGTGGTGATCTCCGGCGTCGACTACTGGTTCAGCCAGAAGGTCCGCACCATTGTCGAGAACTCCGCCGGCGTGGCCCGGACCTATGTCAAGGAACGGACCAACGACCTGGGTCAGAACGTCACGACGGTCGGCCAGGAGCTCAACCAGGCGCGTGACGCCCTGGACTCCTCTCCTGTCGCCTACAGCCAGTATCTGGGTCAGCTTTCGACGGGCGCCTTCACGGCCGCCTATGTCATCGATCGCGAGGGCCGGATCATGGCCCGGAGCGAGGGTCGCGGCGCGCCCACATTTCTGGCTCCGCCGGCCACCAGTTTCGATTCCGCCGACGAGGGTGTCACCTCGGCCGAGACCTTTCCCTCGACCGACCTGTTGCGCGGTCTCCACCGGCTCAGCGCCTATGAGGACGCCTATCTGTACGTCGTCACCCAGGCCAGCCCCGGCATCCTGGGCCAGCTGCGAGACGCCGAGGCCCAGCTGGTCACCTACCGCGAGGCTGACGACAACAAGCGGTTGCTGCAGGCCGCCTTCGCCTTCACCTACGTCGAGACCGTCCTGCTGCTGCTCGTGGGCGCCGCCTGGCTGGCCATCCCGGTCGGCAACTCGATCGCCGCGCCGGTCGCCCGCCTGATCCAGGCCGCCGGCCGGATCTCGCTGGGCGATCTCGACGCCCGCGTCGACACATCCCGTCAACCTGAAGAAATGGCGATGTTGTCACGTGCATTCAATAACATGACCAATGATCTTCAGGTCCAGCAGGTCGCCCTCAAGACCGCCAGTCTCGACGCCGAGACGCGCCGCACCTTCATCGAGACCGTCCTGTCGGGCGTCAGCGCCGGCGTCATTGGCCTGGACGACGCCGGCGCCGTTTCGGCGAGCAACCGGCAGGCGGCGGTGCTGCTCGGCATCGATCCCGACGCCATGACCGGGCGGCCGCTCGAAGATCTGGCCCCTGAGCTCGTCGCGGTCGCCGGGCGCGCCGTCGAGATCAGCGCCGAGGTCGAGGAGGAAGTCGACATCGTGCGGGCCGCCGAGACGCGACGGCTTCGCGTCCGGGCCAGCGGCGCGGCCGCAGACGGCGTGGTGCTGACCTTCGACGACATCACCCGGCTCATCACGGCCCAGCGCAACGCCGCCTGGAAGGACGTCGCCCGGCGCATCGCCCACGAGATCAAGAACCCGCTGACCCCGATCCAGCTGTCGGCCGAGCGCATCCGGCGCAAGTACCGCAAGGAGATCACCAGTGACCTGGAGACCTTCGACCGCTGTACCGACACCATCATTCGCCAGGTCGGGGACATCGGCCGCATGGTCGACGAGTTCTCGGCTTTCGCTCGTATGCCGACGCCGCGCTTCGCCGAGACCGACCCGGCCGAGATGCTGCGCCAGGCGGTGTTCGCCCAACGCGTGGCGAGCCCGGAGATCGTCGTCGAGATGGACGAGCCGCCGCGGGACCAGGTGCTGACCTGCGATGAGCGCATGGTGGGCCAGGCGCTTGCCAATATCCTGAAGAATGCCGCCGAGGCGGTTTCCGGCCGCAACCTGGCCCCTGGCGAGGGCCGTATCCGCGCGGCCCTGCGGCTCGAGGCGGAGACCCTGTCCTTCGTCGTCGAGGACAACGGTGTGGGTCTTCCGTCGCGTGATCGCGACCGACTCACCGAACCCTATGTGACGACGCGCGAGAAGGGCACCGGCCTGGGCCTCGCGATCGTCAAGCGTATCTGCGAGGACCACGGCGGCGAACTGGCGTTGGGGGACGCCCAGTCCCTGTCCGGGGCCCGCGTCACACTCCATTTTCCAACCGCGCGAGGGACGGCCGCGCCTGAGCTGAAGGAGGCTGCGCATGGCGGCTGACGTTCTGGTCGTCGATGATGAAGCGGACATCCGCGAGCTGGTTTCCGGCATCCTCTCTGACGAGGGTTACGCCGTGCGAACCGCGGCCGACTCCGAGCAGGCCCTGGCGGCGATCCGCGCGCGAAAGCCGACGCTCATCGTGCTCGACATCTGGATGCACGGCGGGGGCATGGACGGCCTCGAACTGCTGGATCTGGTGAAGACGCTCGACGCGGACCTGCCGATCATCATGATCAGCGGCCACGGCAACATCGAGACGGCGGTCAACGCCATCAAGCGCGGGGCCTACGAGTTCCTCGAAAAGCCCTTCAAATCCGACCGTCTGCTCATGGTCGTCGAGCGGGCGATCGAGCAGGCCAGCCTCAAGCGGGAGAACCGTCGCCTTCGGACCCAGACCCTGACGCCCGATGGGCTGATCGGACGGTCGGCGGCGGCCCAGCAACTTCGCCAGCTTGTCGCCAAGGTCGCGCCCGCCAACAGCCGAGTCCTGATCGCCGGCCCCGCCGGATCGGGCAAGGAACTGGTCGCCCGCCTGATCCACGGTTCCAGCCCGCGGGCCAAGGGGGAGTTCGTGGCCATCAGCGCTGCCGGCATGGCGCCCGAGCGGATGGACCTGGAGCTGTTCGGCGCCGAGGGCGAGGGCGGCCGGCCCAGCCGTATCGGCGTGTTCGAACGGGCCCACGGCGGCACCCTCTACCTCGACGAGGTGGCGGACATGCCGCGCGAGACCCAGAGCCGCATTCTGCGTGTCCTGGTCGAGCAGCGCTTCCGACGGGTCGACGGCGACAACGACGTCCAGGTCGACGTGCGGGTCATTTCCTCGAGCAGCCGCGACCTTCGCGAGGAGATCGCGGCCGGCCGGTTCCGCGAGGACCTGTTCCACCGCCTCAATGTCGTGCCGATCCGGGTGCCGGGCCTGGCAGAGCGCCGCGACGACCTGCCCGAGCTGATCAGCTACTTCATTGATCGCATCGCCGAGGCCACCGGCCTGCCGCGCCGGCGCCTGGCGGAAGACGCCCTGGCGACGCTGCAGGTCCATGAGTGGCCAGGCAATGTCCGCCAGCTGCGCAACAACGTCGAGCGGATGATGATCCTCGCCTCCGGCGATCCCAACGAGCCGATTACGGCGGCCATGCTGCCGTCGGAGGCGCCGCCGGACTCGCAGGGCAGCGCCATCGGCACCGAGAAGATCATCGCGCTGCCGCTCCGCGAGGCGCGCGAGCTGTTCGAGCGCGAGTATCTCAACGCCCAGATCCTGCGCTTCGGTGGAAACATCTCCCGCACCGCGGCCTTCATCGGTATGGAGCGGTCGGCGCTGCACCGGAAGCTGAAGTCCCTCGGCCTTACGGGTGCGCGCATCGCCGATGACGGGGAGGACTGATGTCGCGCTGGGCATACGTAAACGGCCGCTTCGTCCGGCACCGCGACGCGGCGGTTCACATCGAGGATCGCGGCTACCAGCTTGCGGACGGCGTCTATGAGGTCTGGGCCGTGTTCGGCGGCAAGCTCGTCGACAGCCTGGGCCATTTCGAGCGGCTTGAGCGAAGCCTGGACGAACTGCGCATCGCCCGTCCGATGGGCCGCAAGGCGCTGGAACTGGTGCTGCGCGAGGCGGTCCGCCGCAACCGGGTCCGCTACGGCCTGGTCTACCTGCAGGTCACCCGCGGCGTCGCCCGTCGTGACCATGCCTTCCCCGATCCGCAGCCGCTGCCGGCCATGGTGGTCACCGCCAAATCCCTGGACCGCAAGGCTGCCGAGGCGCGGGCGGCTAAAGGGGTGGGGGTCATCACCCTGCCCGAGAACCGCTGGGGCCGCTGCGATATCAAGACGGTGGGATTGCTGCCCAACGCGCTCGCCAAGCAGGCGGCCAGGGAGCAGGGCTGCGCCGAGGCATGGTTCGTCGACCGCGACGGCCTGGTCACGGAAGGCGCCTCGTCCAATGCCTGGATCGTCGACGCTGAAGGCGTGCTGCGCACCCGCGACACCACCGCCAACATCCTGCGCGGCGTGACCCGAAAGAGCGTCATCGCGCTGCTCGCCGAGCAGAACATCGGCTTCGAGGAACGGGCCTTCACGCCGCAGGAAGCCAAAGACGCCCGTGAGGCGTTCATCACCGGAGCCGGCGCCCTGCTGCTGCCGGTCGTGGCGCTGGACGGCCAGGCGATCGGGGAGGGCGTGCCGGGTCCGGTGGCGACGCGGCTTCGGGCGCTCTATATCGAGGCCGCCCAAGCTTCGGTCATCTGACGGTCGGCGAGCCGTTCGCGGTTGCGGACGGCGCTGATTAGCGCCAAGCATTGCTGGCTTGCGTGTGTGGAGGGCCTTCTGCCCTCCGGCCAAGAACAAGAAGGGGAATCCCCATGACCGACAAAAAACAGAACCTGCAGGACACGTTCCTCAACAGCGTGCGGAAGTCCAAGACCCCCCTGACCATCTTCCTGGTGAACGGTGTGAAGCTGCAGGGCGTGGTGAGCTGGTTCGATAACTTCTGTGTCCTGC
>JBEIDC010000090.1:0-12487 GCA_040383665.1 Caulobacter sp.
CCGAAGCGTTCAACCGTATGCAGGAGCGGCTGCGACGCTATGTCGAGGACCGCACCGCCATGGTCGGCGCCATCGCCCATGATCTGCGGACGCCCCTGACGCGGCTGCGCTTCCGGATAGAGGCGGCGCCCGACGACATCCGGGGCAAGCTGGCCGCGGAGATCGACCAGATGGACGCGATGATCTCGGCGACCCTCGCCTTCGTGCGCGACACGACGCGGGCCGGACCACGCGAGAGGCTGGAGCTGTCATCCCTTGTCGAGAGCATTCTGGATGAGGCTGCGGAGACCGGGTCGGACGCCAGGGCCCTGCCCTCGGACCGTCTGGTGGTCGAAGGCGATCCCGTCGCGCTGCGTCGTCTGGTCGGCAATCTGGTCGGGAACGCGCTCAAGTACGGGCAACGGGTCCGCGGTCGCGTGTTCGCCGAGGACGGCTGCGCCATCGTCGAGATCGAGGACGACGGGCCTGGCGTGCCGCCCCTGGAGATCGAGCGCCTGTTCGAACCCTTTTACCGGGGCGAGCCGTCCCGCAGCCGCGAGACCGGCGGCGCGGGCCTTGGGCTGGCGGTGGTCCGCTCCATCGCAAGAGGGCACGGCGGCGATGCCACGCTGCGCAATCGCGCCGGCGGCGGCCTGACCGCGCGGGTCACCCTGCCCCTGTAGCGCCGCAAAGCTGTTGCGCCATCCGCCTGCCCAAGCCCTATTGGGCCATAGACAGGTCGCCGGCGCGGCGGTGAGTCAGGACTTCACATGAACCGACTGCTTCTCTTCTCCGCTCTTGCCTGCCTCTCGGCGGGCCCGGCGGCCGGCCAGCCGCCGGCGCCGCCGCAGCCCACGGACCCTGCCCCGCCGCTGGACATCGACGAGCCCATGACGGCCCCGCGGGAATGGGTGTTCATCAGCCCTGCCGGCGAACCGTTCAGGGCGTCGACCGAGGCTCCCTATCCCTCGGCGGACTGGTTCCGGCGCGCCGACTCCGATCGTGACGGCGCCATCAGCGTCGCCGAGTTCACCGCCGATGCGATGGCCTTCTTTGTACAGGTCGACACCAGCAAGGACGGTCAGGTCGACGGGTTCGAGAACGCCGACTACGAGCGCGACGTGGCGCCGGAAATCACCGGCGTGCTGCGACGGCCCGAACGCCGCCCGCCCGGAAGCCTGGACGGCTTTCGCCCCCTGACCCGTGGGGACATGATGTGGGGGCGACCGCCCATGCTGGCGCCCGGCGGTCGCGGCGACGGACCGCCCCCCAGGCGGCTGGGCGCGGCGCAGTACGGCCTGCTCAACGAGCCTCACCCTGTCCGGGGCGCGGACAACGACTTCGACGGCAAGGTCACCCGCGCGGAGGCGGAAGCGGCGGCGCGGCGGCGCTTTGGTCTGCTGGATGGTGATCGTGATGGACGCCTGGTCCTCGGGGACCTGCCGCGCACCCCGGCCCAGCTGGCGTTCGGCGAAGCCCTGGCGCCCCCGGCGCGACGGAAACCGTAAGCGGACACGGTTTGAAATGCGACTGCAACCTGCCGTGGCTATCGGCTTTCACCAGACGACCGATTCACCACGCTGCGATTTCCGGAACCCATGAGCCTCAACACCGCCTCTCCCCGTCGCCGGGGTCGTCTGTCTCGTCCGCTCCTCTTCGGGCTGGCGGCGCTCGCCGTGCTGCTCGCCGGGTTCGCCGGCTGGCAGCTGCTCAAACCCAAGGCGCCAAAGGATCCCTATCGCACCGAGGCGGTGGCCCAGGGCGACATCACCCGGTCGGTGTCGGCGTCCGGTTCGTTGCAGGCCTCGGTCACCGTAGACGTCGGCTCGCAGATCTCCGGCCAGATCCTTCAGGTCTTTGTCGACTTCAATGACCAGGTGCGCAGCGGACAGGTGCTGGCCACCCTCGATCCCCAGACCTACGTCAGCCGTCTGCGGCAGGGCCAGGCCGAGATCCAGGCCCGTCAGGCCAGTGTCGCCCAGGCCGAGGCCCAGGCCGCCGAGGCCCAGGCCGCCTATAACCGGACCAGGCCCCTCTTCGACCAGGGCATCATGGCGAGGGCGGCGCTCGACGCCGCCGAGGCGGCTTGGAAATCGGCGCGGGCCAATGTCCAGGCGACCCAGGCCGGCGTTACCCAGTCGCGCGCCGCCCTGGCCAGCACCCAGACCGACCTTGGCCGCACGAAGATCGTCTCGCCGATCGACGGGGTGGTGATCAGCCGCACGATCGAGCCGGGCAACACCGTGGCCGCCAGCCTCTCGGCCCCGGTCCTGTTCCAGATCGCCCAGGACCTGTCGAAACTCGAGGTGAAGATCACCGTCGACGAGGCCGATATAGGCCAGGTGCAGGAGGGCCAGACCGTCCGCTTCACCGTCGACGCCTTCCCGGATGATACCTACAGCGGCGTGGTCACCCAGGTGCGCAAGCAGCCGGAAACCTCGGCCAATGTTGTGGCCTACATCGTCATCGCCGAGGCCGAGAACCCGAACGGCAGGCTGCTGCCCGGAATGACCGCCAACGCCGACATCGTGCTCGAACGCCGGACCGGTGTCCTGAAGGTTCCCGCCGCCGCGCTGCGCTGGAGCCCGCCGGGCGCCCAGCCCCAGACCCAGAGGGCTCCGGGCGGCATGATGGGCCCGGGCGGCGGCGGCCAGCGCCCGGCCGCCGGCCAGGGTGGCGGCGGTCGCCCGAGCGGCGGCATGATGCTGGCCCGCATCGTCGAGCAGCTGGACCTCGATGCTGGCCAGCAAAAGAAGGCCGAAGCCATCTTCGCGCAGGCCCGTTCAAAGGCCCAGGCCGCCGCGTCCGGCGACCCGCAGGCGCGCCGCCAGGCGACCCGCGCCGCCATGCAGGAGGCGCTCGCCAAACTCGAACCGATCCTCAAGCCCGCCCAGAAGGAAAAGCTGGTCGCCCTGCGCGCCCGGATGGCCTCGGCCGGCGGCGGGCGCGGCCAGGGCGGCTTCACCAGTGGCGTCGTCTATGTGCTGCGCGACGACAAGCCGGTCGCGGTTCCCGTGCGGGTCGGGGCCAGCGACGGCTCGTTCACCCAGATCGTCGGCGACATCAAGGTCGGCGACCAGGTGATCACTGGCGGCGGTCCCAGGCCCAAGGCCAAGGCCGTCGTCGGCGGCCCGATGGGCGGCGGGCAGCCCCGGGCGCGGATGTAGGCATGATCGAGATCCGCGATCTGGCGAAGATCTACCGGATGGGTGAGGAGACGGTGGCCGCTCTGGCCGGCGTCTCCCTGACCATCGCGCGCGGCGAGCATACGGCCATCATCGGCCCCTCCGGTTCGGGCAAGTCGTCGCTGATGAACATCCTCGGCGGCCTGGACCGACCCACCCGGGGGACCTACCGCTTCGAAGGCGAGGACGTCGGCGAGATGGACGACGACTCGCTGGCCGATTTCCGCAGTCGTCGGATCGGCTTCGTCTTCCAGTCCTTCCAGCTGTTACCGCGGCTGTCAGCACTGCAGAACGTCGAGCTGCCGATGGTCTACGCCGGCCTGCCGCCCGCCGAGCGTCGCGAGCGGGCGACCGCGATGCTGGAGCGGGTGGGCCTCGGCTCCCGCATGGGACACCGCCCCACGCAGCTCAGCGGCGGACAGCAGCAGCGGGTCGCCATCGCCCGGGCGCTCGCCAACGCCCCGGACCTGCTGCTGGCCGACGAGCCGACCGGCGCCCTGGACAGCCAGACCGGCAAGGATGTGCTGGCCCTGTTCCATCAGCTCAACGCCGAGGGCCTGACCATCCTGATCGTCACGCACGACCACGATGTGGCCGCCCAGGCCGGCCGACGAGTGACCTTCCGCGACGGCCTCATCGTCTCCGACGACAAGGGAGGCGCGGCATGATGCGTCGGATCGACCTGGTCGGGTTCGCGGCCGGGGCCATCGCGGCCCACCCGATGCGCAGCGCCCTGACCTCGCTGGGCGTGGTCATCGGCGTCGCCGCCGTGGTCATGATGACCTCCATCGGCCTGGGCGCGCAGCAGCGCGTGTGACCAGCGCCATCGGGGGACTAGGCTCGAACCTGCTGATCGTCTCACCGGGCGCCTCGCGCGGACCCGGCGGCGGCTTCGTCAGCCAGGGCGCCGGCAGCGGCATGTCCCTGAACGACGACGACGCCGAGGCCATCGGCAAGCTCGACGGCGTGGCCGCCTCCGCCCCGTCCGTGCGCGGCGGCGCCCAGCTGGCCTCCGAGGGCGCCAACTGGAGCACCCGGGTCGAGGGCGTCACCCCGGACTACCTGGTGGCCCGCGACCTGACGATCGCCAGCGGCCGGATGTTCGACGAGAACGAGGCCCGGCAGGGCCGAAAGGTCATCGTCATCGGCCAGACCGTCGTCACCGAGCTGTTCGGCGAAGGCGCCGACCCGATCGGCAAGCGGATCCGCGTCGGCGCCGTGCCCTTCGAGGTGATCGGCGTCCTGGAGTCGAAGGGCCAGAGCGGCTTCGGCCAGGACCAGGACGACATCGTGCTGGGCCCGCTGCCCGCGGTCCGCTCACGCATCGTCGGCCGGCGGGTGCGGGGCGACAACGTCCAGACGATCTACGTCAAGGCCGGGAACGCCGACGAGCTGGACCGCGTCCAGGAGGACCTCTCGAACCTGCTGCGCGAGCGCCACCGCATCCGGCCCGGCCAGGAGGACGACTTCAGCGTCCAGAACATGGCCGCGATCATGGAGGCCATGCAGGCCTCGGTGAAGACCTTCACCGGCCTACTCGCCGCCGTCGCCGCCGTGTCGCTGGTCGTCGGCGGGGTGGGCCTCATGAACATCATGCTGGTGGCGGTAACCGAGCGAACCCGCGAAATCGGACTCCGCATGGCGCTGGGCGCGCGCCGGATCGACGTGCTGCTGCAGTTCGCGCTGGAGGCCATGACCCTGTCGGTGATCGGCGGCGCCATCGGCCTGGTGATCGGCGTCGGCGGCGGGGCGCTGATGGCGAAGCTCGGCGACTGGCCGGTGGCCATCGCCGCCTGGTCGATCCCGGTGTCGCTGGGCTTCTCGCTGCTGGTCGGTCTGGTGTTCGGCGCCTACCCCAGCTGGCGCGCAGCGCGGCTGGACCCGATCGAGGCGCTGCGGCGGGAGTAGTGGTGTCGGGGACATGCACTTCAGTGCGTGTCCCCCGCCGCTGCCAGAAACCGTAGAAGGCCGGATTGGCGAGCACAGCGTCGGTCGTTCGCTCCGCCAGCTCGCCCATGTCGACCTCCCGGAGAACCGCCACCATCGCCGAACGGTCGCGCGCGCGCGGCTGCGTCGCAGCGATCAAGCATGCCGCCTCGATGAGCCGTTCGTTTACGGTCATGACGGCGTAGGGCGAGCGGGTTTCCATGCGCGCTGAGCAGGACGAAGCACCGCTAACGACGCGGAGGAATCCCGGCCACCGGGAACCGGGTCGCGTCGTCGGTCCAGGGGTTGAACACAGACGCCCCGGTTTCGGCGACATCCCGCACGTTCCGGGTCGCCAGATGCAGATCATGCTCCATCGCCGTCGCCGCCAGCAAGCTGTCGACCACCGATGGCGCACGACCTGTCGTTCTCAGGATCGTCCCCGACAGGCGACCCCAACGCCGGACAATGCCGTCGTCGAGCGGGAGCACGCGCCCTGCGAACCGCTCCTCCAGCATGGCCAGGGCGATGACGTGGCGAGATCGCGCCGGGTGATCATCGGGGAGGTTATGGATACCCTTGTCGATTTCCGCGAGCGTAAGGATGCTGATGAAGAGCCGATGCTCATCCTGCGCCGCGGTCCAGGCCTTCACCGTCGGGGCGCCGCTTTGCGCCATCAGAGACGCAATAACGTTCGTGTCGAGCAGCCAGCCGATCACAGGTCGATGTCCCGCCCGGTGTCCCCCTGCCGCCTCAAGTCCAGGTCATCAAGCCCGAGCCCTTCGAGGAACTGAACCAGAGGCAGTTGATCCGAGGGCGGAAGCAGTCTTTCGAGCTCAGCCGCGTCGATGACGACGACTGCCGGCTCGCCCCGCACGGTCACCCGTTGCGGCCCAATCGCTTGCGCGCGTCGCACGACCTCACTGAAGCGCGCCTTGGCGTCCTCAAGTTTCCAGACGCTGCCATCAGCTTCCGAGAAGCCGCGAAACGGAGTCTGCTTCCTGGCCACACCATTCTCCTGACTAGCTGGTCAGGCGATAGCATGCTTGCGTGACCGAGTCAGTACGGCCGGTCTCCCACCACCGTGACCCGCTCCATCCGCCGCACCGCCGGGAAGTAGTCGCTGGCGGCATAGTGCTGGCTGGCGCGGTTGTCCCAGAAGGCGATGGCGTTCGGCGTCCAGCGGAAACGGCACTGGTATTCCGGGATCGCCGCCTGGGCGTAGAGATGGGCGAGCAGCGCATCGCTCTCGGCCTTCTCCATCCCGACGATATGCTGGGTGAAGCCGGCGTTGACGTAGATCGCCTTGCGGCCGGTCTCGGGATGGGTGCGGATCACCGGATGCTCAACCTTGGGGTACTGCCGGTCGAAGGCGGCGATCTCCTCCTCTGAAACGCCGCGCTTGCGCATGCCCTTCCGGAAGTTGACGAAATCGTGGACGGCGACCCTGCCCTCCACCTTCGCCTTCACCTCGTCCTTGAGCCCGTCGTAGGCGGCGTACATGTCGGCGAACAGGGTGTCGCCGCCCACCGGGGGAATCTCCAGTGCACGCAGGATCGAGCCCAGCGACGGCTCCAGACGCCAGGTGACGTCGCTGTGCCAGGTGTTCTCCTTGCCCCGACTGTTGGCGTCATGGGTGATGGCGAGCACCTCGGGGTAGCCCGGCTTCTGCGGAGCGAAGGGGTGCACTTCCAGGTCGCCGAAGTTGCGGGCGAAGGCCAGATGCTGGTCGGTGGTGATGTCCTGGTCGCGGAAGAACAGCACCTTCCAGTCCAGCAGCGCCCGGCGCAGGGCCGACACCGTGCTGGCGTCCAGCGGCCGGGAAAGGTCAATGCCCTCGACCTCCGCCCCGATGGTCGGGGTCATCGGCAGGATGGTGAGATCCTCGATCTCGAGACTGCGGACAAGCTGGTTCATGGCGTCCTCCGGTGCGGCTATGGCCGTCTGCGGACCAGTATGTTACCTCCCGGTCTCATTCGGCAAGCCCGCTTCGATGGGCTACAGGACCGCCATGGACGACGCCGCAGCCCTTTCCGTCCCTTCCCGCCGAAAGCCGCGGGTGGACCATGACGCGCGCCGGGCCGAGTACGTCTCCATCGCCGCCCGGGTCCTGCTCGACAAGGGTCTGCACGCCGCCACCATGCGCGACATCGCCGAGGCGGCGGGTGCGGCCAAGGTGCTGTTCTACCGCCTGTTCCCGTCCCGCGAGGCGCTGGTCGAGGCGGTGTTCCAGAGGGTCGAGGCCGCCATCGAGGACGCCTTCGTCCAGCCCTGGGAGGGTTACGGCTCGATGGTCCGCCATGTGCTGGCCACCGCCCGCCAGGAGCCGGCGCCCTTCCTGCTGGTGCTGAAGAACTGCCGGTCGGGCCAGCTCGACTGGGAGCCCCGGCTGCGAGTGGCGCTGGCGAAGACCTCGATGCCGCTGTTTCGGCCCGGACCGGACGCCGCCCCTGGCGCCGAGGAACGGGCGCAGCGGGCGTCCAGCGCGATGTTCGGCCTGTTCGTCGACAGCATGCTCACCTGGCTGGAAGACCTGGACGGCCTGACCGACGAGGAACGCATCCGCTGGTGGGGCAGGATCGTGAAGGCCTGGCGCGAAGCCGCCCGCGAGGCCTTCCGGCTGGATTGACAGCGACCGCCCGGCGCCGTTCCTGAGCGCCAATCACAAAACCCATGAGGAACGCGCCGTGATCCCAGGCCTGATGCAGGACGTCCCGCTTCTGACGACCAACATCCTGACCCACGCCGAGGTCGCCCACGGCCGCGTGGAGATCGTCTCCCGCACCGTCGAGGGCCGCGTCCACCGCTATGACTACGCCGGCCTCGCCCGTCGCACGCGGCAGTTGGCCCGGGCGCTTCAGGGGCTGGGCGTCAAGAGCGGCGACCGCATCGCCAGCCTGGCCTGGAACACCCACCGGCATCTTGAGCTGTTCTACGGCGTTCCCGGCCTGGGCGCGGTGCTCAACACCGTCAATCCGCGCCTGTTCGACGACCAGATCGTCTATGTGCTGGAGCACGCCGAGAGCACGGTCCTCTTCTACGACCGCACCTTCGCCCCGCTGGTCGAGCGTCTGGCGGACCGGCTCACGACGGTGAAGACCTTTGTCCTGATGTCGGACGCCGAGCAGCACGACGCCGGCGCGGTGGGGGCGCTGAACTACGAGACCCTGGTCGGAGCCGAGAGCGGCGAGGCCTTTGACTGGCCGAGCTTCGACGAGAACGCCGGCGCCTTCCTCTGCTACACCTCCGGCACCACGGGCGACCCCAAGGGCGTGCTCTACAGCCACCGGGCGGTGGTCATCCACGGCATGGCCGCGGGGCTGGCCAGCGCCTTCGGCCTGACCGCCTTCGACGTGGTCATGCCCTGCTCCTCGCTCTACCACGCCACCGCCTGGGGCCTGCCGTTCATCGCCCCGATCAACGGCTGCAAGATCGTGCTGCCGGCCGAGAAGATGGACGGCGCCAGCCTGCAGGAGCTGATCGTCGGCGAGGGCGTCACCTTCACCGGCGGCGTGCCGACCATCTGGACCATGTACCTCGACTGGCTCGACCAGAACGGCCAGGGCGTCGGCGACCTCAAGCGCGTTATCATCGGCGGTTCGGCCGTGCCCCGGGCGATGGCCGAGAGCTTCAAGCGCAAGCACGGCGTCCAGGTGCTGCAGATCTGGGGCATGACCGAGACCTGCCCGCTGGGCGTGGTCGCCACACCCACGCCCTCGGTCACGGCCCTGGGCGAGGACCAGGTCGACGAGATCATCTGGACCCGGCAGGGCCGGCTGCAGTTCGGCATCGAACTGAAGGTGGTCGACGACGACGGCAATGAATGCCCGCGCGACGGCGAGACCAGCGGCGCCCTGATGGTGCGCGGGCCCTGGACGGTGAAACGCTACTTCCGCAAGGACGAGGACGCCATCGACGACGGCGGCTGGTTCGACACCGGCGACATCGCCACGCTGGACGAACACGGCTTCATGCGCATCACCGACCGGGCCAAGGACGTCATCAAGACCGGCGGCGAATGGATCAGCTCAATCGACCTGGAGAACATCGCCGTCGCCTGCCCGGGCGTGAAGATCGCCGCCGTCGTCGGCATCCCGCACCCCAAGTGGGAGGAACGTCCGCTGCTGGTCATCGAGACCCACGAGGGCCGGACGGTCACGAAGGAGGACGTGCTCGGCTTCCTGCAGGGCAAGATCGTCAAATGGTGGACGCCCGACGACGTGGTCTTCGCGCCGGTGCCGCTGACCGCGACAGGCAAGATCGACAAGAAGACGCTGCGCAAGGCGTGGAACGAGCATCTGATGGGGTGAGGCCTTGCGTCCTTCCCCCGGATCAAGTTCGGGGTCGCCAAGAGCTCGCTCCTCAGGATGACGAAGTCTGTGGAACGCAAACCACATTCGTCATGGTGAGGAGCCGGCCCTTGGGCCGGCGTCGCGAACCACGCAATTCGCCCAAGTCCCCGGGCTACAGCACCTGCGTCGCCGTGCCGGCCACCACGTACCAGGTCACCAGCAGGCCGCAGATCAGGGCGCCGGGGACGGCGCTACCCGTACGCCGCCAGGTGAAGGTGGCGATGATCGCCACCATGGCCAGCAGCGGCACGAACTGGATGGCGACCACGGTGCTCAGCGGATCGAAGCCGGTGACCAGCCGACCGGTGGCGAACAGCAGGCCGTAGATCACGGCCAGCATCGCCGCGAACCCGCCGGCCATGGCGGTGACCGCCCAGCCGTACTGCGCCCTCGCCCCGTCGCCCAGCACGGTCAGCCGCGACAGGCCCCGGAGCGCCACCAGGAAGAACAGGGTCAGCGGCAGGACATAGGCCAGCGCCGTCATCGCCTGATGCGGACTGAACAGCTTCAGCGCCACCACCCAGAACCGGAAATCGACGGTGAACAGCCGGTCCACGACCAGCAGCGACAGGTAGCCGACCCCGACCGTGGCGACCGCCGCCAGCGCCGCCGGCAGCCAGCGCGGCCGGGCCGCCTCGCCCTTGTGACGGCTGAACAGGCCGATGAGCAGGGCCAGCACCATGTTCACCAGCGCCCAGACCATGACCTGGTTGCTGATCGTCTGTTTGAACAGGCCCGAGGGCGGCATCAGCAGGGTCACGGCGATGAAGGCCGGGAAGAAGGTGATCACCGGCACGAGCGCCGTGGCCGCCAGCATCGCCCACCAGCCGGCGGTGCGCCGCTCCCGCGCCGGATGGGCCGGCTGACGCAGCGCCACGATCACCGGCAACCGCAGCAGCAGGTCGAACGTCCCGAGCAGCAGGACCACGAAGCCGATCAGGGCCACGCCGGTCCCGACCTCCTTCCAGATCCAGATCTGGTCCCCCGCCGGTCGCGGCGTGCCGCCCTTCAGGGTGCGCGAGAACCAGTCGAGGCTGTGGCCGATGGCCCTGTGGGAGATGTGGTCGCCGGGGTGGGTCACCGGCGGGGCGTAGAGCACCCGGGCCGTGCCGGCGCTCATGTCGCCGTAGAGGCGGCCGGGTTCGACGGTTTCCTTCGTCCCGAACAGCGCCTTGGCCTTGGGGCTGGTCCCGACGTCGGCGGCGTCATCGACGCCCCACATGAACTTGCCGAACTCGTCATAGCGGCTGAACACCAGCGCCAGGTTGCGCGGCCAGGCCGGCGTGCCCTCCGCCGCGAACGGCGCGCCGGTCGAGGAGCCTTGCAGCACCACCGAGCGGTAGGCGTCGGGCATGGCGGCGGCGGCGGCCAGCACCGTCCAGCCGCCCATGCTGTGACCTTCCAGCCCTATGCTGGACGGGTCGACCATCGGCTGGCGGCGCAGGAAGGTCAGGCCGTCGGGACCGCCAAAGCCGTTGGAGAAGGCCGCCCCGCCGCTGTAGCCGTGGCCGGTCTGGTCCAGGGCCAGCACGACATAGCCGCGACGGGCGAACTCGATGGCGAAGCCGCTCTGGGTCTCGCGGCTGTTGATGTAGCCGTGGACGGCCAGCACGCCCGGCGCCGGGGTCCGGGCCGTGGCGTTGGGCGGCACATAGAGCAGGCCGCTCATCATCACCCCGCCCGTTCCCGGGAAGCGGATGTCATGCACCTTGATCCCGCCGGTCGTCTGGATCGCGCTCGCCAGCGCCGCGCCGCCCAGGATCAGCGCCCAACCGGCCAGAAACAGCAGCCACCCTCTACGCATCGTCGTTCCCCGCCCCCGCCGCGCGGCGCATCGCCGTCACGGTCCTTGTGGCGGGAGCATCGGCCACGGCGCGCGGTTCGACAACCTCCGCCCGGCAGTGAAGGCCGACCTCCCCCGCCGTCGCGGACGCCGCCCGTTGCACCCGGTTCCGCGATCCGTGCCCCGCGCGGCGAAATCAGCGTCCGCGGCACATTGCGAAGCGCCCGCCACTTGGATAAGAGAAGCGTCCCGCGACGCGGGGGTCCAGGAGACGTGCCCGAGAGGCCGAAGGGACTCGTTTGCTAAATGAGCGTACCCCAAAAGGGTACCGTGGGTTCGAATCCCACCGACTCCGCCACCCCGCCCGCCTTTGGTCCTGAAAACCGGACGGCCCCGCGCCGGGTCAAGGATCGCGCCGCGACCGCCCAGGCTGGACGGGCGGCGGACGGAGTCACATCAGACCTTTTCCGTCTCCTTCGGCGCCGAAACGCGCTGGGGTTTCGACTGGGCCTTGGGCTTGGGCAGGAGCCGGAAGCGGGATTGACACCAGGCGAAGTCGACACCGACGTCCAGCAGGGCGTCTGACCGTCCGCAGGGGCAGGCAAAGTCCATCACCATATAGACACGGTAGGTCTCGCCGGCCACGAGCGGCACCGCCTGGCCGGTGACGTGGTTTGGCGCGGCGTTGACGCAAAGAACCAGATCGCCAGGGCCGACTGCGTCACTCATGGGTTCCATCCCCTCCGGTCGGCGGCAGATTAACCCCTCGTCCCCGAGGAGCAAGGACTGCCCTTCGGCGCCCCGAGAACGCTCCCCGGGTCGACGGCTGAAATTCAGTCCGCCGGTGGTCGTGCGACAGGCCGCAGGCAACAGCGCGGCGACACTGTCACAAACTTGCGATAACTCCACGTCCATCTGCTGGAGTCGCTCGCCATGTCCCTGTCCCGCCGCGGATTCATCACCACGTCCGCCGCCTCGCTGGCCTTCGCCGGCCTGGCGCGCGCCCAGGCCGCGCCGGAAGACACCTACCGGAACGAGATCGAGGGCTACGGACCGCTCAAGACCGATCCCTTCGGCGTGTTCGATCTGCCGGAGGGCTTCTCCTACCGCATCGTTTCCCAGGCCGGCGACCTGATGGGCGACGGCCTGGTGGTCCCCTACAAGTTCGACGGCATGGGCTGTTTCGCGGCGGGCAAGGACAGGGTCACCCTGGTGCGCAACCACGAGCTCAAGGTCGGCGACGTCAACCACGGCGCCACCGG
>JBEIDC010000091.1:0-12461 GCA_040383665.1 Caulobacter sp.
CGTAAGCCTCCGTTCCGGGCGTGCGCTGGTGTGCCGTCCGCCCGTTCGTGGGCAGCAGTTCGAGCCGTCCGGAGAGGCCGGGCGGGGAGAGTCCGGGACAAAAGGGTGAACAGCCCTGCGCATCCTGGGCCTGCGAGATAACGACCACGCGGAGCGTCAGTCTTCGTCGAAACGGTACAACACTACCCCTAAGCCTGGCGAAGGCCCGGCGCTCCTCCCCCACCCCAACCTTCACCGGCGCGAGCTCGTGAGGCGGCGAAGCCGTGACCCCCGCCTCCCTCCCCCTTGTGGGGAGGGTGGATCGGCGAGCGCAGCGAGACGAGACGGGTGGGGCCCGTAGCGATCCTCACCTGACACTGAAGGCGGCCATCGCTTGCCCCACCCTGGCCGCTTCGCGGCCTGTCCCTCCCCATAAAGGGGAGGGAGGGCAGCGCCCCCTCACTACCCCCGCCCGACTCCCCTATAATCCCCGCCGTGACCGACACGCCCCCCGAAACAGCCCCCGCCCTGACCGGCGCCGCCCTGATCGCCGACCATGCCCGCCGTCTGCCGGACGCGCCGGGCGTGTACCGGATGATCGGCGAAGGCGGGGAGGTGCTCTATGTCGGCAAGGCGCGGTCGCTGAAGAAGCGGGTGATCCAGTACGCCCAGGGGCGGTTCCACACCAACCGCATCGCCCACATGGTCGACCTGACCCGGGCGATGGAGTTCGTCTCGGTGCGGACCGAGACCGACGCCCTGCTGCTCGAGATCAACCTGATCAAGCAGATGAAGCCGCGCTTCAACGTGCTGCTGCGCGATGACAAGAGCTTCCCCGAGATCGTCATCCGCCGCGAGCATCCGGCCGCCCAGCTGCGCAAGCATCGCGGGGCGCACACGATCAAGGGCGACTATTTCGGGCCGTTCGCCAGCGCGGGCGCGGTGAACCGCACGCTGAACACCCTGCAGAAGGCCTTCCTGCTGCGGTCCTGTTCCGACAGCGTCTACGAGAGCCGCACCCGGCCCTGCATGCTGCACCAGATCCGCCGCTGCGCCGCGCCCTGCACCGGCCTGATCGCGCTGGACGACTACGCCAAGCTGGTCGAGGAGGCCGAGGCCTTCCTGCGCGGCAAGAGCCGGGCGGTGATGGCCCGGATGTCGGAGCAGATGCAGGCCGCGTCCGACGACCTGGAGTTCGAGCGCGCCGCCCGCCTGCGCGACCGCATCCGCGCCCTGTCGGCGGTCAGCCAGGAGACCCAGGTCAATCCCGAGACGGTCGACGAGGCCGATGTGTTCGCGCTGTTCGCCGAGGGCGGTCAGGCCTGCGTCCAGGTGTTCTTCTTTCGGGCCGGCCAGAACTGGGGCAACCGCGCCTACTTCCCGCGGGTCGACAAATCCGACAGCGACGCCGAGGTGATGAGCGCCTTCCTGGGCCAGTTCTACGACGACCGGCCGATCCCGCGGCAGATCCTGGTCAACGTCCAGCCGCACGAACATGAACTGCTGAGCGAGGCCTTCGGCATGAAGGCCGGCCGCAAGGTCGAGATCGCCCGGCCCCAGCGCGGCGAGAAGAAGGGGCTGGTCGAGCAGGCGACGCTGAACGCCCGCGAGGCGCTGGGCCGGCGCATGGCCGAGGGTTCGGCCCAGGGCAAGCTGCTGGCCGGGGTGGCCGAGGCCTTCGGGCTGGAGGCGCCGCCGGAGCGGATCGAGGTCTATGACAACAGCCACATCATGGGGACCAACGCCGTCGGCGGCATGGTCGTGGCCGGGCCCGAGGGCTTCCAGAAGAACCAGTACCGGAAGTTCAACATCAAGGGGACCGAGCTCACCCCCGGCGACGACTACGGCATGATGAAGGAGGTGCTGCGTCGCCGCTTCGCCCGCCTGGTCAAGGAAGAGGAGGGCGGCGACGACAGCGCCCGCCCCGACCTGGTGCTGATCGACGGCGGCAAGGGCCAGCTGGACGCGGTGCTGGAGGTGATGGCCGACCTGGGCGTCGACGACATCGCCGTGGTCGGCGTGGCCAAGGGGCCGGACCGCGACGCGGGGCTGGAGCGGTTCTTCATGCCGGACAGGACGCCCTTCATGCTCGAGCCCAAGTCGCCGGTGCTCTACTACCTGCAGCGGCTGCGCGACGAGGCCCACCGCTTCGCCATCGGCACCCACCGGGCCAAGCGCACGACGGAAATGAAGCGCAATCCGCTCGACGAGATCGACGGCGTCGGACCCGGCCGCAAGAAGGCGCTGCTGCACGCCTTCGGCTCGGCCCGCGAGGTCGGCAGGGCTTCGGTCGACGACCTGATGAAGGTCGACGGCGTCAGCGGACCGCTGGCGCAGCGCATCCACGACTTTTTCCGCAAGTGACGCGTTCAGACGCTATGGTGCGCCCATGAAATCGCTTCCCAACATCCTGACCGGCGCGCGGCTTGTGCTGACGCTGTTCGTGTTCCTGGCCCTGATCGGGCTGATGCCGGTGTCGCCGGTCTACCGCTGGGCCATGGTCTCGGCGCAGGAGCCGGCGGCGATCCAGCAGGCGCTGTACTTCTTCGCCTTCTGGGGATTTCTGGTCGCGGCGGTGACCGACTTCCTCGACGGCTGGATGGCCCGGAAGTTCGACGCGACCAGCACCCTGGGCGCCATACTCGACCCGATCGCCGACAAGGTGCTGGTGGCCGGGATGGTGGTCGGCATTGCCGCGCTGGGCAACTGGATCGTCGCCCTGGCCGGCGGCCTGATCCTGTTCCGGGAATTCTCGGTCAGCGCCCTGCGCGAAACCCTGGCGCCGAAGGGGCTGAAGCTCCCGGTCACCACGCTGGCAAAATGGAAGACGACGCTGCAGCTGGTGGCGCTGGCGGCGGAGCTGTTCGTGTTCGGCTGGCGGGCCTGGGGCCTGCCGGAGGATCCGGACCTGATCGGCCGGGCCTTCCTGACCGCCCATGGCGTGCTGGCGCTGGCCACTGTGGTGACGGTCTGGACCGGCGTCGAGTACGCCCTGGCGGCCCGTCGGGCGCTGAGGGCCTGACCCGCCTCGCAGAACGCGGGTCAGGGTTACGCGCCGGGTCTGATCGTGCCATGATCAGACCCTGCAAAACGCGGTGGAACCGGTGCTGACCTCACTCGCCATGACTCTGGCGCTGCTCGCCCAGGACAGCCCGGCCACGCTGCAGTCCTGCGTGTTCGAGAATACGGGCTGGGTGTGCCGCTACCGCGCCGAGGAAAGCGCGGTCGAGCTGGTCCCGCCGACGGTCGCGCCGCGGCTGCCCGACCCGCGGACCAAGCCTGACACCATTCTCACCCGGGAAGAGGCCCGCCAGGCGAAGCTCATCCGTCGCTGCGCCGATGTGTCCTGGATGTCGCTGTGCACCCCGGGCGACCGCAAGGAGGCCAAGGAACTCAAGGCGGCGGCCGAGGCGCGGACCGCGCTGCGCCTCAAGGTGACCACCCTGGTCGCCGACAGCCGCTGCCCTGACGCGGTCGGCGCGGCGCTGCAGGGCGGCGATCTGGCCCTGGCCCGGGAAATCCGCGAATTCTGCGCGGCGGACAAGCCGGTCGAGAAGACGCCGGATCCGGTCGCGGAGAAGGCGGCGGAGAAGAAGTAGCCTTCAGGGCCGCTGCGGTCCTCCGCCGACCCGTCGACAGCTTCAACAACAAGGCCCGCGCCGGCAAGAACCGGCGCGGGCCTGTTTCGTCAGGTCGCCGGGCCCCGCGGGGCCCGGTCAGCCTATTTGCAGTCCGTGCTGCCGTCGGGGCAGCCTTCGAAGTGGACCTGCGGCGGCTCGACCGTCACGCGTGACGGCTTCACGCGAACGTCGGGCGACCGGATGTAGATCTGGACGGGTTCGACGCGGATCGGCGGCGCTTCGACGTAGATCGGAGGACCCTTGATGTCGATGCGGCCCGACGGGACGGTGACCGGCGGGGAGGTGATGTAGATGCCGGGGCCGCCGGCGGCGCTGACGCTCCAGGGCGTGCCGGGCGTGTAGAACGGACGGTGCACGCGGCAAGGGCAGTCGGCGTCGTCAGGGTGAGGGTCTTCGGCGCAGCCGTGCCACGGGGCGGGCGGTCCGGGAAGCGGTCCCGGGGGCGGTCCTCCAGCGATCGCACCACTTGCGCCGGCGCTGGCCAGCAAGGCGGTCGAAACCGCCACCATGAACTTGCGCATATCCCCGCCTCCGAATGGTTCACAAAAGAACCTGAACAGTGCCCCAGAGCACTCATCGAACATCGTTAGTCCAGTGCCAGGAGACTGGCAAGCACTCGTTAACCCTAAGTGTTCGGGGTTCGCCCCTCAGGCGAATTCTATCCGCCAGGCGTGTATTCCGCACCGCTCACGGCGGATCTCCGAGTGCTACTCGGCGGCCAGCAGGACGATCTCTCCCTCGGCCGGATCCCGGGACTCGACGACTTCAGGGTCGGACGGACCGTGCAGCAACCAGTCCGAACCGGCGGCCTCCGCGCGATCCCCACGCATCAGGATGGCGATGAGCGCCGGGCCAACGCTTCGCAGAACCATGATCATCTCCGGGACTCAATGCACCAGATGAGAGTGACTCGCAAGTATGGCCGATGCAAGACGCCGCCGCATCCGTCGCCAAATCAGCCGTCAATTGACCCATCGCAATGCGGGAGGCCGGCGTCCGTGACCCGCTGCACCCGTCTCCGCCATCGGGCCCCTGGCTGTTCCGGTCGGCGTCCACGCCAGCCAACGAAAAAATCTTGTCGGAGGGTGTCCTCCATGGCCGCGATGCAGCGACTGCGGGTCTATCATGCGTTCCTGGCCCTTCTGGTCGTGTTCGCCTTTCTGAGCCCCGAGTGGGGCCATGTGCACAGCTGGCTGGGTTACGGCGTGGCTGTGATGATCGTGGCGCGGCTGGTCATGGCCCTCACCGGCGCGCCGCAGCTGGGCCTGATGCGCTTCTATCCGCACTTTCACGGCCTCAAGCTGGGCACGGCCCTGACCCACCCGGCCATCAGCGGGACCCTGCTCCTGGCCATCGCCCTCTGCCTCATCGGGGTCACCGGGACCGGCATCGCGCTCGACCAGGGGCGAACCTTCGGCCTCGGCCGCACGGAGATGCGCCAGCAGGCGCCGCCCGCGACGGCTGAGCTTCCGATCCTCCGCGGCGACGAGGACGAGGACGGCGAGGGGCGCGGCGGCAGGGGCGAAGACGAGGAGGGCGCCGAGGCGATCGAGGAGGTTCACGAGGTCCTCGGCAACCTCCTGATGTTCCTCGTCGGCGGCCATGTGGCCTACCTGCTGCTGTTCAAACGGCCGCTGGCGCGCTTCATGCTCTTCTTGAAGCCGGCCCGGCGTTCTGGACCATCACCGGAGCCTAGGGCAGGGGAATGAACTCGTCGTGGTCGAGGTCCGGCAGCTTCATGCGGGCGGCCCGCCAGTCGGCCTTGGCCTGCTCGATGCGGTCCTTGCTGGAGGAGACGAAATTCCAGTCGATGAAGCGCGGCCCGATCGGCTCGCCGCCCAGCAGCATGACGGTCGAGGCCTCCAGCGCGGTGAAGGCGATGGTCTCGCCCGGCGCGAACACGGCCATCTGGCCTGTGTTCAGGGTCCGGCCGTCGACCTCGACACTGCCCTTCGCCACATAGGCGGCGCGCTCGGGGTATTCGGCGGGCAGGGCGGCCCTGGCCCCGGCGGCCAGCTCCCAATGGACATAGAAGCAGGGCGAGAAGACCGGCACGCTCGCCTTGGCCCCGAAGGCCTCGCCGGCGATCAGCCGCGCGGCCATGCCGCCGCCCTCGTAGAAGGGCAGGTCGTCGTTCCCTTCATGGTGCGAGAAGGCCGGCGCCGTCTCCTCATGCTCGACCGGCAAGGCCAGCCAGGTCTGGATGCCGTCCATCCGACCGCCGTCGCGGCGCAGGTCCTCGAAGCGCTCTGAATGGGTGATGCCGCTGCCGGCGGTCATCCAGTTGACCTCGCCGGGCCGGATGACGATGTCGGAGCCGACGCTGTCCCTGTGCGTCATCGCCCCCTCGAACAGGTAGCTCAGGGTCGACAGGCCGATATGCGGGTGGGGCCGGACGTCTACCTCGCGGCCGAAGCCGGGCTGGAACTGCGCCGGGCCCATGTGGTCGAAGAAGATGAACGGCCCCACCGTCCGCCGCGCGGGCCAGGGCAGCACCCGCCCCACCTCGAACCCGCCCAGATCCTTGCGCCGCTGGTCGATGACGAGGTCGATCATGGGAGGGACTCCGTTCAGCGCAGAGGGCAAGGCTAGCAGCTGAGCGACGAAAGGCCACCATCGCCGCCTGCGCCAGCAGCCTGCCAATCTTGGATGATTCCAGCAAAAAGGGCCGCTAGGACATCACCGGCCGATCTTCCTGTTCTCGAGGCTAACGTATCAACCGACCAAGAAGAATTTCGATCTTCTCGGCCATGGAGCCCTGTCCGAGATCGCTGATGTCGAGCGAATGACCGCGGTCCACGATGGCGTCCAGGTTGAAAACCCCATGTGCGATCCCCGTTACGATGAAGTCCAGGTCCCGAGGCAAGCAGCGGACCAGCTTGGAAACCGCGATATCGTTTGGTTCTGGCACCAAGGCTGTGACCTTGCGATTGGTCGTCGTGAGCGTGAGGGCGCGGTCCCGCCACCCGTCGGGCAGACGAGCCGTGTTCGGACTCACGGCATCGATGTAGCGACCGTGGGTCGCGTGAAACGACGATCCTTGGCCGAGATTGCTTTCGAGGATGACTTCGACCTCGTCGGGATCCCTGCTCAAGGCAAAGATGTCGATCTCGACGCTCATCGCCATCGTCACGGGCACATCTGGGCGCCAGGCAATGACGGCTGCGCTACCGACAAGAACGAACTTGCTCTCTCCCGCTACCTCGCCCGCAGCCATCAGCATCTTGTCGATGGCGAAGGGGTTCATCATCAGGCGGGCGTCGCGCTCCAAAGCGCCCTGAGTTCTTCCGGGGTAAAGGTCACGAACACCGGGCTGCTTTCCCGAAGCGCGCGCCCTTCATCGCTGTCCGCGAGCAGACGGCGGACCAGTCTCTCCGCGCCATCCGCCAGGACCTCGCGCCAGAGTGAATAACAGGCTGCCTGGCGCGGGTCGGAGCTCATGAAGCGCTCGAGGTGAATCGCGCCTTTCGCAATCAGGGAGGGGTCATCCAGGATGCGTCGGGCTGTTTCAACGGCGCGCAGATACGTCCGCTCCTCGTGGCGGTCGTGAAACCTCTGCGGTGGAGGCAGCGCGGCAATGGGCGTCTCGGTGGCGGTCATCTCGTCTCTTCCGCCTCAAGCCTATCACGAGTTTGGGCCGTCAGCGCGTCCTAGCCGTGCGGGCTGACATAGGGGCTGACCATGCCGAGGGGGACGGCGGTGGTGTTCTTGACGCCCCGGATGACGATCCGGCTCTCGATGTTGGAGACCAGGCCCAGCGACAGGATCTTGTCGCGCAGGAAGTCGTCGAAGGCGTGCATGTCGCGGGTGACGATGCGCAGCTCGTAGTCGGCGGCGCCGGTCACCGTGGCGCACTGGGTGACCTCGGCCCATTTCACGACATTGGACTCGAACAGCTCGAGGTTTTCCTTGGTCGGCAGCGACAGCTTGACGGTGCAGTAGACCTCGAAGCGAAGGCCCAGCTGCTCGCGATCCAGGATCGTCACCCGGCGCTGGATGATGCCCGCGTCTTCCAGGCGCTTGATCCGGCGCCAGCACGGGCTGGACGACAGGCCGACGCGTTCGGCGATTTCGGCGACCGACAGGCTGGCGTCGTGCTGGATGAGATCGAGAATCTTTGCGTCAACCGCGTCTAGCTGCTCGGACAAACCTTTTTCCCCCAATAGGCCATTACGCGCCCCGATCATGCCGAACGCCCCCCTGAAAGGGGCACGGCTTTGGCAAGCAATTTCGCTGTGCTTGTATGATCTTGCAAGCTGAAGAACGACCGCCAAGGGAAAGATTTTTCAATGCGGCACCAGGAAGTGACGCTAGACGACAAATATCTTCTCGAAGACGGCCGCGCGTTCATAACCGGCGTGCAGGCTCTGATCCGGGTGATGCTCGACCGTCGTCGCCTCGACGAGCGCGACGGCCTGAACACGGCCGGCTACATTTCGGGCTATCGTGGCTCGCCGCTCGGCGGGCTCGACCAGCAGGCGGCGCGAGCCGGCAAGCTGCTCAAGACGCACGAGGTGGTCTTCCAGGAGGGCCTCAACGAGGACCTGGCCGCCACCGCCGTCTGGGGCAGCCAGCAGGCGAACCTGTTCCCGGGCGCGAAGTACGACGGCGTCAGCGCCATGTGGTACGGCAAGGCGCCGGGCGTCGATCGCACGGGCGATGTCTTCAAGCACGCCAATTTCACCGGGGTGATGCCCAAGGGCGGCGTGCTGGCCGTGGCCGGCGACGACCACAACTGCAAGTCCTCGACCCTGCCCAGCCAGTCGGAGTTCGCCTTCCAGGACTTCGAGATGCCCGTGCTGTCGCCGGCCGACGTGCAGGAGGTGCTCGACTACGGCATCCTGGGCCTGTCGATGTCGCGCTTCAGCGGCCTGTGGGTCGGGCTGATCGCGCTCGCCGACACCATGGACAGCGGCGTGACCATCGACGTGTCGCTGGACCGCCACAAGGTCGTCATCCCCGACAACTTCCCGATGCCCCCGGGCGGTCTGCACATCCGCACCAAGGACCAGCCGCTGGAGAAGGAGACCCGTCTCCGCAACCACAAGCTCCCGGCCGCCCTCGCCTTCGCCCGCGCCAACGGCATCGACCGCGTGGTGCTGGCCTCGCCGCGTCCGCGCCTCGGCATCGTCTGCCAGGGCCAGGCCTACAAGGACGTGCTGGAAGCCTTCCAGGCCATGGGCATCACCCTGGACGAGGCCGCCGCCCTCGGCGTTTCGATCTACAAGGTCGGCATGCCCTGGCCGCTGGAGCCGCAGGGCCTCCGCGCCTTCGCGGCCGGCCTCGAAACCCTGATGGTCATCGAGCACAAGCGGGCCCTGATCGAGCCCCAGGCCCGCGCCGCCCTCTACGACCTTCCGGCCCACGCCCGTCCCACGGTCATCGGCAAGAAGGATGAGCACGGCCTGCCGCTGATGGAGGACACCGGTTCGCTTTCGGTCGCCGCCATCGCGCTCGACCTCTACGACCGCCTGCCGGCCGGACCGCACAAGGAACGGGCCCAGAGCTACATCGACCGCGTGTCGGCCTCGGGCGTCGCCGCCGTCAGCCTGGCCACCGACCAGCAGCGCAAGCCCTTCTTCTGCTCGGGCTGCCCGCACAACACCTCGACACGGGTGCCGGACGGCTCCCGCGCCCTGGCCGGCATCGGCTGCCACTACATGGCCAGCTTCAACGACCCGTCCACCGACCTGAACACCCACATGGGCGGCGAGGGGCTGACCTGGGTCGGCGCGGCGCCGTTCACCACCGAAAAGCACGTCTTCCAGAACCTGGGCGACGGCACCTACAACCACTCCGGCTCGCTGGCGATCCGGGGCGCGATCGCGGCGAAGGCCAACATCACCTACAAGCTGCTGTTCAACGACGCGGTGGCCATGACCGGCGGCCAGGCGGCCGAGAGCGGCTTCACGCCCGCCCAGATCACCCGCCAGCTGGCGGCCGAGGGCGTGAAGAAGACCGTCATCGTCGTCGACGATGTCGCCCGCTATGAGGGGGTCAAGGATCTGGCGCCCGGCGTGGAGATCCACCCGCGCGGCGAGCTGATGACGGTCCAGCGCCAGCTGCGCGAGACCGAGGGCGTCACCGTCCTCCTCTACGACCAGACCTGCGCCACCGAGAAGCGCCGCCGCCGCAAGCGCGGTCTGATGGCCAAGGCCCCGCAGCGTGTCTTCATCAACCCGCTGGTCTGCGAAGGCTGCGGCGACTGCAGCAAGAAGTCCAACTGCGTCTCGGTCGAGCCGCTGAACACCGAGTTCGGCCGCAAGCGGAAGATCAACCAGTCGACCTGTAACCAGGACTACAGCTGCGTCGACGGCTTCTGCCCGTCCTTCATCACCCTGGAGGGGGCGGAGAACGCCACCACGACGAAGATGGCGGCCCTGACCGCCGACGCCACGCCGCTGCCGGAGTTCGAGCCGCTGGAGGGCGTGCGCCGCATCGTCTTCACCGGCATCGGCGGTACGGGCGTGACGACGGTGGCCTCGATCCTGGCCATGGCCGCGCACATCGACGGCCGCGCCGCCAGCGTCGTGGACATGACCGGTCTGGCCCAGAAGGGCGGCTCGGTCTTCAGCCACGTGAAGATCGGCGAGCATGAGGACACCGTCGTCGGCGGCCGGGTGCCGGCGGCGACGACCGACGTGCTGATCGCCTGCGACCTGCTGGTCGCGGCCAGCCCCGACGGCCTGGCGCTGTTCTCCAAGAAGGTGACGCGGGCGTTCGGCAACGCCGACTTCTCGCCGACCGCCGACTTCGTGACCAACCGGGACGTCCGCTTCGACACCGCGCGGATGGCCCGCCGGATCACGGCGGCGACGAAGAGCTACGAGGCCTGCCCCTCCCAGGCCCTGGCCGAGCACAAGCTGGGCGACGGCATCTACGCCAACATGATCATGCTGGGCTTCACCTGGCAGAAGGGCGTGATCCCGGTCTCCAGCCGCGCGCTGTACCGCGCCATCAAGCTGAACGGCGTCGACTACGAGTCCAACCTGCAGGCCTTCGAGGTCGGCCGGAAGGCGGCGATGGATCCCGAGTTCAAGGGCCTGCCCGAAGACTCCGTTCCGACGCCGGAGACCATGCCGCTCGCCGACCTGATCGCAAAGCGCACGGCCGAGCTGACCGCCTACCAGGACGCCGGCTACGCGGCCCGATACCGCAAGCGTCTGGACAAGGTCCAGGCCGCCGAGGCCGCTCTGAACGCCGGCGACGCCCTGACCCGCGCCGTGGCCATCAACCTCTACAAGCTGATGGCCTACAAGGACGAGTACGAGGTCGCCCGCCTCTACACCGACGGCCGGTTCGCGGCCGAGCTGGCCGGGACCTTCAAGGGCGGCAAGGCCAAGGTCTGGATGTCCCCGCCGCTGATCGCGCCCAAAGGGCCGGACGGCAAGCCGAAGAAGATCGCGCTGGGCGGCTGGATGATCGACCTGGTCTTCCCGGTCCTGACCCGGATGAAGGGCCTGCGCGGCGGTCCGCTGGACATCTTCGGCATGACCGAGGAGCGGAAGATGGAGCGCGGCCTGATCGTCTCTTACGAGGCGCAACTCGACCGCATCCTCGGCGCCCTTACGCCCGAGCGGCTGCCGCTGGCCGCCCGTATCGCGGCGGTCCCGCAGCAGATCCGCGGCTTTGGCCACATCAAGGAGGCCTCGGTAGCGGTCGCGAAGGCCGACGAGGCCGCGCTCTGGGCGGAGTGGGGCTGACTGCGATCCTCTCCCAGAGGGAGGGGATCAGCGCTTGGCGGCCCGCCCAGCCTTGAACTGCGCTGCCAGCGCGCTGTCCCCAGCCCGCTCCGCCGCCGCGATCAGGGTCAGGTCGATGACGTCGCGCTGGGCGTGGCTGCCGCCGAAGCGGTTGTCGACGCCGCGGGTCCGCTCCAGCGCCGCGATGGCGCCGCGCCAGTCGCCGTCGGCATAGGCCGCGATGCCGTCGACCAGGGGCCTCCCGACCAGCCGCACCATGTCGGCGTTGTCGCCCCGGGAGGCCATGGCGCGGTCCTGGGCCTCGCGAAGGCCGGCCAGCGCGTCCCGGCGACCGGCGGCGGCGAAGGCCATGGCCGCATGGGCGTCGTTGAAGGCGTAGGTGCTCTCGCCTACCGCCGTCGTCCAGCTGTCGGCCAGCGGCGTCCAGCGTTCGCCGACCTCGACGCCGTTCAGATGCAGCCGCCAGAGCAGGGCGCTGGCGTCGACCATGTCATAGGCCAGCGCCGACCGGTCGCCCCAGATCGGCCCATCGAGCAGCTCCAGCGCCCCGGCGGCGTCGCCCATCCCCCAGTGGAACAGCGCCAGATGCCACCAGTTGTGGACCGCGAAGTAGCTGTCGACCGTCCAGCGGTCGATGTCCTGGCGCATCCAGGCGATGCCCTCCTCGCGCCGGTCCTGCATCTCCAGCACATGGGCCACCGCGTGCTGGGCCCAGCTGTTGCGCGGCTCCAGGTCGATGGCCGCCCGCCCGGCGGCCTCGGCGGCGGCGTAGTCGCCGGTCTCCTCCAGCCCGAAGGCGTGCAGGCCGAGCACGGCGTGATAACCCGGCATGTCCGCCGTCCAGTGGGGCCGCGCCCGTCCGATTCGGTCGCGCAGCATCACCGCGTCGCCGGTCAGGAAGTCGAGCAGCTGGCCGATCTGCAGCGCCAGCGCGTCGCGCGGATACTGTTCGGAGACTGTCGCCAGCAGGGCGGCGGCCTCGGAGAAACGCCCCTCGACCATGGCGCCCAGCGCCGCCACATGGCCGGCCTCGCGGTCGTTGGCGGGCAGGGCGGCGGCGGCGGCGTGATAGGCGCGCGCGGCGGGCAGGGGCGCCGCATCCGTCCCGGCGGCATGCAGGTAGCCGAGGAAGACCTGC
>JBEIDC010000092.1:0-12408 GCA_040383665.1 Caulobacter sp.
ATCCGCGTGTCGCTGAAGAGCAACAAGAACCCTTATGCCGAGGGCGGCGCCAAGTCCGGCGCGCCGTCGTTCCAGCAGGGCGGCGAGGCCAAGAAGGAAAAGGCCATGTCCCTGGCCGCCGAGGCCCGGGCCGAGAAGGCCGCCGCCACCGCCGAGGCGGCTGGGGAGCCCGCTCCCAAGCCGGTGAAGAAGACAGTGGTCAAACTGACCGGCGTCAAGGCCGCCAAGGCCCGGGCCGCCACCGCCCTGAAGTTCACCAAGGCCAAGGGCGCCAAGGGCTCGCGCCCAGGCATCCAGAAGCTGCGCGGCGGCGGCTCGGTGAAGGGTCGCCCGCCCCGGCCGACGACGCGGACGGGCAAGAAGTAGCGGAACACACACCCTCTCCCCGTGGGAGAGGTGGCCCGGCGGAGCCGGGCCGCAGAGGGATATGCTAAGGCCAGACCTCTGGCCGCAGCACGTCCCTCTCAGTCACCCCTCCGGGGCGACAGCTCTCCCAACGGGAGAGCGTGACCTCAGAGCCTTCCGCCCGAAGCCTTCCAGTCGTTGAACACCACCGTCGGCGCGGTCGGACCAAGGCTCGCCTGGGCCAGCTGGACGACGAGCGGCGCGATCTCCGACGGTTCGGGCTGGGTCAGGGGATCCTCGCCCGGATAGGCCTCGGCCCGCATGCGGGTGCGCATGGTCGAGGGATCGAGCAACACGGCCTGCACGGTCGTGTTCTCCACCTCGTCGGCCCAGCAGCGCACCAAGGCCTCCATACCGGCCTTGCTGGCCGCATAGGCGGCCCAGAAGGCCTTGGGACGCGCCACCCGCCCGGAGGTGAGGAAGATGGCCCGCCCCCTGTCAGAGGCCTTCAACAGGGGCTCCATCGACCGGATCAGCCGCCAGCTGGCGGTCAGGTTCACGGCCAGGGTCTCGTCCCACTTCTTCGGCTCGATATGGCCGGTCGGGGTGATGCCGCCCAGCACGGCGGCGGCGTGGACCAGGATGTCCAGCTTCCCCCAGCGTTCGTGGATCGTGGCGCCGAGCACGTCGAGCCCTTCGGGCTGGCGAAGGTCGATCGGCACCAGGGTGGCGTGGGCGCCGGTGTCGGCGAAGATCTGGTCGTCGAGCGCCTCGAGGCCGCCCTGGGTGCGGCCCAGGGCGATGACATGGGCGCCGGCGCGGGCGAGTCCGAGCGCGGCGGCCTGGCCGATGCCGCGCGTTGCGCCGGTGACCAGGGCGATGCGGTTCTGAAGGGGCTTGGAATCCATGCGCCTCCCTTTAGCCGGGGTTGCGCGGCTTGTCCCGCGCCCCGGCCGGGATCATGCAGGAACCGCCAGAAGGGGACGATCCGACCGGCGCAGAACCTGTTCGGTTGTGCTGCCACGCAGGGAATCCAGCAGGCTGTCATGCCCGCTGGTGGCCATGACGATAAGGTCCGCCTCGACTTCGGCCGCCGTATCGACGATCGCCTCAACCACGTCGCCGGCCTGTTGACGGCGGCGAACACGGGCGGCGATGGCGTCCGGAACCGGCGTCTCGGGGAAACTGGCGCCGACGTGCAGAAGATGGAAGATCGCCCGCGTCGCGCCGAGGTTGGCGGCGAGGTTGGCGACGGTGGCCACGGCCCGGGCCGCGCTCGGCCGATGGTCGATCGCGACGAGGATGTTCAGCAGGCTTACCGCGCCGGTGGCGGGATCGACGAACCCGGTCGAGGTCGGCGGGAGGGTCAGGCTCGGCGCGTTGGCCTCCCGTGCTATGGGCTCGGCGATAGAGGGGTGCAGCCAGCGATCAACACCCTGACGCGCGTGGCTGGCCAGCACCACAAGGTCGCTGGGCCTGTGCTCAAGCAGGTCCGTCACCCCATGCAGCGGATCAGGCGCGGGAACATCGATCTTGCGGACATGCAGGCCCAGCTGGTCCAGCACCGCCGAGGCGGGCGCGCCGGGCTCCAGCAGCCCCCAGCCCGCCAGGCTGGCGCGCACCCGCGGGAACTGCTCCCATTCCTTGCCGACCAGGTCCCGGGGACCGGCGTGGACGATCGCCAGCTCGCCCCTGGCGGCCAGCGCGATGCGGAGGGCGTGGGCGAAGGCGAGATCGCCATCGTGGGACAGGTCGGTGGCGAACAGCACGCGGCTGAGCGGGGGTCTGGCTTCCATGGGCGGCTCCTGAGCGTCTGTCCCGAGCCTAGAGCGCCGCCTTGGCGTCGCCTTGATCCAGCGCAAGGCCGGTCAGTCGGCGCGTGCGCTGTACCGCTGGGCGATCACCGCGCAGGCCATCAGCTGGAGCTGGTGGAAAAGCATGACCGGCAGGACGATGAAGCCGACCGTCGCCGCCGGAAACAGAATGCTGGCCATGGGCACGCCGGTGGCCAGCCCCTTCTTGCTGCCGCAGAAGACGACGACGATCTCGTCTTCCTTGCTGAATTTCAGCGCGCGCGCCGCCAGCAGGGTCGCCGTCAGCACCCCGGCCAGCAGGATGACGCAGATGGCCAGCAGTACGGTCAGCTCCAGCGCGCTGACCTGTTGCCACAGCCCGCCGACCACGGCGGCGCTGAAGGCCCCGTAGACCACCAGCAGGATCGAGCCCCGGTCGGTGTAACTGACCAGTTTCGCGTTACGCGCCACCCAGGCGGCGATCCAGGGTCGGGCCAGCTGGCCCAGGACGAACGGCAGCAGGATCTGCACCGCGACGTCCTGTACCGCTTTCAGCGACAGGCCGCCGGTGGTGGTGTGCAGGAACAGCCCCACCAGCAGCGGCGTCAGGATCACCCCGATCAGGTTTGAGGCCGAGGCGGCCACCACGGCGGCGGCGACATTGCCGCGCGCCTGTGAGGTGAAGGCGATCGAGGACTGCACCGTCGAGGGTAGCAGGCACAGGTACAGCACCCCGGCCGCCAGCGGGCCGGGCAACAGCCACTCTGGCAGCTGGATCAGGCCAAGGCCCAGCAGAGGGAACAGAAGGAAGGTGAAGGCCAGCACGGTCAGATGCAGCCGCCAGTGGACCAGACCGGCGATCACCTGCTCGCGGGGCAGCCGCGCGCCGTGCAGGAAGAACAGCAGCGCGATGGCGGCCTTGGTCAGCCATCCGAACCAGACCGCGCCCTGGCCGCTGACCGGCAAAAGGCTGGCCAGCACCACCATCATCAGGATGGCGATGATGTAGGGGTCGGGCTTGAGGCTCTTCAGCCAGCCGGCTTTCGCCGACGTCTGACTCACGCGCTGACCAGGAAGGACAGCTGCTTGCCGCCATCCGCCTGGCCTTCCGCGATCTCGCGGTCGAGCAGACGGGTCGGGTAGTCGCCGGTGAAGTAGTGGTCGGTGAATTGCGGCGCGGCGGGGTCGCGGGGACCGGCCTCCAGCGCCCAGTAAAGGCCCTCGACCGACAGGAAGCCCAGGCTGTCGACCTCGAGGAAGCGGGTCATCTCGGCCAGCGACTTGCGGGCGGCCAGCAGCTTGTCGCGGTCGGGCATGTCGATACCGTAGAAGTCCGGCCACATGATCGGCGGGCTGGCCGAGCGGAGGTGGACTTCCGTGGCGCCCGCCTCGCGGACCATGCGGACGATCTTGCGGCTGGTGGTCCCGCGCACGACGGAGTCGTCGATCAGCACCACCCTCTTTCCGGCCAGCACGGCGCGGTTGGGGCTGTGCTTCATGCGCACGCCCAGTTCGCGGACGCCCTGGGTCGGCTGAATGAAGGTGCGGCCGATGAAGTGGCTGCGGATGATGCCCAGCTCGTAGGGCACGCCGCTGGCCTGGGCGTAGCCGAGGGCGGCGGGCACGCCGCTGTCGGGAACCGGCACGACAACGTCGGCGTCGGCGGGGGTTTCCTCGGCCAGCCGCATGCCCATGCGCTTGCGCACGTCGTAGACCGAACGGCCGTTCACGACACTGTCGGGGCGGGCGAAGTAGACGTACTCGAACACGCAGGGACGGGCCCGCTGCGGCGGGAAGGGCTTGAGGCTGGTGACGCCGGCCTCGTCGATGACCACCATCTCGCCGTTCTCGATGTCGCGCACGAAGCGGGCGCCGATCATATCGAGGGCGCAGGTCTCAGAGGCCAGCACCGGATTGCCGTCCAGGTCGCCCAGCACCAGCGGCCGGATGCCCAGCGGATCGCGGACGCCGATCATCTTCTTGTTGGTCAGGGCGACGAGGGCGTAGCCGCCCTCGATCTGGCCGATGGCGTCGATGAAACGGTCGACGACCCGCGCCTTCCGCGAGCGGGCGATCAGGTGAAGGATCACCTCGCTGTCGCTGGTCGACTGGAAGATGGCGCCTTCGCTGACCAGCCGCTCGCGCAGGGCGAGGAAGTTTGTGAGGTTGCCGTTGTGGGCCTGGGCCACGCCGCCGGCCTCGAGATCGGCGAACATCGGCTGCACGTTGCGGATGCCGCTGCCGCCGGCGGTGGCGTAGCGGGTGTGGCCGATGGCGTGGCTGCCGGGCAGCCGGTCGATCAGGTCATCGCCGCCGAAGGCGTCGCCGACATGGCCAAGATGGCGTTCGGTGTGGAAGCTCCTGCCGTCGAAGGCGGCTATGCCGCAGGCCTCCTGACCGCGATGCTGCAGGGCGTGGAGGCCGAGCGCGGCCACGGCGGCGGCGTCGCGGACGCCGAACACGCCGAACACGCCGCATTCGAGCCGCAGCGTATCGTCGTCGGGATCACGCTGGACGAGATGGGAGTAGGTGTCCGTCGTCCTGCCCAGGCGGGTCATCGCGTCTTCTCCACTAGCTCGTCCATGGCGTCGCGCTCGCCTTCGCCATAACCCGTTTCGCCGCCCTTCGGCGCCGCGGCGCCGGCCTCGACCGCCCGTTCAAGGGCCGGTGTGACGGCGCGAACCACGTCGAACCCTTCCGGCGCGAACGCCTTCAGGATCCGGCCCGAAGCATCCACCAGCGGATAGGTGAGGGCGCCCGTCACCCATTTCGGCGCGCTCTCGGTCGTGCTGGCCATCTGGAACAGAAGGCTGAACGCCCCGAGCAGCACCATGGCCCGGATGAAGCCGAACCCGGCGCCGACGCCGCGGTCCAGAATCCCCAGGGCCTGGGTCTCGTGCACCCGCCGCTGGAGACCCGCGCCGAGCAATCGCAGCGCGATATAGGTCAGACCAAAGACAAACAGAAGCGCAATCCCGACGCCGGCCCAGTCCGGCTCGACGATCGAGCGGCCGATCGGGGCGGTGAAGCGAAGCGAAAACACCGCAGTGATGGCCGCCACGAGGAAGGCGACGACGGTCATGAGTTCCTTCGTCGCACCCCGGCCGAAGCCGATCAGGGCGGAGATGATCAGCAGCGGCCCGGCGATGAAGTCGAACTGGGTCATGCGGGGGTCAACTCCAGGACTGTTCGCCGATCCGCCTGACCGCGTCGGCCAGCCGGGACACGCCGGTCACCGCCAGCGCGTCGCCGGCGCCGACCGGGCCCAGCGCGCGCTTGAATCCCAGCTTCGCGGCTTCCTTGAGGCGGGACTCCATCCGGCCGACGGGACGCACCTCGCCGGACAGGCTGACCTCGCCGAATACCACACAGTCCTGGGGCAAGGCTTCGTCCAGCGCCGAGGAGGCCAGGGCCGCCGCCGCCGCCAGGTCGGCCGCCGGCTCGCTGATCCGCAGGCCGCCGGCCACGTTGAGATAGACGTCGCGGTTGCCCAGGCCCAGCCCGCACCGCGACTCCAGCACGGCCAGCACCATGGCCAGGCGACCGTTGTCCCAGCCGACCACCGCCCGACGCGGCGTGCCATAGGCGCTCGGCGCCACCAGGGCCTGGAATTCGACCAGCACCGGTCGACTGCCCTCGATGCCGGCGAACACCGCGGCCCCCGCCGCCCGCTCGCCGCCCTCGTTGAGGAACAGGGCCGAGGGATTGCGGACCTCGCTCAGGCCGATATCGCCCATTTCGAAGACGCCGATCTCGTCGGTGGCGCCGAAGCGGTTCTTGGCCCCGCGCAGGATGCGGAACGGGTAGCCGCGCTCGCCCTCGAAGGCGAGGACGGCGTCGACCATGTGCTCGACCACGCGCGGGCCGGCGATCTGGCCGTCCTTGGTCACATGCCCGACCAGGATCATGGCGATGCCGCGCTTCTTGGCCAGACGGACCAGTTCGGCCGCGCAACTGCGCACCTGGGTGACCGAGCCGGGTCCGGCCTCGTGGGCGTCGCTCCACATGGTCTGGATCGAGTCGATGACCACCAGGTCGAATTGTTCGCGCTTCAGGCCGTCCAGGATGTCGCGCAGTGCGGTCTCGGCGGCCAGCTTGACCGGCGCCTGGGCCAGGCCCATGCGGCCGGCGCGTCCCCGGATCTGCTCGACGGCCTCCTCGCCGGAGATGTAGGCGCAGCGGGCGCCGCGCAACGCGGCGTTGGCCACCACCTGCAGCAGCAGGGTGGACTTGCCCACGCCCGGGTCGCCGCCCAGCAGGATGGCGCTGCCCGGCACAACGCCGCCGCCGCAGACGCGGTCGAACTCGTCGACTCCGGTGACGATGCGTGGCGGCTCGGGATTTTCGCTTTCGAGGCCCTCGAAAGCCAGACCGCGGGTCTTGCTGGCCTTGGTCGGCGCCAGCGCGCCTGGCGGACGGGAGGCGACCTCCTCGACCAGGCTGTTCCAGGCGTTGCAGGACGGACACTGGCCCGCCCACTTCGACTGCGCCGCGCCGCAGGACTGGCAGACATAGACGGCGCCGTCGCGGGCCATGCGCTCTCCTGATTCGAGGGTTAGGTGATCCTAGCGACAAAACGGGAACAGCGCCCGGCCATTCCTGTCCGCCGTGTTCGCGGAACCGTGTCTCGCCAAACCGGCAGCCTTGCCTAGGCTGGCCTTCCGAGAGTCTGCCCGGAGGACGACATGAGCATCGTGGATGGAGGGGCGGCCGCGGGCCTGCTTGAGCGGGTCCGGGCGATCCTGCTCCAGCCCCGGACGACCTGGGAAATCGTCGAGGCCGAACCGACCAGCATCCGGGCGCTGTATCGCGGCTACGTCGCCCCGCTGGCGGCCATCATCCCGGTGATCCTGTTCCTGTGGACGGTGGTGATCAGCCCGGTCTTCGGCCTGGGCGCGCCCCTGCTGCTGGCCGGCGCGCTGATCGACCTGGCGGTCAGCTACCTGATCGCGCTGGCGGGGGTGGGGGCTTTCGCCTGGATCGCCGACCGGCTGGCCTCCGGTTTCGGCGCGACCCGCGGGCTGCTGCCGGCCTTCAAGGTCGGCGTCTACGGCATGACGGCGGTCTGGGTCAGCGGCCTTTGCCTGCTGGTTCCGATCTTCGGCCCCTTGGGCCTGGTCGCGGGCGGCGTCTACTCGATCCAGCTGATCCATCTTGGGCTGAAGCAGCTGATGAAGCCGGCGGCGGACAAGGCGGCGGCCTACACGGCGGTCACGATCCTCGCCACGGTGGGGATCGTCGCGGCCGCCAACGCCGTCCTCGAGGCGCTGCTCTGACCCCTCAGTCCCCGAGGTAGCGGCGCTCGGCGCGGGACGACAGACGGGTCAGCAGTTCGTAGGCCGTGGTTCCGGCCGCCGCCGCAGCGTCGTCGACCCGGCAGTTGCGGCCCAGGATCTCGACCATGGCCCCGGGGCGGGCGGTGATGCAGCCGGTCACATCGACGGCGATCAGGTCCATCGAGACGCGGCCGAGCATCCGGCGCGGGGCGCCGTCGAACCAGACCCTGCCCGCCGGATGGCTGCTGCGCAGGACGCCGTCGGCATAGCCCGCCGCCAGGATCGCCACCCGGGTCGGCGCCGCGGCCTGGAAGGCGCCGCCGTAACCGACGGTGTCGCCGGCTGGCACGTCGCGAACCTGCAGGATCGGCGCTTCCAGCGTCGCCACCGGCGCAATGCGGTCGTCGGCGACGTCGCGCGGCCCGCCGCCGAACAGGCTGACGCCGGGTCGGACCTGGTCGAAGGCATAATCCGGTCCCAGGAAGATGCCGCCCGAGGAGGCCAGGCTGGCCCGCGCCGCCGGAAACAGCTCGCGCGCCTCGCGGAAGACCGCCAGCTGGCGACCGTTCATCGTGTGCTCCGGCAACGCGGCGCAGGCCAGGTGGCTGATGACCAGCTCGACCGCGTCCCAGCCCGCCAGCCCCCGCGCCTCGGCCAGGGTGACGCCCAGCCGGTTCATGCCGCTGTCGACGTGCAGGGTCGCCGGCCGACCCCGCGCCTCGGCCCGCCAGCGCGCGGCCTGCTCCAGGCTGTTGATCACCGGGGTGAGGTCCGCGGCCAGAAGCCGGGCGACCGATCCGCCCGTCGCGCCGTCCAGCACCTGGATCACCGGGCCGTGGCCGAGCGCCGCGCGCAAGGCTTCACCCTCGGTGAGGCGCGCCACGTAGAAGGTCCGCGCGCCCTCCGCCAGCAGTCGGCGGGATACTTCCAGCGCGCCAAGGCCATAGCCGTCGGCCTTCACCGCCGGCGCAGCCTCCACGCCCGCCGTGTCACGCAGGAACCAGTAGTTCCGGGCGAGGGCGTCGAGGTCGATGGTCAGCAGGGCCGAGGTCATGGCGCCCGGCTAAGGGGCGGGCCCGGCAGGGTCAAGCACGACGGCGTTGGAGGGCCATAGCCTGTGCGAATAGGCCCGGCCTACCGGGAGGCCTTGGACAGGGCGTCGATAGCCCTGCCTTCCGGCTGCATGACGTCGGCGAACCGCTTTTCCGGCTTTGCCCGGCAGGTCTCGATCGATTTGACCCAACGGGACTCGACGTCCGCCAGGGTCGCCTTCAGTCCGGCCGCGCCGCCAGCCGCAAGGTTGCCCTTCGCCAAGACGGCGATGCCGACCATCATCGTATAGAGCTCATGGTCGCCCCATTTCCGGTCAGGGAAGGTCGCGCGCCACCAGTCCATGTCGGCCGCGAACTGCTTGCAGGAATAACGGACGAGGCCGCCGCCCGGTTCGGCCGACTTGTAGGCGTAGAACTCCTGCGGGACAGTGATCGGCACGGCCAGGGGGTTGCCCTCCGCGTCCTTCGCTGGCTCGAACACGGCGGAGAGGGCGGCGGCGACGGCGATCCGGTCCAGCGAGGGCGAGCCGCTGCTCGTCTTCAGCATGGCGTAGCGAAGCTTGCCGTCGACGCCCAGCACGCCCGTGACCACGACCTTGCCATGATGGCCCGCGAGGCGTTCGGCCTCGGGTAGCGCGACCTCGCCGCCGCTGAGCCAACGGGCCGGGGTCTTCACCTTCGCGAGGTTGTCCCTGGCCTCGACAGCCGCCGCCTCGTTGGCGGCGTCGGTTTCGGGGGATGAGGGTGCGGTCAGGGGCGGGGGAGGGATCAGCTGCCGGGCGAGGGCGTCCGTCCGCGCCGCCACAAGCGTCGCCATGACGATCATCGCCGTCGCCAGTCTCATGCTGCGTCTCCCCCTGGACCGGCGGTAGCCTGCCACGGCGACGGAGGTCGCGCTACCGCACGTCGAACCGGCCCTCGCGGGCGAGGTTGCCGAACTTGGTGGTGTCGGAGTTGAAGTGCAGCTTCACCGTGCCGATCGGGCCGTGGCGCTGCTTGCCGATGATCACCTCGGCGAGGTTGGCGATCTTGTCCATCTCCTCCTGCCAGGTCATGTGCTCTGGCGTGCCCTCGCGCGGCTCGGTGCGGCCAAGGTAGTAGGCCTCGCGGTAGACGAACATGACCGCGTCGGCGTCCTGTTCGATCGAGCCCGATTCCCGAAGGTCGGAGAGCTGGGGCTTCTTGTCCTCCCGGTTCTCCACCTGACGGCTGAGCTGCGACAGCGCCAGAACCGGCACGTTCAGCTCCTTGGCCAGGGCCTTGAGGCCCCCGGTGATGGCCGAGACCTCCTGCACGCGGTTGGAGTCGCGGCCGCCGTTGTCGGTGGTGACCAGCTGCAGGTAGTCGATGACGATCAGGTCGAGTCCCAACGAGCGTTTCAGGCGGCGGGCCCGGGCGGTGAGCTTGGCGATGGAGAGGCCGCCGGTGGCGTCCACGTAGAGCGGCGCCTCCTGGATCTCGATGGCCGCATCGCGCAGGCGGCCGAACTCGCTGGCGTCGATCTCGCCCTTGCGCAGCTTGTCGCCCGACACGCCCGAAGCGTCAGCCAGGATCCGCATGGCCAGCTGCTCGGCGCTCATTTCGAGCGAGAAGAAGGCCACGACCCCGCCGCTGGCCGTCTTGCGCGAGCCGTCCGGCTGCGGCTCCCAGGCGTAGCTGCGGGCGACGTTGAAGGCGATGTTGGTGGCCAGCGCCGTCTTGCCCATCGAGGGGCGGCCGGCGAGAATCAGCAGGTCGGACGGGTGCAGGCCGCCCAGCTGGCGGTCCAGGTCCATCAGGCCGGTGGAGAGGCCTGCCAGCCCGCCGTCGCGGCTGTAGGCCTCGGCCGCCATCTGCACCGCGCCGGTCAGGGCGCTGGCGAAGGGGATGAACCCGCCCGACGAGGTCCCGCTCTCGGCCAGGCCGTACAGCTTCTGTTCGGCCTGTTCGATCTGGTCGCGGGCGGTGATGTCGGGGTCGGCGCCCTGGGCCTCGACCATGATCTCGCCGCCGATGCGGATGAGGTCGCGGCGCAGCGCCAGGTCATAGATCGCCCGGCCGTAGTCTGCGGCGTTGGCGGCCGGCGGCGCGCGCTCAAACAGGTCGGCAAGGTAGCGGATGCCGCCAAGCTCCTCGAAGGCGGCGTCCTTCTTGAACTCCTCGGCCAGCAGGATCGGCTCGGCCAGCTGGCCCTTGCGGATGTGAGACTCGATGGCGCTGTAGAGCCGCTGGTGGAAGGGCTCGTAGAAGTGCCGGCCGCTCAGCTGGTCGCTCAGCCGCTCATAGGCGGCGTTGTCGTACATCAGGATGCCGAGCAGCGCCTGCTCGGCCTCGATGTTCGAGGGCGCCGCCTGGATATGCGGATCGTGATCGACGGGACGCAGGTCGAGAGCGGGGACGATGGCCATGGGGGGCGGAAGCTATCTTAACGAGGCCGTCGACCGCCACGCACAACCGCGCGATCACCGGGGATAAGGACGCCGGGCTGTGGACGAAACTGGCGGGCGAAGGACGCTGTCCGGGGACATGCACTTCAGTGCGTGTCCCCCGCAGCTTCGAAGCTGCAAGGGACACGTACCGAAGACGGTACATGTCCCCCGTCGAGGCGCGCATGAAAAAGGGCGGCCCGGATGTCCGGACCGCCCGATTTCATCGGTGATGAGAGACGAGCCTAGTACTCGTCGCCCAGACCGTCCTGCTTGCCGGCGCCGCCTTCAAGCATGTCCGCCGCCGCTTCCGCCGCGAGGGCCGCATCTTCATCGAACTGCGAGGCGATGACGTTTTCACCGCGCGCCTGGCGCTCGGCTTCGTCCTGGCTGCGGGCGATGTTGATGTTCACGGTGACGATGACCTCCGAGTGGAGCTTCACCTTCACTTCGTGCACGCCAAGCGTCTTGATCGGCTTGTCGAGGACGACCATCGAGCGATCGACCTTGCCGCCGGCGCCGTTGATGATGTCGGCGACGTCACGACCCGCGACCGAACCGTACAGTTGCCCGCTTTCGCCGGCCTGACGGATCAGGATGTAGGAGGCGCCGTCCAGCGACTCGCCGGCGGCCGCCGCGACTTCCTTGGCCTTGGCGTTGCGAGCTTCGATCTCGGCGCGCTGGGCGTCGAAGACCTTCAGGTTCGCAGCCGTGGCGCGGAGGGCCTTGGAGCGGGGCAGGAGGTAGTTGCGGGCGAAGCCGTCCTTGACGGTGACGACATCGCCAAGGGCGCCGCGGCCCTCGACGCGTTCGAGCAGAATGACTTTCATCGGTCTGTCTCCTACTTCACGACGTAGGGCAGCAGGGCCAGGAAGCGGGCGCGCTTGATGGCCTTGGCCAGTTCACGTTGCTTCTTGGCCGAGACCGCGGTGATGCGCGACGGCACGATCTTGCCGCGCTCGGAGACGTAACGCTGCAGCAGCTTCACGTCCTTGTAGTCGATCTTCGGGGCGTTGGCGCCGGAGAACGGGCAGACCTTGCGGCGGCGGTAGAACGGGCGGCGGGCGCCGCTCGCGGCCGGGGCCGAGGTTGCTTCGGGAGCGGTGGTGTCGGTCATGATCCTGTTCTCCCTTACGCCACGAAGTCGTCGCGGGGACGATCCGAACGTTCGCGGTCACGGTCACGACGGGCCAGAACCGGGGACAGCTCGAGGTCGAGCTCTTCCATGCGGATGGTCATGTAGCGCAGCACGTCTTCGTTGATCGACAGCTGGCGCTCCATTTCCTTGACGGCGTCCGACGGAGCGTCGATCGCCAGCAGGGAGTAGTGACCCTTGCGGTTCTTCTTGATGCGGTAGGTGAGGTTGCGGAGGCCCCAGTACTCGATCTTGGCGATGTGACCGCCCTGACCTTCGATGAGTGCCTTCATTTCCTCGTTGAGGGCTTCGGCCTGCTGCGGCGAGATATCCTGCCGCGCGATGACCACGTGCTCGTAGAGCGCCATAGGTTTCCTTCTTCCGGCTTGGAGGGCGGCGCGG
>JBEIDC010000093.1:0-12381 GCA_040383665.1 Caulobacter sp.
CGGCGGCCTTGGCGCCCGCGGCGGCGACCGCCTCCACGTCCATGCCGTCGACGTCCTCGCCCGGGATGTTGAACGAGACCCCGCGCTTGTGCAGCCGGGTCTCGGAGCTGGAGCGCTCGCTCGAGGTGCCCATGGCATAGCGGTTGTTCTCGATCACGTAGACGACCGGGAGCTTCCAGAGCTCCGCCATGTTGAAGCTCTCGTAGACCTGGCCCTGGTTGGCCGCGCCGTCGCCGAAGTAGGTGAAGCTGACCTTGCCGTTGTCACGGTACTTGTCGGCCAGCGCCAGGCCGGTGCCCAGGCTCACCTGCGCCCCGACGATGCCGTGACCGCCGTAGAAGCCGGCCTCGGTCGAGAACATGTGCATCGACCCGCCCTTGCCCTTCGACGAGCCGCCGATGCGCCCCGTGAGCTCGGCCATCACCTCGTTGGGATCCATGCCGGCGGCCAGCATGTGACCGTGGTCGCGGTAGCCGGTGATGATCTGGTCGCCCTTTTCCGCGATCGACTGCATGCCGACTGCGATGGCTTCCTGGCCGATGTAGAGGTGGCAGAAGCCGCCGATCAGGCCCATGCCGTACAGCTGACCGGCGCGCTCCTCGAAGCGGCGGATGAGCAGCATGTCGCGATAGTACTTGAGCAGCTGCTCTTTCGAGGAAGCCCTGACACCGGTGTCATTCTTCTTCCCCGATGTCGATTTCGCCTTGGGCGCGGTCGCCATCGAATTCTCCCTGGATCGTCCCATACCGGCCTGTTCATCCCGATCTCGGCGAGCGAGGCGAAAACTTCGACCTCGCTCAGGGCGTTTCGCGGATCACATAATCCTTCGGGTCCGCGAAGCCTAGAAGAGAACGGGCGCGTTCCTCAAGGAGGTCCGCGGACAGGCTGTTGTCGCGTAATAGCCGCGCCCGCGCCTCCAGGTCCACCCTGCGCTGGCGCAGGTCGGCCAATTCCTTCGAACGTGCGTTCAAAATCGCGTCACGTTGCGACGAAAGCAGCAGGCCCCGCTCCCCGGTCAGGCCGTGGAAGACGAAGTAGACGATCAGGCCCAGGAGGGCGACCGTCGGAAGGGCTGGGCGCAGACGCTGGAACATGCCGACTCGTGGCGGTGGGACGACCTCAGCATCATCGCGCATGGTTAAGGGGGCGTTGAAAAAATCTGCGCTAGCGAATGTAACTCACTGCACGCACTGCAATTTCATCCGTCATCCTCGGGCTTGTCCCGAGGACCCAAGCCTGATGAGCGAAACGAAAAGGGCGCGGAGTGAACCGCGCCCTTCTTGCTGCCCGCCGCGTTCATGGGTCCTCGCGACAGGCGCGAGGATGACGCGGTGAGTGGTTTACCGCTGCTTGATCGCCCGACGGCCCAGGTACATCGCCATGTCGTCGAGCTGCTCCTCGATGCGCAGGAGCTGGTTGTACTTGGCGGTGCGGTCCGAGCGGGCCAGCGAGCCGGTCTTGATCTGCCCGCAGTTGGTGGCCACAGCGAGATCGGCGATCGTGGCATCCTCGGTCTCGCCGGAACGGTGGCTCATCACGGCGGGGTAGCCGGCGCGGTGGGCCATATCGACGGCGTCCAGCGTCTCGCTGAGGGTGCCGATCTGGTTGACCTTCACCAGGATCGAGTTGGCCAGACCCTTGTCGATGCCCATGGCGAGGCGCTCGGGGTTGGTCACGAACAGGTCGTCGCCGACCAGCTGGATTTTCTTGCCCAGCGCCGCGGTCAGCAGGCCCCAGCCTTCGAAGTCGTCTTCCGAGCAGCCGTCCTCGATGGTGACGATCGGGAACTTGGAGACCAGACCTTCGAGGTAGGCGACCATGCCGGCCGGATCGACCGTCTTGCCTTCGCCTTCAAGCACATACTTGCCGTTCTTGAAGAACTCGGTGGCGGCCACGTCCAGGCCCAGCACGAAGTCCTCGCCGGCGCGGTAGCCCGCCGCCTCACCCGCCTTGACGATGAAGGCCAGCGCCTCTTCCGCCGAGCCGATGTTGGGGGCGAAGCCGCCCTCGTCGCCGACGTTGGTGTTGTGGCCGGCGTCCTTGAGGGCCTTCTTCAGGCCGTGGAAGATCTCCGCGCCCATACGCAGGCCTTCGCGGAAGCTGGCCGCGCCGGTCGGCAGGATCATGAACTCCTGGATGTCGATCGGATTGTCGGCGTGAGCCCCGCCGTTGATGATGTTCATCATCGGCACCGGCAGCACGCGGGCCGAGACGCCGCCGACGTACTTGTAGAGCGGCAGGTCGGCCGCCACGGCCGCGGCCTTGGCCGTCGCCAGCGACACGCCCAGGATGGCGTTGGCCCCCAGGCGGGCCTTGTTCTTTGTGCCGTCCAGCTCGATCAGCAGGCTGTCGACCCGGCGCTGGTCCTCGGCGTCGACGCCGGCCAGGGCGTCGTAGATCTCGCCGTTGACCGACTCGACCGCCTGCTCGACGCCCTTGCCGAGGTAGCGGCCCTTGTCGCCGTCGCGCTTCTCGGACGCCTCATGGGCGCCGGTGGAGGCGCCCGACGGCACCGCGGCGCGGCCGAAGCTGCCGTCTTCCAGGATCACGTCGACTTCGACCGTCGGGTTGCCCCGGCTGTCGAGGATTTCACGGGCGATGATGTCGACGATCTCGGTCATGGGGGCTCCGGCATGCGCGGTCTGGCAAAAGGCGCGCCCCGATTAGCCCCCTGCCCCGGGAATCGCAACCGGAGGGGGCTCGCCAGCTTCTCAAGCACAGCCCAAATCCGTCATGGCCCGACTTGTTCGGGCCCGCCATGGACACGGTCCTCAACGGCCGCTCGCAGCGGATCGGCCCAACTCGCCCAGCCGGCTCACCACGCATGGGTGGCCCGAACAAGTCGGGCCATGACAGTAGCGGAACGGGGCGCGCACGGCCTTGACTACCCCTACGGCCCTCCGCCAACCCTGCCGCCAAACAAGAGGAACCGCGCCATGCTGCTGGTCGAGAAGTCTGACGGGATCGCCGTCGTCACCCTGAACCGTCCCGAGGCGATGAACGCCCTCTCCAAGGCGCTGCGTAGCGAGCTCTACAAGGCCATGGTGGCGCTGGACGCCGATGACGAGGTCAGCGTGGTCATCCTGACCGGCGCGGGCACACGGGCCTTCACGGCCGGCCTGGACCTCAAGGAACTGGGCAGCGAGCCCGGCGCCATGGGCGCCGCCAACGCCGAAGGGGCCGACGAGAATCCGGTCAAGGCCATCGAACTGTGCCGCAAGCCGGTGATCGGGGCGATCAACGGCGTGGCCATCACCGGCGGCTTCGAGGTGGCGCTGGCCTGCGACGTGCTGATCGCGTCGGAGAACGCCCGCTTCGCCGACACCCACGCCCGGGTCGGCATCATGCCGGGCTGGGGCCTGTCGCAGAAGCTGTCGCGCCTGATCGGCCTCTACCGCGCCAAGGAGCTGAGCCTAACCGGCAACTTCCTGGACGCGAGGACCGCCTGCGACTGGGGCCTGGTCAACCGCGTGGTGCCGGCGGACGAGCTGCTCGCCGCGGCGAAGAAACTGGCCGCAGACATGGCGACCATCCCGGTCGAGACCCTCAGCCTCTACAAGTCGATCATCGACGAGGGCTACGGCCTGGCGTTCGGAGACGCCATGGCCCTGGAGAACCGCCGCTCCACCGCAAACAACCGCGCCGTGACGCCGGAGGCCGTGGAAGCCCGCCGCGCGGCGATCCAGGCGCGGGGGCGGACGCAGTAGGGAGCGAGCGCTTACACCCTCCCCATCGTCATCGTCGGACTTGTTCCGACGACCCATGCCTGGTGAGGCGCCCGAGGATTCTGTAGCCGCCACCGCCCTACACCAAGGAACGGTGTTCATGGGTCGTCGGAACAAGTCCGACGATGACGGCTGGAAGGGAAACGCAAAACGCCGCCGGCCTCACGGCCAGCGGCGTTGCGAACCCGTTCGGGTCGGAAAGACTAGTCTTCCTTCGGCGTCAGGATCTGACGGCCGCGGTACATGCCGGTCTTCAGGTCGACGTGGTGCGGACGGCGCAGCTCGCCGGTGTCCTTGTCCTCGACATAGGCGTTGGGGCCCAGGGCGTGGTGCGAGCGGCGCATGTTGCGACGCGACGGGGATACTTTGCGCTTGGGAACGGCCATGGTCGTAACTCTGCTTGTCGGCGCGCCCCAACAGGAAGGGCGTGGGGCGTGAAAACGATAGCGGCGGCCAAGCTGGCCGCCACATGAGGCGCGGCTTATGCCTCAAACCCCGGGGGAGTTCAAGCCACCGCTTGCGGACGGGTCAGCGAGAGGTAGACGCTGTCCATCGAAACACCGCCGATCACCCAGGTATTGCGGGCAAAGCCGGTCCGCACAAAGCCCAGCCGCTCCAGCAGGCCCAGAGAGGCGGCGTTGCGCGGGTCGACGTCGGCCGTGATCGTCTCCACGCCGCCCTGGTCGAAGCCGACCCGAATCACCGCCTCAAGCGCCTCGCGGGCCAGTCCCCTGCCCCAGAGGTCGGGATGCAGGATGTAGCCGATCTCCGGCAGCCGCCAGAAGCCGGCCTTGCCGATCGCCCGGCCTTCGAACTCGATGATGAAGTCGAGGCCGGGTCCAGCCACGGAAGCGTCGACCATCCCGGCGACCCAGGACTGCGTCTCCTCCAGCGTCTCGTGCGGCAGGCTGGACCAGTAGGCCATGGCCGTCGGGTTGGAGAGCACCGCGTGCATGCCCTCCACGTCCGTCATTCGGGCGTGTCGCAGCGTCAGACGGTCGGTGACGATCTCCACCCGCGCCTCCGATGGCTCAGACCAGCCGGCTCTGCTCCTTGGCCGCCGCGATGAAGCTGGCGAACAGCGGGTGCGGGGCGAAGGGCCGGCTCTTCAGCTCGGGGTGGAACTGCACGCCGATGAACCAGGGATGGTCGGGCCGCTCGACGATCTCCGGCAGCACGCCGTCGGGTGACCGGCCGGTCAGCTTGAGGCCGGCGGCTTCCATACGGTCGCAGTAGCCGATGTTGACCTCGTAGCGGTGGCGGTGGCGCTCGGAGATGCCGGCCGCGCCGTAGACTTCCGCCACCTTCGAGCCGGCCGTCAGGACCGCCTCGTAGGCGCCAAGACGCATGGTGCCGCCCAGGTCGTCGCCTTCCCGGCGCTCGACCCGCTCGTTGCCCTGGGTCCATTCGGTCATCAGGCCGACGACCGGCTCGCTGGCCGGGCCGAACTCGGTGGAGGAGGCGCCGGCGAGGCCGCTGACGTTCCGCAGCGTCTCGATGACCGCCATCTGCATGCCGAAACAGATGCCGAAATAGGGCACCTTGCGCTCGCGGGCGAACTGGGCCGCCCGGATCTTGCCCTCGGCCCCGCGTTCGCCGAAGCCACCGGGCACCAGGATGGCGTGGGCGTTCTCCAGCCGGGCGGCGGCCGCGCCGTCCTCGCCCTCGAAGGTCTCGCTCTCGACCCAGTCGAGGTTGACCTTGACCTTGTTGGCCACGCCGCCGTGGTGGAGGGCCTCGATCAGGGATTTGTAGGCGTCCTTGAGCACCGTGTACTTGCCGACCACGGCGACGGTGACCTCGCCGTCCGGGTTGGTGGTCACCTGGTCGATGGCCTGCCAGCGGCTCAGGTCAGGGGCCGGGGCGTCCTTGATCCCGAAGACGTCCAGCACTTCCACGTCCAGGCCCTGCGCATGGTAGTCGAGCGGCACGGCGTAGATGGACGAGGAGTCCATGGCCTGGATGACGGCGCTGGGCCGCACATTGCAGAACTGGCCGATCTTGCGCTTTTCCTCGGTCGGGATCGGCTGCTCGCAGCGGCACAGCAGGATGTCCGGCTGAATGCCGATGGAGCGCAGCTCCTTGACCGAGTGCTGGGTCGGCTTGGTCTTCATCTCGCCGGCCGTCTTGATGAACGGCAGCAGGGTCAGGTGCACGAAACAGCTGTCCCCGCGCGGCAGCTCCTGGCCGAGCTGGCGGATGGCCTCGAAGAAGGGCAGCCCCTCGATGTCGCCGACCGTGCCGCCGATCTCGACCAGCACAAAGTCCGCCTCATCGCCGTTTTCATCGACGGCGGGGGACAGGACGAAGCCCTTGATCTCGTTGGTGACGTGCGGAATCACCTGGACGGTCGCGCCGAGGTAGTCCCCGCGCCGCTCCTTCTCGATGATCGTCTTGTAGATCTGGCCGGTGGTGATGTTGTCGGCCCGCGAGGCGTTCACGCCGGTGAAGCGCTCGTAGTGACCCAGATCGAGGTCGGTCTCCGCCCCGTCGTCGGTCACGAAGACCTCGCCGTGCTGGTAGGGACTCATCGTCCCCGGATCGACGTTCAGATAGGGGTCGAGCTTCCTCAGGCGGACCTTGTAGCCGCGAGCCTGCAGCAGCGCGCCGAGGGCGGCGGACGCGAGACCTTTTCCCAATGAGGAAACCACGCCGCCGGTGATGAAAATGTACCGGGCCATGGGAATCCAGATTAGCGCCGATTCGAGCCCGGCGCCGCCTTAGTTCGAGCGAACGATGTTCTTGTTACTGCGCGGCGGCCGGTCCGGTCGCCGGGGCGACGGGGGCCGGAGCCGGCGCGAGCGGGAGTCCCGATTGCGGCAGGGGCGCGGTCGGCAGGGCCGGCGCGGCGTCCGGAGCGGGCGCGGGCGCGGTCTGCAGCGGACGGGTCAGGCTGTTGGGGTCGACCTTTTCAATGCCGCCGGTCAGCGAGTTCGAGTTGCGCTGCGCCGCGGCCAGCAGCGTCAGGCCTATGCTCAGCAGCAGGAACAGCGTGAACAGGATCCAGGTGATGCGGGTCAGCAGGTTGCCCGCGCCCCGCGCCGTCATGAAGCCCGACGGCCCGCCGCCCATGCCGAGCGCCCCGCCCTCGGACTGCTGAAGCAGCACCGTGATGGTCAGCGCCACGGAGATGATGATGTGGAAGACGAGCAGGATGGTCAGAAGCATCGATAAGGGTCCGTTGGGCGCCGACGGCGGCGTCCGGTCGAAACGAAGGCGCCCCTCTAGCACTCGATAAGGGGTCACGCCATAGCTGGGGAACCGTAGGGGTTTCGCAAGGCCATGATTCTCGAGACCGAACGCCTGATCCTGTCGCCGGTGACCCCGGAAGACTCCGCGCTGATCTATCCGGTGATGGCTGATCCGGAGGTCATGGCCCACATGGATGTGGCGGCCATGGACGACCCGGACATGACCCTGGCCTTCATCGAGGGGCGGGTCGAGGAGATGGCGCGTGGAGACGCCTTCTACTGGTCGGTGCGCCTGACGGCAGACGGGACCTTCCTGGGCAGCGTCGAACTGACCGACATCGACCGCCGTCATCATCGCGCCGAGATCGGCTTCCTGCTGGCTCGGCCCGTCTGGGGCCAGGGCTACGGCTACGAGGCGGTGCAGGCGGTGCTGGGCCACGCCGCCACCCTCGGCTTCCGCCGGCTGTGGGCGCGCACCCAGGTCGGCGACAACGCCTCGGAAAAGCTGCTGACCAAAGTCGGCTTCGAGGTCGAGGGCTACATGAAGGGCCACGTGGACCACGACGGCGAACGCCGCGACTGCCGGCTGTGGGGGCTGCTGCTTTAGGCGCCTTGCGTCCTTCGACACGCCCGCTGCGCGGGCTTCTCGGGATGACAACTTTTGGGGCTATCCGCCTGGGTCAGGCTGAGCAGCGCCGCAGGCCCATGTAGAAGCACGCAGGGATCAAGCCCCCGCGATGATCCCCAGGAAATCCTCGGCCTTCAGCGAGGCGCCGCCGACCAGGGCGCCGCCGACATCCTTCACGGCCAGGATTTCAGCCGCGTTGGAGGGCTTCACAGAGCCGCCGTAGAGAATCGGCACGCCGGCGCCCTCGGCTCCGAAGCGCTCGACCAGCACGGCGCGGATCGCCACATGAACCTCCTCTATCTGCGCCAGGGTCGGGGTCAGGCCGGTGCCGATGGCCCAGACGGGCTCGTAGGCGACGGCGAAAGCGTTTCCGGCCAGCTCGGGCGGAAGGGAGCCCCTCACCTGTCCGGTCACGACCTCGAGCGTCCGGGCCGCTTCCCGCTCGCACAGCGTCTCGCCCACGCAGACGATGGGCTCGAGGCCCGCGCGCAACGCCGCCAGCGTCTTGGCGGCGACCAGGGCGTCGGTCTCGCCATAGCCGGCCCTGCGCTCGGAATGGCCTAGAATGACAAGGGTCGCGCCGCAGTCCGCAAGCATCCCGGCCGAAACGTCGCCGGTGAAGGCGCCGGACATTTCGGCGCGGCAGTCCTGCCCCCCGACATCCACCATGGTCCCGGCCAGCGCCTCGGCCATGCGATGCACCAGCGTGGCGGGCGGGCAGAGCGCGACCCGCGCGGCCGGCGGGTGGACGTCCACCGCCGCGGCGACCGCGCGCGCCTTGTCGAGCGCGACCTCCAGGCCGTTCATCTTCCAGTTTCCGGCGATCAGCGGGCGGGGCGTGGTCATGCGAAACATCCGTTGGCGGTCGTGTCCTTGAGGCTCGCGCCTACGCGATGCGGGGGCGGCTGTCACGCCACACCTGCGCCGCCGTATCCGCGCCACGCTTGCGGGGCCTCATGGGCGTCCACTATACCGCCGGGGCGGCGTTCTTCGCCCCGCGCTCTCACAGGGTCCGTCTCCAGCTATGCTCGCCGCCTTCCGCAGTTTCGCCAAATCCCCCTGGGCCATCGGCCTGCTCGGCCTGATCATCGTGGCGTTCGTGCTGGTGGGCACGACCGACATCTTCGGCCCGCGCGTCGGCGTCAATGTGATCACGGCCGGGTCCCGGACCGTTACGCAGAACGAGTTTTCCGCCGCTTTCAAGCGCTCGCTGCAGCAGCTGGGTCAGCAGTACGGCCAGCCCGTTTCGCAGGAAATGGCGCTGGAGCAGGGTCTGGACCAGCGGATTCTCGGCGAGATGACCCGCAGCGAGGCGCTGGCCGAGCTGTTGCGGCGTATCGGCCTGCGGGCCCCGCAAGACTCGATGCGCGAGCAGCTTCGCGAGATCCCGGCCTTCTTCGATCCGCTGACCGGTGAGTTCAGCGAGTCCAACTACCTGGAAAGATTGCGCGGCGAGGGACTGACCCGGGAGATGTTCGAGAAGGACATGCACGACGGCCTGGTGCGCGCCCAGTTCATTCCGGCGGCCGCCGACGGCCTGCAGGCGCCGCTGGCCTACTCCGCCCTGGGCGGCGTCATCGCCCTGGAGCAGCGCGATCTGGCCTACTTCGTGGTCACGCCCCAAAGCGTAGGCAGGATCGCCGAACCGACCGACGCCGAGATCCAGGCCTTCATGAAGGAAAACGCCGCCCAGCTGACCCTGCCGGAGTTCCGGGGCATGACCATCGTCCGCCTGTCGCGGAAAGCGATGGAAGGCAGCGTCACGGTCAATCCCGCCGAGGTCCAGAAGCGCTTCGACTTCGAAAAGGACGCCCTGTCGAAGGCCGAAATGCGGACCGTCCTCCAGATCCCGGTCAAGGACAACGGCCAGGCCGCCTCGGTGCTGGCGCGTATCAATAAGGGCGAGGACGCCCGCGTCGTGGCCGGGGAACTGGGCATCAAGCCGATCATCTTCGCCGACAAGCCGCGCTCGGCCTTCTTCGACGCCGTCATCGGCGCCGAGGCGTTCAGGCTGCCGCAGGGCGGCGCCAATATCGTCAAGGGCAGCTTCGGACTGGCCGTGATCAAGGTCGAGTCGGTGTTCGCCGGCAGCACCGCCACCCTTGAGGCCAACCGCGCCGCGATCGAAGCAAAGGTCCGCGCCGACACGGCCGATCGCAAGGTCTCCGAAGCCTCCAAGGTCTATGAGGACGCGCGCGCCGAGGGCGTCGACATGAGCGCGGCCGCCGCCAAGGCCGGCCTGGCCCTGGCGACCGTCGCCCCCGTGTCGGCCCAGGGCGCCGGTCAGGACGGCAGGCCTGTCCCCGGTCTGAGCCAGGCCGTGCTCAAGGCCGCCTTCGAAGGCACGCAGGGCCAGGACAGCGAGATTCTGGAGGAAGCTCCCGGCGAGTACTTCATCGTCCGCGTCGACCGCGTCGTCGCGCCGGCCATGCCGCCGGTGGCGGAGGTCCGGCCCTACCTGGCCCGCAACCTGATGATGCGGAAGATGGCCGAGGCCGTCCGGGCCCGCGCCGAGGCGCTGCAGGCGCGGGTCCAGAAGGGCGAGTCGCTCGACGCCGTCGCCGCCTCGACCGGCGCCAAGGTCGTTCGCGTCCAGGGGATCAGCCGCGCCACGGCCCAGGCGCAGGAAGCCCTCGGTCGTGAACTGCTCGGCGCGACCTTCGGCTCCAAGAAGGGCGACGTGTTCACGGCGGCGACGACCTCGGGCGTCGCCGTGGCGACCACCACCGGCCTGCGCCCGGGGGATATCCAGCAGATTGCCATGGCCGCCCGCCAGCAGCAGGCGCAGTTCACCCAGCAGATCTTCGGCGACATCGGCGCTTCGGTGCAGACCTACGCCGTCGCCAAGGTGAAGGCGACGGGCAACATCGTGAACGCCCGGGCCGCGCTGGGCGTCGCCCCGTCCGCGACGCCGGAGAAGACCAACGCCGCGCCGAAGGGCAAGTAGTGGCGTCCGAGCCGTCCTTCGACGCGTTCGCGCAGGCCTGGGACGCCGGACGGCCCCAGGTCGTCTGGACGCGGCTGATCGACGATCTGGAGACGCCCGTTTCGGCGTATCTCAAGATCGCGCGCGGCCGGCCCTACGCCTTCCTGTTCGAGTCGGTCGAGGGCGGCGCCTGGCGCGGGCGTTACTCCATCGTGGCCATGAAGCCGGACCTTGTCTGGCGCTGCCGCGGAGACCTGGCGGACATCGCCGAAGGCGAGGCGATCGCCGCCGGCCGGTTCACGCCGCAGGCGGGCGGCGCGCTCGACAGCCTGCGCGACCTGATCGCCGCCTCACGGATCGAGCTGCCCGCCGGCCTGCCGCCGCCCTCGGCCGGGGTCTATGGCACGCTCGGCTACGACATGATCCGGCTGGCCGAGAAGCTGCCGAACGTGAATCCCGATCCTCTGGGCCTGCCCGACGCGGTGATGATCAGGCCCTCCATCGTGGCGGTCTTCGACGCCATCGCCCAGGAGATCGTCCTGGTCACCCCGGCGCGGCCGGTGAAGGGTCTGTCGGCGAAGGACGCCTGGGACGCCGCCAACGCCCGCCTGGACGCGGTGCTGGCAGACCTGCGCGCCCCGATGACGCCGCCGGTTCCGGGGGAGCCGGAAGAGGTCAGCTTCTCCACCCCGGTCAGCCGGGCCGACTACGCCGACATCGTCGACAGGACCAAGGGCTACATCGAGGCCGGCGACATCTTCCAGGCCGTGGTGGCGCACCGCTTCCGGGCGGCGTTCAGGCGCGACCCCTTCGCCCTCTACCGCTCCCTGAGGCGGACGAACCCCTCACCCTTCCTGTTCTATCTGGAGTTCGGCGACTTCCAGCTGGTCGGGTCGAGCCCGGAGATCCTGGTCCGCCTGCGCGACGGCAAGGTCACAATCCGGCCGATCGCCGGCACCCGGCCGCGCGGCGAGACGCCGGAACGGGACCTGGCGCTCGAACAGGAACTGCTGGCCGATCCCAAGGAGCGGGCCGAGCACCTGATGCTGCTGGATCTGGGCCGCAACGATGTCGGGCGGGTCTCCCGCCTGCGCGAGCCGGGCCGCAACGAACCGGCGACCGCCCGCAAGGGGCCGTCGGTGCGGGTCACCGAGAGCTTCGTGATCGAGCGCTACAGCCACGTCATGCACATCGTCTCCAACGTCGAGGGGGACGCACCCGAGGGGCTGGACCCGGTGGACGTGCTGATGGCCGCCCTGCCCGCCGGCACGGTCTCCGGCGCGCCCAAGGTGCGGGCCATGGAGATCATCGACGAGCTGGAGATCGAAAAGCGCGGCGTCGGCTATGCCGGCGCGGTCGGCTACTTCGGCGCCGACGGTTCGGTCGATACCTGCATCGTGCTGCGCACGGGCCTCATCAAGGACGGCATGCTTTACGTCCAGGCCGGCGGCGGCATCGTCGCCGACAGCACGCCGGACGCCGAGTACGACGAGACCATCCACAAGTCGAACGCCCTGCGCCGCGCGGCCTCGGAGGCCTGGCGGTTCGGTTAGTTCGGCTCGCTGCCCGCCGGCGCGATCGAGGAGGGCTCCTCCATCACGAGGCTGCTGCTGGTAACCGGCGGGGCCATGATCATGGCGGTGGCGAAGGCCAGCGCCGACAGGGCCGCGAACGCCGCCGCCGCCATCACGCCCCACAGGTTCTCGCGCACGATCGGCGGCTTGAGCAGGCCCCGGGCGTAGGCGAGCGCTTCGGGATCGAGGGCGGAATCGGACGCGGCCATGAGGTGAGGATGGCCTGCGTCGGGCTCCCCCTCAATCCGTCATCGTCGGACTTGTTCCGACGACCCATGAACATAGCAGCCAGGGCGGGGGGTGCTCATCTCGCCGAGCCATCCCTTCGAAGCACCAC
>JBEIDC010000094.1:0-12275 GCA_040383665.1 Caulobacter sp.
CGCCTCCGCCGCCGCCGCCGACCGATAAGCCGCCGCCGCCGCCCAGGCTGCAGCCGCGGCCGCCGATCGCGCCGCCGCCGGATGTGACTCCGCCGCCGCCGCTGGACGTGCCGCCGGTCAAGAAGGAAGAGCGGGTCGAACGGCCTGAGCCTCCTGTCGCCGCCGCGCCCCGTCCGCCGGAGCCGCCGCGTCCGTCGATCATCACGAACCCGGACTGGTCACGCCGTCCGAACGCTGAGGATCTGGCGCGGTACTACCCGGAACGGGCCCAGCGCCTGGAACGGGAAGGTCGGGCGACCATCACCTGCAAGGTGAAGGCGAACGGCACTCTGGAAGGCTGTACGCTCGTCTCGGAAGACCCGCCTGACATGGGCTTCGGTGACGCCACCCTCCGCGCCTCGCGTCTGTTCAAGATGCGGCCGCAGACCAAGGATGGCCAACCTGTGGACGGCGGCACGGTCCGCATTCCGCTGGTGTGGAAGCTGCCCGAGTAGCCACGGCTCAAGAATGCGAACGCCCCGGAGGGAAACCTCCGGGGCGTTCTGCTGTCCGGGGAATGGGGCGTGGCCGCGGACGCCACCATCTCGTCATGGCCCGACCTGTTCGGGCGTCCCGTGCCTGGCGGGGAAGGCCTTGGCCGCCGCCGGTGGGTTTCTCATTCTCGCGGCCGGTGTTCTTGGGTTTCCGGCGGTCAGGCCATGACGGCGCCTGTCGGAAGACCCGGAGACCGGATCCAACGAAGCCCGGTTGAAGGGCTGGTCCGCCTCAGCCCGTCAGCCCCTTGTCGCCGAGCCAGGCCTCCAGGCGGGCGTTGACCGCCTCCGGAGCCTCCTGCTGCACCCAGTGCGAGACACCCGGCAGCCGATGCAGGGTGAAGTCCTTCACATAGGGGCCATAGCCCTCGGTCAGTTCGATGCCGAGCGCGGCATCCTCCTCGCCCCAGACCATCAGGGTCGGGGTCTCGATGGCCGGCTGGTCGGCGTCGCTCCAGGGCTTTAGCCCGCCGGCGAAGTTGGCGCGGTACCAGTTGATCATCGCCGTCATGGCGCCGGGCTTGAGCGCATTGGCGCGATAGACCTCCAGCACCTCGTCCGGGAACCGGCTCTTGTCGACCGCCATACCGCTGAACGCCCGGGCGACGCCTTCGGCCCGACGGGCGGTCAGCATCTTTTCCGGCAGCCACGGGATCTGGAAGAAGATCACGTACCAGGATTTCTTCAGCTGCCCGCCGCCCTTGCGCATGACCTGATTGAACACGGCCGGATGGGGCACGTTCATGATCACCAGGCCGTCCAGCGGGCGAAGCTTCCGCATCGCGAACACCCAGGCGACGATCGCCCCCCAGTCGTGGGCGATCAGCAGGCGGCGTTTGGCGCCCAGGGCGTCAAAAATGGCGGCGACGTCGTCGGTGAGGGCCTCGACCTTGTAGGCCGACGTCGCCTTCGGCCGGCTCGAATCGCCATAGCCGCGCAGGTCCGGCGCCACGGCCCGCCATCCCAGCGCCGCCAGCAGCGGCAGCTGGAATCGCCAGGAGAACCGGCTTTCCGGGAAACCATGCAGAAACAGGGCGATCTTGTCGCCGGTCCCGGCCTCGTCGATGGTGAAGGTCAGGCCGTTGGCCTCAAGGGTGCGTGTGGTGATTTTCGTCATGCGCCGAGGGTGTAGCCCCTCGTCGCGCCATGCAAGGTCGAGGCTTGATCCAGATCGCGGCTGAGACTAAACCAGCCGCTCGCGAAAGCGCGCCGCCTTAGCTCAGTTGGTTAGAGCGCCGGTTTGTGGAGCCGGAGGTCCTCAGTTCAAGCCTGAGAGGCGGTACCATCGCAACGCCCGGGCCGCGCCGGACCTGCTCCTCACTCCCCGTTAAGCGTGATCGGCCAGACTGCCGCCGGCATCGAACGGCAGAAGGCTTCGGCGCATGAGAATCCAGACCGCCGCTCCCGGTGCGGCGACAGCCGACTATGCGCGTGAACTGCGCGCGCGCGCGGCCTTGAAGCAGGCCGAGGAGGCCCGCCGCTCGGAAGTCTCGGCCGACGCCGCCAAGGTCAGTTCCAGTCCCAGGTTCGAGGCGTCCGAAACCCGCAAGTCCCAGGCTCGCGCCAAGCTGCAGCAGGTTCGCGAGTGGCTGAAGATCGTCCGCAAGCTCTACGCCGAGAACCCCAAGGCCATGGCCAGGGCGCTGGCGCAGGCGTTCAAGGAGCTCAAGGCGGCCGTCCAGTCGTTCAAGGACGCCGGCGGCCAGGAGATGGGGAGCAGCGGCGACGCGGTCGGCGCCGTGCTCACATCGGCGGCGAAGGACAAGGCCGGGGACGTAAAGGCCGACAAGGCCGCCACGGCCGACCCCGGGGATAAGGAGCCTGTCGCGGCCGGCGATGGGTCCGGCGACGCCGGCCCCGGCTCAGGGGAGGACGAGGCCGCGCCCGGCGTCGGTCCCGCGCCCGAGGCCGAGGCGGTCCGCGCCGCCTTCGAGGGCCGGTCGCTCTATGACGCCGTGGTCACTGAGGTGCGCAGGCAGCTGGGCGAGGACGGGCTGGAGTTCCTCAAGGAGGTCCGCGAGATGGTGAGGGACATCGGCAGGCTGCTGGAGACCGCCAGGGGGCAGGCCGCGATCCGGCGGCCCGACAAGGACACGGAGAAGGCCTTCGAGGAGACCGACGAGGCCCGCAAGGAACTCAACGCACTGATGGACGACATGGAAGGTGAGATCCGCCGGGACGCGCCGACCGCCGGAATGAGGCTGTCGATCGCCGCCTGATCGCGGTTGCGGACCGGTGGCGATCAAGCTCTACTAACGGCATAGATAATGCCAATAGGGGGGCGAAATGATCAGAGGCGTTCTGCGGGCGCTGGTCGGGGTGATCGGCGTGCTGGCGCTGCTCGTTGCGGCGCGACTCTGGATCGGGCCCGAGGCGCCAGCCGCGGCGCTGGGGCTGAAGGCGGACGGCCTGCTGGGTCTGGCGACGTTGCGGGCTGACGTCGGCGGCTTCTTCGCCGCCGGCGGTCTGTTCGCGCTGGCCGGCGCCATCCGGGGCGAGGGAAGGCTGCTGACGCCGCCGGCGGTGCTGCTGGGCCTGGCCCTGACGGGACGCATCCTGACTGTCGCCGTCGACGGCTACGCCGCGCCGATGCTGCCGCCGATGATCATCGAGCTCGTGCTGGTGGCGATCCTGCTCATCGCCCGCCGCCGCCTCGGCTGACGGCGCCATGACCGCCCCGTACCGCCTGCACGGCACGCCCGGATCGCTCTACACGGCCAAGGCCCGGTCCTTCCTCATCAAGCAGGGCATCCCGTTCGAGAACGTCCCGGCCGGCGCGCCGGGCTTTCGCGAGACGGTGGTTCCCGCTGTCGGCCGGTGGATCATCCCGGTCTTGGAGACGCCGCGGGGTGACCTGATCCAGGACGGATCGGAGATCATTGACCGGTTCGAGCGCGAGGGCGGTCTGCTCTGGCCCTCCTTGCCGGCGACGCCGGTCCTCCAGGTCATCGCCCGCCTGTTCGAACTGTTCGGCGGCGAGGGCCTGCTGCGCCCCGCCATGCATTACCGCTGGAACTTCGACGCGGTGAACCAGCCCTTCATCGGCCGCGACTTCGCCGCCGGCCTGGCGGCTCCGGGCGCGCCGGCGGCGGACGGCGAGGCGACCTTCGGCTTCGCGGCCGAGCGCATGCGGCGGGCGATGGCGGGCTTCGGGGTCTGCCCGGAGTCGATCCCGCTGATCGAGGCGGCCTATGAGGAGTTCCTCGATCTTTTCGACGCCCATCTGGCCGGCTCCCCCTACCTGCTGGGCGGCCTGCCGACGGTCGGCGACTACGGCCTGATCGGCCCGCTCTACGCCCACCTGGGGCGCGACCCCTATCCTGCGGACCTGATGAAGCGTCGCGCCTACCGCGTGTGGCGCTGGGTCGAGCGGATGAACGCCGGCGGCCTCGATGCCGCGGAATATACCGACCACAGGCCCGAGGTGTTCGACGGCGATGTTCCGCCGCCCACGCTGGAGGCCCTGATGGCCTTCATCGCCCGTGACTATCTGCCCGAGCTGCGGGCCATGATCGCCTTCGCCGACGGCTGGCTGGCGGAGCGGCCTGAGATCGAACCGGGGACCAGCGGACTGAAGCGGCCGGGCGACCGGGTGATCGGACAGGCGACCTTCGACTGGCGGGGCGTGCCCATCACGGTCAATGTCATGCCCTATCGTCTCTACCTCCTACAGAAGGTGCAGGACGCGATCCCGGCCGCGGGCGTCCCGGGTCACGATGCGGTCATTGCCATGCTCGCGCGCGTCGGACTTGGGGAGATCGCAACGCTCGCGACTCGCCGTCGCGTGGAACGGCGCGACCAGGTCGAGGTCTGGGGTCCTGTTCGCGAGACCTGAGACTTCGGCCTCGCCTGGCCTATAGTGGTGATCGACGCCTCCGGAGCCCGCCTCATGATCGAACGTCAGCTGGACATCGCCACGCCCGACGGGGCCACCACGACCTTCATCGTGCACCCCGAGCGCGAAGGGCCCCACCCGGTCGTCCTGTTCCTGATGGACGCCCCGGCCATCCGCGAGGAACTGCGCGACATGGCCCGGCGACTGGCGAGCGTCGGCTACTATGTGATGCTGCCCAACCTCTACTACCGCTCGGGCGTGACGGAGCTGTGGCCGTTTCCCACCGAGCCGGCGGCGCTCGAGGCGGCGCGGGAGCGGATGTTCGAGCTGATGGGTTCGCTGTCGCCGGCGCTGGTGATGAGCGACTGCGCCGCCATGCTGGCCTTCGCCGACGCCGACGGGGCGGCTGACGCCACAAGGGTCGGTACGGTCGGCTACTGCATGAGCGGCCCCTACGCCATCCAGGCGGCGGGCGCCTTTCCAGGCCGGGTCCGCGCGGCGGCCTCGATCCACGGCGTGTCCCTGATGACCGAGTCTGCGGACAGCCCGCATCTCGTCGCGCGGGGGCGTGACGCGGGCTTCTACTTCGGCTGCGCCCAGATCGACCGCTGGTTCCCGGAAGAGATGATCCCGAAGCTGGCCGCCGATCTCGCCGCCCATGACGTCGACGCCGAGGTCGAAACCTATCCCGGCGCCGAGCACGGCTTCGTCTTCCCGCAGCGCCCGGCCTATGACCGCGCCTCGGCCGAGCGGCATTGGGAGCGGGTATTGAGTCTGTTCCGGCGACGACTGTCTGTCTGAGTGGTCAGTCGCGGTCGAACTTGTCGCGCTTGCGCCTGCCCAGCAGCATCCGTGTCTCCAGCCGACCGCGCAGGGCGGTGTAGTAGGCCTGCAGGAACGACCGATCCATCTCGTACTCGCCGGCGGTCCAGGCGATCTTGCCCCTGATGCGGGTGGCCACCGCCGCCATGACCTTGCGATCCGCCTTGCGCAGGACGTCCTCCAGCACGTGCAGCTCCTTCACGCCGTAGGCGTCGAGCTGGGCCTGGGTGAAGGCGAAGTCCGCGGCCAGCACCGGCTGGTCGTCGACCATGTCCCGCAGCAGCGTCACCTTCGGCGCATGGACCACCCAGGTGCCGGCGACCAGGTCCCCGATCCGCAGATGGTCGCGGTTGAAGAGCGGGAACAGCGCGAAGACGCCGGCCCAGACCACGCCGAACAGGTACATCCAGCCGTCGACGCCCTCGCCGCCGCCGCCAAGCACCATGGTCAGGGGCAGAAACAGCTCCAGCTCGCGCATGCCGTTGCGGGCCAGGATGGCGCCGGCCGAGAGCCGACCTCCGTTGCGGGCCGCCACGCGCAGGCCTGTCGCCCGCTTGCCCGGGGTGGCGGCGTAGGGGGTCAGTTCGAAGGCGATGAACCAGGCGTTGCGCAGCAGAAAGCCGCCGATCAACAGGATGACCATCAGGAACTCGCCGTTCCGGAATCCCATGACCCAGCCGGCCCCGAAGCACAGCAGCAGGCCGACGATCATGATCGCGACGATCAGCCCGACGTCGATCATCAGCGCCGACAGCCGCTCGCCCGGACCGGCCACCCGCACACGCAGGTCCACGCCTTCCGGCGTGATCAGGGCGCGCTCGTCGGCCCGGCGTGTCCCGTCGAGGACGCTCACGGCGTGCTCCTGCGGGGCAGGTAGAAGTACAGGGCCCAGATGACCGCGGTGGCGCCGGCGATGGCGAAGCGCGCCGCGTCCAGCGTGATCAGTTGCCGGCCGAAGCCCTCGAGCAGGCCGGCGCACATCAGCATGACCACGACCCCCGCCATGGCCAGCGCGGCGGTGCGCCCGGCCTCGGCGGCGGCCTAGACGCGCGGTCGGTCGCCGGGCGCGAGGATGGCCCGTCCGATGCGGAAGCCGGCCCCACCGGCCAGGGCGATGGCGAAGATCTCGGTCACCCCGTGGATCATCAACCACCCGGCAAGCTCGAGGCCGAGACCCCGGCTGACGAACAGCGCCATCAGCGCCCCCACGCCCAGCCCGTTGTAGATCATCAGCAATGCGGTCGGCAGGCCGAAGGCGAAGCCGAGCGCGAAGGCCAGGATGGCGACCTGGGCATTGTTGGTGAACAGCAAGGCCGCGAAGCCGCTCAGGCCGGATGTTCCGTCATCATGGTAGAGGGTCGCGCGCAGCGCCTCGGTGCTGGTCGCCGGGTCTCGCCCCTGGGACGCGCCGGCGGGCATGACCGAGTAGAACCAGTCGGGGTCCTGGCTGGTCAGCATGAAGGCCGCGACCGCGCCGAGCGTGAACAGCAGCGCGGCCAGCAGCGTCTCGCGCCAGATCGACTGCACCGCGCGGGGCCAGTCCTCGCGGAAGAAGCGGGCCAGCCGTTCCAGCGGCGTCGAGCGCACGCCGTAGACGAACAGATAGGCGCGGAGGCAGAGGTTCTCGAGATAGGTCGTGGCCGCCTGGTCCAGCGAGATCGATCGCGCGACCGACAGCGACGACATCGCCGAACGGTACAGCACCGGTATCTCCAGCAGCTGATCGTCGGTGAGGCTCTCGACGGATTGCCGCTCGACCTTCGTCATCAGAGAGTCGAGCCGTCGCCACGAGGCCTCGCGCTCGTTGCGGAACCGGTGACTCTTGAGCTGCAGTTCGGCCATCGGGGTTTCCTACAGCAGGTCGCGGCGCTTGAGGTCGAGGTAGGCGTTGAGGAGCCTGGGCCCCACGCTCCCGACCGGCGCATCGACAATGTGCGCGCCTGTCCGGCGCAGCCGCGAGATCACCAGGTCACGCTCCCGCAACAGGGTCGCGGCCGCCACAGCCCTGGAGACGTCGTCGGCGGTGACCGGTTCCGATTGCGCGAAGGCCTCCAGCGCCTCGTCGCGGAACACCACGAACATCACCTTGTGACGCTTGCCCAGTCGCGCGGCGTTCTCGATCAGCAGTTCGGCGCTGGTCGGATCGGCGAACTCGGTGAAGACGACGATGAGGGAGCGGCGTTCCAGGTCGGCGGCCAGCTGCGTCAGGCCCAGTGTGTAGTTGGTCTCCTCATCGCTGTAGTCGAGCGAGGCGGCCAGATGCTCCAGCAGCGGGAAGGAGCCGACGCCGGCTGCGACGCCGGTGGACAGACGCGGCCGGGCGTCGAAGCCGTAGAGGCCGACGCGGTCGCCGATCTTGAGACTGACATAGGCCAGGGTCAGGGCGGCGTTGATGGCCCGGTCGATGCGCGGCAGGCCGGCCAGCGGCTCGCTCATGGTCCGCCCGGTATCAAGCGCCAGCACGATGTTATGGTTGCGCTCGGTCCGGTACTCCTTGGCGATCAGCTTGCCGTGGCGGGCGGACTGCTTCCCGTCGACCGAACGTGGGTCCATGCCGTCGGAATAGTCCCGCAGCGCGTGGTACTCGGCGCCCTCGCCGGTATCGATCTGCGCCTTGACCCCGAACATGGCGTCGCGGGCGAACAGGCGCATGGCCTCCGCCTTCACCCCGGCGATGTCAGGGGTCAGCACGATCATGCGCCTCAGGCCGCGGCTGTGCTGGCTCCACACCAGTCCCAGCGGGCCGGTCCAGCGGACCCAGGCCCGCTCGATCATCGCCTCGCCCCGGCGGCGCGGGGTCAGGGTCATGGACAGCGCGCCCGAGCGCCCCTCGGTCGGAACGACCAGCCGGTCGGGCGATACGCTGATCCTGGCGTCGCTCTCGACGGCAAGTTCGGTTCTTGGCGGCGCCGCCCCTTTGAAGGCGACCGCCAGCTCGCACGTCGCGTCCACGCCCAGCCCCATCCGCACCGGCGCCGTGAAGTCGACCGAGAGATCCCGGCCGGTCCGCCATGCCAATGCGGCGTCGAGAAGGGTAACGCCCGCCAGGACCAGCAGCCACGCCGGCGCCGCCAGCCACAGGTCCGGCGCGACAATGCCGATCACGAGCGCGACCGGCGCGCCCAGCGCGGCGATGACGACCGCCCTGAGCGTGGGATAGATCACCGCGGCGCCTCGACCTGCTCGATCAGGCCCCGCAGGATCTGGTCGACCTTGCGGCCTTCGATTTCGGCGGCGGGCGACAGGATCACCCGGTGACGCAACGCGGGCAGGGCCAACGCCTTGACGTCGTCGGGGATGACATAGTCGCGGCCGTCGAGCACCGCTCTGGCCCGCGCGGCGATCGCCAGCATGGCGGCGCAGCGCGGCGAGGCGCCGGTCTCCAGGTCGCCGGTCTCCCGTGTCGAGCGGACCAGCCGCACAACGTAGTCGGCGATCTCGCGGGTCAGGTGGGCGGCCGAGACTGTCCGCGCCGCTTCAGCCAGGTCGGCGGCCTCGATGATCTGCCCGACGCCGAGGTCGTTGATGTCCGGCAGGCCTGTCTTGGCGCCGTGCAACAGCACGATCTCCATCTCCTCCTCGGCGGAGGGGTAGGACAGGGTCTGCTTGAAAAGGAAGCGGTCCAGCTGCGCCTCGGGCAGGGGGTAGGTGCCCTGCTGCTCGATGGGGTTCTGGGTGGCCACCACCATGAACCGGTCGCCGAGCGGATGGCGTTTGCCGTCGAGCGTGACGAACCGCTCCTGCATCGCCTCCAGCAGGGCGGCTTGGGTCTTGGGCGGCGTGCGGTTGATCTCGTCCGCCAGCAGAAGGTCGCAGAAGATCGGACCCTTGGTCAGGGTGAAGCTGCTGGTCTGGAAGTTGAAAAGGTTGGCCCCGATGATGTCGCCCGGCATCAGGTCGGGGGTGAACTGCACCCGCCCGAACTTGATCCCCAGCGTCCCGGCGAAGGCCTGGGCCAGGAAGGTCTTGGCGGTCCCCGGCGGTCCTTCGAGCAGCACATGCCCGCCCGCGAACAGGGCGATCAGCATCAGGTCGACCGTGTCGGCCTGGCCGACGACCGCCTTGCCGATCTCGCCGCGGACCCGGTCCGCCAGCGCTTTGACGTCAGTGACCTGCACGCATCATCTCCAGTCTCCAGTCATACAGTTTGCGGGTTACGGCGATCAGGTCGGAGAGGCCCCCGGCCTCTCGCGCGGCCTTGGCGAGTTCCGTGAACGGCTCGAGGCCGCGCTGGACGCTGAGCCGGTCGAGGAAGGCGTCCAGCTGCGCCGGCTCGAGCTGGCGCGGGGCGCCGACAGCGCGAGCGACGAGGTCTCGACAGAGCCGGGCGTACCCCTCGGCCATGCGATGCTCGCGGCGGGCCATGCGGATCAGCCCGGCGGTGTTCTCGACCAGCGCGCCCTTGCCCATGGCATAGGGCGGCGTGGGCCGGCGGATCGGTCCGAAGCGGATGGCGGCCGCGATGCCGGCCAGCAGGGCGGCGGCGACGGCGCAGAGCGTGCCCCCCAGGAACGGCGGCTCCAGCGCCAGGGCCAGCAGATTCCGCGACCGCTTGAAGCCATGCAGGCTGACATCGAAGGTCAGCGGCCCGTCTGATCGCGCCATGCCGACGATGGCGTCCGCCGCCCGCGCCGTCTGAAGGCTCTTCAGGCCCATGGTGTTGAGCAGGTCCGGGTCGGAGAGGATGTAGACCTTGCCGTTCAGGGTCCGGGCCAGGATGACGCCGCCCTTGTCGTCCGTGATCACCGGCGTCAGCGCCGGCGTCTTGAGGGTCTGGAGCTGATCGACGGGGCCTGCCGTCATCGTCCGGCCGTCGGCGAACCGCAGCGTGGGGCGCGCCACGGCGGCGGCGCGGTGAAGCGCAGCCTTGGGCGCGTGGGCGGTCAGGGCGCCACTCGTCGCCAGCTGTCCGAGGGGCAGGGCGTCCCCTTTGAGCACCCAGCCGGGTCGGGCCGGGAGCGGGGCGACGAGCCACTTCGGCATGACGATCAGCTGACGACCGTTGAAGGCCACGGACCGTATGGTCCTGGCGTCATGATCCGCGGACGGGGTGATGACCATCAGGCCGGCGCTGCTGACGCCCGGCGTGTTGCCCCGACTGACGATCACCGGATCGCCGAGTGACCGGAACAGTTTCACCGCGCCGGCGAAGCCGACCGCCGACTTCGACAGCGCATGACCGCCGCCGTCGTTGCCGCTGCGCAGACTGGGCGCGTAGACGCTCAGCACCGCCAGGCCGGCGAAGGCCAGCACGCCGACGGCGATCATGATCAGGACCGTGCGCCCCCTGAACAGCTGGCCTTCCGTGGCGGCGACAGTCATGCGCCGCCCCCGAGCGCGAACCGCTCATAGGCGCCGCGACACTGGCTCCAGTCGTCGGCCACCAGGTCGCGGCCGCCGAAGAAGCTTCGCTCAACGACCCGGGCGATTGCGGCGAAGGCCTCCCGCGCCTGCGCCGGCAGCGCCTCCAGACCGGCGATGTCGCGGCTGGTCAGGGCCGGGCGGACGAGGCCGGGGCGCTGGTCGCGGATGTCCTGGACTCCGCGCAGCAGCAGCAGATGCGCGGCCTCGGCGAAGCGGCCCTCCGCGGCCAGGGCGTCGGCGTCGGCCAGCAGCACGCGCGCCTGCTCGGCGGTAGGTCGCCACTCCGCGTCATGGCCGAGGTTGGGGCCCGGACCGGGCGTTCCCCCGTATCGCGCCTTCACCACGCTCCGCGCGATGACATACAGGAGGGCCAGAACGACGGCCGCGACGAGGACCCAGAACAGGACGGCGAAGACCGGTCCCAGCGAAGCGAGCGCCGCGACGAGTTCCTCAATCCACTTCGGCGGCGGCGTGGGCTTGAACTGGACGAATTCGAACTGGAGCGAGCGGTCCTCCAGCAGCTCGCGGTGGGCGCCGGAAATGTCCCGCGCACCCGTCCCTTCAACGCCGCCAGAAGACTGATCAGGCCCCATCTCCCACCTGCATACACGGGCGGGCGCGACCGACACAATCGAGGCTTGCGCCCGCCGGTGGATAAATCGACCGGCGCCGCCTTCCAAACAGTTGTTCGTCTGCTAGCCTCCCGCAGAACACAGGGAGACGGCCATGATCGACAACCGCCTGACGCGGATGCTGGGTGTCCAGTACCCCATCGTCCAGGCCCCGATGGGCTGGATCGCCTGGGCGCAGCTGGCCTCGGCGGTGTCCAACGCCGGAGGCCTGGGCATCATCGAGACGTCGTCGGGCCGGCTGGACGAGGTCCGCGCCGAGGTCCTGAAGATGCGGGACCTGACCGACAAGCCGTTCGGCGTGAACATCGCCCAGGCCTTCGTTCGCGACCCGGACATCGTGCAGTTCGTGATCGACCAGGGCGTCAAGTTCGTCACCACCTCGGCCGGTGACCCGCGCAAGTACTGCGAGGCGCTGAAGAGCGCGGGCCTGACGGTGTTCCACGTCGTGCCGTCGCTGTCGGCGGCGCTGAAGGCCATCGACGCGGGCGTTGACGGTCTGGTCGTCGAGGGCGGCGAGGGCGGCGGCTTCAAGAACCCGCGCGAGGTCGCCTCGATGGTGCTGCTGCCGCTGGTGTGCTCGAAGGTCGACGTGCCGGTGATCGCGGCCGGCGGCTTCTGCGACGGGCCGTCGATGGCGGCCGCGTTCGCGCTCGGCGCCGAGGGCGTGCAGATGGGCACGCGGATGCTGTCGGCTGCCGAGTCGCCGGTGCACGACGCGTGGAAGCACGCGATCGTCGGCGCCGCCGAGACCGACACGGTGTTCCTGAACCGCGCCGGACCGGGGCCCGCGCTGCGCGCGCTGCGCACCGGGCGGACCTCGCGGCTCGAGCAGGCGATTCCCGAGGGCGGCGTTCGCGCCGAGTTCGCCCGCGTGAAGGACCTGTACTTCGGGGGCGACATGGAGGCCGCGGTGCCCCTGACCGGACAGGTCTGCGGGCGCATCGAGTCGGTGGAGACGGTCGCCGACATCGTCGCCTCGACCGTCGCCGGGTTCCGGGCGACGGTCGGCGCGATGGCGCGGCGCTACGGGGCGTCCTGACCGCCGGGAGGGCCGGCGCAGCTCGCGACGGCCGGCCCGCGGGTTCCGCC
>JBEIDC010000095.1:0-12111 GCA_040383665.1 Caulobacter sp.
CGGCGGCGGCGGCGGCGGCTTGATCAGCTGGGTGTCCAGCTTCTCGTCCTCGAAGATCCGCTCCTTGATGGTGAAGCGCATCGTATAGAGGTACCAGCCGATGACCGCGTGGAAGGCGAACACGACGACGCCTGCGACCAGCAAGGCCATCGGGTTCAGCTTCGCCTTAGGCGGGTCGAACGGGTTGTACACCTTAAGCGGAGCGTCGTTGCTTTGCTCTGCCATGTGTCACCTGCCCGCCGCGTTGGCGCTGTCTTGCCCGATCAGAGCCACGCTGTAGAAACCACTGTCCTGCAACGTGTTCATCACCTGCATGAAGTCGCCGTAGCGGACCTCCTTGTCGCCCCGGATGAAAATCCGCTCCTTCGAGGGGTCCCGCTTACCGACCTGCTTGATCAGGTCGGGACCCAGGGAGGCCAGATCGGTCGGGGAGTCACCGATATAGATGTCCCCACCTTTCTGGATCGAAATGTAAACCGGCTTCGGCGGGTTCTGTCGGGGCTTGGCTACCGCGTCAGGCAGCTTCACCACGACCGAAACGCTTGCTAGCGGCGCCGCCACCATGAAGATGATCAGGAGGACCAGCATGACGTCCACGAAGGGCGTCACATTGATTTCACTGTTCTGCTCAACCTGGTACCTGTCGCTGCCGCCGGAGCCTCCAAGTTTGGCTCCCATGGTGCTTAGGCCCCCTTGTCGAGCTGCCGCGAGATGGCGTTCATGAGTTCAGCGTTGAAACCGTCCGAGCGCACGCCGTAGGCGGAGACGCGGGTCTGGAAGTAGTTGTAGAAGATAACGGCCGGGATGGCGGCGAACAGACCGATACCTGTAGCCAGCAGGGCCTCGGCGATGCCGGGGGCCACGACGGCGAGGTTGGTCGTGTTGGTGTTCGCGATACCGATGAACGAGTTCATGATCCCGTAGACGGTGCCGAACAGACCGATGAACGGACCGCCCGAACCGACCGAGGCCAGGAACTGCATCCCGCTCGACAGGCGCTTGGAGAGCGACGACTGAACGGCGGCAACAGCCGCTTGGACGCGCATGATGGTGGTTTCGCGGTGCGCGCCAGTGACGGCGAGACCCGCTTGCCTGGACAGTTCGACTTCGGCGGCGCCCGCGGCGGTCATATCGGCCAGGGGGTTGCCTTCGAATTCGTCCGACATGGCGACACGGCCCATGTCCTGGATGGTCTTGGCCGAACGGAACGCTTCGACGAAGCGGTCCGACTTGCGGTTCAGCGAGCCGAACTCGAGGAGCTTGGTGATCAGCAGCACCCACGAGAAGACCGAGGCGACCACCAGGCCGATCATGACGACCTTAACGACCATGTCGGCGTGGAGGAACATGGTGGCCACCGTGATGTTCCCGGCCTTGCTGTCCATGGTCTTTTCCATGGTCGGCGGAGCCGCCTCAGCGGCCGGAGCCGCGGGAGCAGCGGCGGCGTCAGCGGCCGGAGCGGCGGCGGCGGCGGCGGCAGGGTCGGCGGCCGGAGCGGCCGCATCCTGCGCGAACGCCGGAGCGCTCATCATCAGCGCCGCGGCGCCCATGATAGCGATGAGAGGGTTCAGTCGTTGTTTGTCGAGCATCTTTCGCCAGTTCCTGGTTGGTCTAGCTAGTTTGGACCGAGGGTCGTCACGCGAGAGCGTATTCCACCCTAACTATGAAATCTTTCGTGAATCGCGGCGAGGAGCCGCGCTTCGGTAAACCGCTATCGCTGCGCCGACCCGTAATGCGTTCCTCGATCATTCTTCGTCGAGGATGGCATTCCGAAGGCGCAAGACGGCCCGACGGTTTTTGGCCGTCAGGACGTTTGGCCAAGTTAGACTTGGCGTACCCGCCCTTTGGCAACCCCTTTCTGTAACGTCAAGGGTCTTGCCAGTGGGTTTTTATTTGGCCGAATTCGGGCGCGCCCGTGAATTGTTGCAGTGCACAATCTGATTATCGAGGAGGATCGGGAGTTTTTCCCTTTCCAAGGGAATTTCGATGCTGCGTCGCAGCATCGCTCATCAAACGCGGGTCTTCATTCTGGATTTCCCCTGTCACGCGATCAGAACGCGAAGTGAGGGATGTGCGGTGGTGCCTGGGGCCGGAATCGAACCAGCGACACGCGGATTTTCAATCCGCTGCTCTACCAACTGAGCTACCCAGGCCGAGGCCAACGCAGGGCCCGCCAATCGCGGGAGGTGGCGTCTATAGAAGAGCCGTTTGGGCAAGTCCAGCCGGGACCGCTACGGTTCGTCGTTTTCCGTGACAGGGGGACTGTCGGTCTCGTCGTCCTCGCCGGCCGGGATGGCGTAGGCACCGCCGAGCCAACGTTGCAGGTCGACGTTGGCGCAGCGCTTGGAACAGAAAGGCCGGTACTCGGGCGTCATGGGCCTGCCGCAGATCGCGCAGCCGGCGGTCATCGCGCCACCACCTCCGACCGGTCCGCCGGCCAGCCCTCGCGGGCCTCGACGGAGAATCGGGCGCCGAGTCGATCGGTCAGGGCCGCCGAAAGCGGTTCGAACGCCGCCAGCACCGCCGGCGAGGCCAGTCCGACCAGCCGCCCGCCCGGCGAGGCGCGGCCCTGCCGCTCGAAGGCGCGGGCCAGGTCCAGCGCCCCGGTCAGGGGCGACAGCGCGCCGTCCGGACCGAGCAGAACGTCGAGAACCGGCCGACGCCGGCGCGGGACCGTCAGGGTCAGGGTGCCGAACCGGCTGATCTTGTCGATGGCGACGCCGGGATTGTCAGGCCCGAAGGCCGCCCGCGCCGCGCCGTCGATGGCCTTGCCGTCGTGCCCTCGCCCGACCAGGTCGAAGATCACCAGCCCGCCGAGGCCCTTGAGCCTCAGAAGGCGCGCGGCCATGCCCAGCGCCGTCAGGTTGGCCTGCCGCGCCGCCCGCTTGGAGTCCGAGCCCCCTCGCCCGCCGAGGTCGACGTCGATGGAGATCAGGGCGCGGGTCGGTTCGATGGCGATGTTGCCGCCGCCGGGCAGCGCATGGACCGTCTCCAGCGCCTCGGCCTGGGCCGCGTCGGCCGCCTCGCGGGCGCCGAAGCCCTCGACCAGCTTGCCGTCCTTCGCCAGGGCGCGGAGCTCGCTTTCTATGTCGGGGGCTGCCTCGAGACTGCGAGGCTCGCCCTTCGCCTCGCCGATCAGGCGGACGGTGGCCAGCTTGTCGCGCCGTGATTCGGTGCGGATCTCGACCTCGACGACCGCGCCGCGCACCGGCGGAACCTCATCGGGGCGCAGGGACAGCAGCGCCTCCTCCCCGCCCGGCAGGTCGAGGAAGGCCGCGCCGATGGCCTTGTCGACCGTGCGCACCCGGGCCACGCAGCGCGCGCCCAGCAGGGTCGCGGCCGCCTCGCCGTCGCGGGCGATCAGCAGCCGCTCTGGCCGGCCGTCGAGGGTGACCACGCCGCGCGTCTCGCCGACACACCGGTCGATAAAGAAGGCCCGTCCGCTCATGCGCCTGGCCCTCCGCGCCAGCCCAGCCCGCCCAGCAGGTTCAGGGTCTCGTAGAGCGGCAGCCCGACCACCGAGGTGTAGGAGCCGCTGATGTCGGTGACGAAGGCGCCGGCCAGCCGGTGAATCTTGTAGCCGCCCGAGGCGTCGGTCCAGTCGCCGCTGGCGATGAAGGCGTCCAGCTCGCGGTCGGTGATGCGCTTGAAGGTGATGCGGCTCTCGACCACCCGCGAGGCCGTGCGGCCGTCCGGGGCGATCACGGACACGCCGGTCAGCACCTTGTGCGGCCGTCCCGACAGCAATGTCAGCATGCGCCGGGCGTCGGCCTCATGCTCGGGCTTGCCCAGGATGCGGCGGCCGACGGCGACGATGGTGTCGGCGGCCAGCACATGGGCCTGCTGATGACGAGCGGCCACGGCCTGCGCCTTGCCGATGGCCAGGCGCGCGACCAGGCGGCGCGGCGTCTCGTCGCGCAACGGAGTCTCGTCGATGTCGGCGGGATCTACGCGGTCGGGCTCTATGCCGACCTGGCGGAGCAGTTCCAGGCGCCTGGGGCTGGCGCTGGCCAGGACCAGCGCGCCGGCCGGGCTGCTCACTTGAAGCGGTAGGTGATGCGGCCCTTCGTCAGATCGTAGGGCGTCATCTCGACCAGCACCTTGTCGCCGGCCAGCACGCGGATGCGGTTCTTGCGCATCTTGCCGGCGGTGTGGGCGATGATCTCGTGGTCGTTTTCGAGTTTCACGCGGAAGGTGGCGTTGGGCAGCAGCTCGCTGACCGTACCGGGAAACTCCAGAAGTTCTTCTTTAGCCATACGGCCTCTCGTTAGGGTCGCGGAGCGCGAAATAAGCAAAACGGCCCGCGCCGAAGTCGATTCGGGTCGCGAGCCGCGGCTCCAGAAATGTCTCTATAGCGCGTCTAGCCCCCGAACGTCGATGCCTTGCCGAAACGGTCGCGAATCCGCCGGGCCAGCTGGTCGCGGACCTCGCGATAGGCGTCCAGCCGCTGCTCGCGGCTGCCCTCGGCCAGGGTCGGGTCGTGGGTAGGCCAGTACTCGATGTCGACCGCCCTGCCCCGCGACAGCTCGACGGCCCGGTGCTGCGCCTCGGGCGTCAGGGAGATGACGAGGTCGAAGGAGTCGTCCTCCAGGTCGTCGAAGATCTTGGGCCGGAAGCCGTGCAGGTCGCCGCCCAGCTCGTCGATGACCGCCAGGGCGAAGGGATCGACCTCCGTCTCGCCCGGCTCGCGCTTGAGGCCGACGCTATCGACGAACACCCGCGAGCCGAACGCCATCTTCATCAGCGCCTCGGCCATCGGCGACCGGACCCGGTTGAAGTTGCAGGTGAACAGCACCGCGCCGGGCAGCCCCTCCACCGGCCGTCAGCCCCGCCAGTGCAGGGCGCAGACCAGGGTGAACAGCCGCCGGGCGGTGTCGAGGTCGGTCTTCACCTTGCCCTCGAGCCGGGCCTGCAGCAGCGAGGAGCCTTCGTTGTGCAGCCCGCGCCGGCCCATATCCAGCGCCTCGATCTGGGCCGGCGTCGCGTTGCGGATGGCCTGGTAGTAGCTCTCGCAGACCATGAAATAGTCGCGGATCACGCCCCGGAACGGCGACAGCGACAAGAGGTGGATCTGGTCGAACCCGCCGTCCGGCCCGGTGATGCGCAGGGCCAGCCGGTTCTCGGCCAGGGCTATCTTCAGGTCGTAGGGGCCGCCGGCCGCGCCCTCGGGCTGGAAGTAGTTGTCCTCGACCAGATCGAAGATGGCGATCTGCCGCTCCTGCTCCTGGTCGCGCGAGACGGCAGCGAGGGACGCCTCGTCGATCTCGATGCTCTGCAGGCGGTGGGCGGCGCGGTCGTCGGTCATGAGTCCTTGCGGGGTTCGCGCCCTCGAATAATCCGAGAGTCGCCGGATGGCTCGCTCCTCACCTGAGGAGGTTTAGTGCAAGCCTACCCCATTCGTCATCCTGAGGAGCGGCTGAAAGCCGCGTCGCGAAGGACGCAGTGTCATTTAGGCAACCGGATCCGGGCCGAAAGCGCGTGCGCCGGCAGCCCCTCGGCCTCCGCCAGCGCCACCGTGTGTGGCCCCAGGATGCCGAAGGACGCCGCGTCGCACTTCACGATCGAGGTCCGCTTGAGGAAGTCGTAGATCGACAGCCCCGACTGGAAGCGCGCCGCCCGGCTGGTCGGCAGCACGTGGTTGGAGCCGGCCACATAGTCGCCGATGGCCTCGGGCGTGTAGCGGCCCAGGAAGATGGCCCCGGCGTGCCGCACCCGGTCGGACAGCGCCTCCGGGTCGACGGTGCAGAACTCGACGTGCTCGGGCGCGATCAGGTCGACCAGGCCCGGGCTCTCGGCCAGCGGCGCGATGATGATCGCCCCGTGGTCGCGCCAGGAGGCGGCGGCGTCCTCGCCGGTGGCGATCTCGCCCAGCAGCCGCGTCACTGCGGCCTCGACGGCGGCGGCGAAGGCTTCGTCGTCGGTGATCAGGATCGACTGGGCGGCGGGGTCGTGCTCGGCCTGGGACAGCAGGTCGGCGGCGATCCAGTCGGGATTGTTGTCGGCGTCGGCGACCACCACGATCTCCGACGGCCCGGCCAGGGCGTCGATGCCGACCACGCCGTACAGCCGGCGCTTGGCGGCGGTGACATAGGCGTTGCCGGGCCCGACGATCTTGTCGACCGGCAGGATGGGCCCGGCGCCATAGGCCAGCGCCGCCACGGCCTGGGCCCCGCCGATGCGCCAGATCTCGCTGACGCCGGCTTCCTTGGCCGCCGCCAGCACGGCGGGTTGCAGCTTGCCCGGCGGGGTGACCATGGCGATGCGGTCGACGCCGGCCACCTGGGCCGGGACGCAGTTCATCAGCACGGTGGAGGGATAGGCCGCCCGGCCGCCGGGCACATAGACCCCGACCGCCTCGATCGGCGTCCAGCGCCAGCCCAGCGCCACCCCGGCCTCGTCGGTCCAGGCCTGGTCGGCCGGCCGCTGGCGGGTGTGGTAGGCGCGGATGCGGGCGGCGGCGAAGGCGATAGCCTCACGCACGGCGGGCGCGCTGGCGGCGGCCCCGGCCTCGATCTCCTCGGCGGTGACGCGGATGGTCTCGGCGGTCAGGTCGGCGCGGTCGAACTTGCGCGTGAAGTCGAGGACGGCGTCGAGCCCGCGCGTCCTGACGGCCTCAAGCACTTCTGCCGCAGCCGCGTCGACATCAGCCGGCGAACCCCGCCGCTCGTTCAGGAACGCGCGGAAGGTTGTGGGGAAGTCGGGGCTGGAGAAGGCGAAGCGGCGCATGGCGGGGCATATAGGGCATGGCGATGCCGAGGCGAAGGGGCGCGCTCAAGCAGGGACGCAAGCTCCTTATCGAAAGTCGATTTCTTGTCTGGCGAAAAGGAACGTGTGTCCCCGTTTCCAAAACCTATCACCAGGCCTGATGGGCCAGGGACGTTGCCGCCGCCCGTCCGCCGGCGAGGATCTGCTCGACGTCCTGTGGCGCGGACGCGATCCGCGCCAGCTGAAGCGTGCCCATCAGACAGGCGAAGATCGCGGTTGCGCGGGCCGAGCGCGCGTCCTTGTCGCCCCCTTCGGGCAGGGTTCGTTCAAGCAGCGCGATAATCCGGTCGTTCTGTTGCTTGAAGCGCGACCGGGCAGCCTCGTCCTGCCGCGCGACCTCGGGCGCGAGGGCCGACGCCGCGCAGCCGCGCGCCATCTCGGTGAGGTGGCGCTCACCCAGATAGGTGGCGATGAAGGCGTCGAGCGCGCTTGACGGCGCGGCGGCCGCAACGGCCTCCTCAAGGTATCCCAGAGTGCTCTGGGCGGCCCGCTCGATCGCCGCGGCGACCAGGTCGTCGCGCGACGCGAAGTGCGTATAAAACCCGCCGTGCGTCATGCCGACGTCCGCCATCAGCTGGCGGACGCCGACGGCGGCGATCCCGTCGCTACGGAACCGCTCGGCGGCGTGCCGGACGATGAGGCGTTGGGCCTCCGCCTTGTGGGCTTCGTCATATCGCGCCATGCGTCACCTCGATGCATTCGGTGGGACGGGCCGCCCCGGTCGCCCCGGGGCGGCCAGACCTCAACCCGGCTGCCCGAGGTAGCGCGCGGCGACCTTTCCGCCAATGACATCGCCCAGAAACCGCCCGCGAACGGCTTCCATGTCGTCCCAGATCGATGGGGTCACGAGCGTTGGAATGGTGATCGCCTCGCCGGCGTCGAGCCCGGCCAACGCCGCGTCGACCATCTGCTCCGGCGTGATGTAGGCGCCGGCGGGGAAGACGGAATCGTCCATCCCCTGCGAGGAGAAGAACTCCGTCCGGATCGGCCCCGGGAGCACGACCTGGATCCGGAAGTCGCTCTTCCCGTACTCCATCTGCAGGGCGCGGGTGAAGTTGAGGACGAACGCCTTCGAACCGCTGTAGGCGGCGCCGCCGGCCGATGGTGAAAACGCGACGACGGACGCGATGTTCACGAGCGTTCCCCTGCCCGCCTCCCGAAAACCCTTCAGTGCGGCCAGCGAAAGCCGGGCCAGGGCCACGATGTTGAGGTCGATCAACCGTTCCTGGGCGTCGGCGCCCGTCAGCGCTGTGGGACCCAGGCCGCCGGCGCCCGCGTTGTTGACGAGCATGGCGACGGGACGGGTCTCCAGACGGATCTCCAGGGGCCGAAGGTCCCGGGCGTCCTGCAGGTCGGCCACCAGGGTCTCGACCTCGACCCCATGGGCCTTGCGCAGCCGGTCGGCGAGCCCCTCCAGGCGGTCGCCACGCCGGGCGACCAGCAGAAGGTCGCCGCCGCGCGCCGCGAGACGCTCGGCGTAAGCTGCGCCGATGCCGGAGGATGCGCCGGTGATGACGCTGACATTGTTGGTCATGTCCGTGTGTTCCTGTCGGCGTCGGGGACCTACTCGTGGGTCCGGGGAGACGGGCGGTTCTCGGCCATCCAGCGCGCCTCGTCGGCGGTGCCCTGACGCGGCGGGTAGAAGCCGTTGATGGACCAGAGATCGAAGGGCGTTTCGTCGATGTGGATCTCCCAATCCAGCCCGCGGTCGCGGATGTAGGGGGCGATCACCTGGTTGATGCGGTCGATGAAGCGCTGGCTGGCCTTCCGGTCGGGGAACTCGCGCGCGATGTGCTCAAGCACGAAGCGGACGAAGCGCTTCGCCGGCAGTCCGCCGACGAACAGGTTCTTCTCGTCCACCGCCTTGAAGACGATGCCGACGAAGAACCGGGGCATGAAGGGGGCGTAGACGTCGGTGATCTCGGCCGCGAGCCGGGCCTTGTCGTCGTCCGAAAACGCATCCGGTGAATGGTAGATCGTCCAGAGGGGCACGGCGCTCTCCACTGCTCATGGGTTGAAGGGGGCGCCGCAAAGCGCCTTGGCATTACATATGTAATGTTATTGGATAGCGCCAGCCCGAAGCGCAGGTTTTTCTGTTCGACCCGGTGATTGTCGCCTTCGCCCCCCCTCCGACGGCCCGGCGGAGCGGGGTCAGTGAGGTAGCGTCGGAATGTCAGAATTAGAGCGCTATAGAGAAGCGCGAGGGCAGTCGCCTGCGCCGCGCCCTCCACCATGGTCCGCATGGTCCCCCTCCCCCTCGCTGCGCTCCGGGGAGGACTGCTCAGTCGTGCTTCGGCGTCCTCGGCGTCGGCCAGGCCGGCGAGACATCCGCCAGCACCAGGTCCACACACTCCACCTCGGCCCGAAGGTCGCCGCCGCCGGCGAAGGTGAAGACGACCGCGCCGCCGGGCGCCTCACCGGGTTCAAAGGTGATGGACAGCAGCTCGACCACCGCGGCCTTGGCGTCGCGGCGCAGCTTGCGGCTTTTGACGCCCAGCACGCCGCCGACCTGCAGGCCGGCGCGGATGCGCTCGCCGCTCTTGCCGCCCGCCTCCCAGCGGTAGCGGTTCAGCGCCAGCGTCAGCCGGCGGGCGGCGGCGTCGAAGCTGATGTCGCCGATCTTGCCCACCGAATCCTGGAGGGCGGCCGAGATCACGGCCAGGTCTTCGGCGTCCTCGGCGAGAAGGCGCAGCGGCGCGGCATCGGCCATGGTCAGCCGTCCATCTCCGGCACGGAGGCGTCGCCCTTGATGCGGCGGACATTGGCCCCGCAGGCGCCGAGCTTCTCCTCGAGCCGCTCGAAGCCGCGATCCAGGTGATAGACGCGCCCGACGACGGTCTCGCCTCGGGCCGCCAGACCGGCGATGACCAGGCCGACCGAGGCGCGCAGGTCGGTGGCCATGACCTGGGCCCCTTCCAGCTTCTCGACGCCGCGCACCCGGGCCTCGGTGCCCGAGACCGTGATGTCGGCGCCCAGCCGCGCCAGCTCCGGCGCGTGCATGAAACGGTTCTCGAAGATGGTCTCGCGGATGACGCTCTCGCCCTCGGCCAGGGTCATCAGGGCCATGAACTGGGCCTGCAGATCGGTGGGGAAGCCCGGATAGACGCCGGTCTCGACATCCACCGCCTTCAGCCGCGCGCCGTTGCGGCGGATGATGACGCCGTCGTTGGTGCGTTCCACGCCCGCCCCGGCTTCCTCGATCTTGGCCAGCAGGGCTTCGATCAGGTCGGCGCGGGTGTTGGTCAGCCGGACTTCGCCGCCGGCCATGGCGGCGGCGACGGCATAGGTGCCGGCCTCGATGCGGTCGGTGATCACCGCGTGGGTGGTCCCGCGCAGCTTCTCGACCCCGGTGATGGTGATGGTCGGCGTGCCCGCCCCCTCAACCTGCGCGCCCATCTTGTTCAGGCAGTCGGCCAGATCGACGATCTCCGGCTCGCAGGCTGCGGTCTTCAGCACCGTGACGCCTTTCGCCAGAACGGCGGCCAGCATGGCGTGCTCGGTGGCGCCGACCGAGACGAACGGGAACTCGATCGTCGCGCCCTTCAGCCCGCCGGGCGCTGTGGCGTAGACGTAGCCCTCGTGCAGCTCGATCTTGGCGCCCAGGGCCTCCAGCGCCTGCAGGTGCAGGTCGACCGGGCGGCCGCCGATGGCGCAGCCGCCGGGCAGCGAGACCTTGGCGTGGCCGGTGCGGGCGATCAGCGGACCCAGCACGTTGAAGCTGGCCCGCATCTGGCGGACCAGGTCGTAGGGGGCGAAGGAGCTGACGATCTCGGGCGTGTGCAGGATGGTCTCGGACCCGGCCTCGCCCTGGCGCTCGTCGACCAGCGTGCCCAGCCGGGTCAGCAGGTGGCCGAGGAACCGGGTGTCGGCCAGACGCGGCATGTTGGTCAGGCGCAGGGGCTCGTCCGTGAGGAGCGAGGCGACCATCAGCTTGATGGCGGAGTTCTTGGCGCCGCTGATCTGGATCTCTCCATTCAGCCGCGCGCCGCCGACGATGGCGATGCGGTCCATTCAGGCCCCTCGATACGCCGGCGGAATCTTCCACCGGCGACAGAACAGTATGTGAGGCGCGCCTTCTATCCGGCGCAAGCCCCGGCGCAAGAGTCACGTTGTCGTTGATGGCCGCGCGACCGGCCGCGGGCAAAGGGATTTTCGGAGGAGAATCCGCGCAGCCGGCTCAGGCCTTGTCCTCGGCGGGCGGGGTTTCGCGCGGCGCGGCCTTGCGGCGGCGCAGATTGAGGCGCAGCGCCTGCGCCAGCTTCTGCTCGCGCAGGGCCTTGTCGGACAGGGGTTTGGGCGGCTGGCTGACCATGTCGCCAGTGGTGCGATGGCGACAAGTGGGGCGTCAAGAGGATTAGGGCTTCCCCCGTCCCCCGACTTTCGCTATCAGGCGCGCCTCGCCTTTCGCCGCCGTAGCTCAGTGGTAGAGCGCATCCTTGGTAAGGCTGAGGTCGGCAGTTCAATCCTGCCCGGCGGCACCACCTTGAACGACCACGACACAGCCCCGGGCGTCATGCGCCCGGGGCTGTTGCGTTTGGGGGGCCGACCTGTCCCGGCGAGGCGGCCGGTTCAGCTGAAGCGGCGACCGGCGGCCCAGCCCGCGAAGCCCGCCGCCGTGGTAACGAACATCCCCCAGGCCAGGTCCGGCAGGACCACATTGGCCGGGAAACCCTTCAGCGTGGCAAGGTTGGTGAGGTCGTAGGTGGCGTAGGCGACCAGTCCGAACAGCAGGCCGTGGACCAGCACCGTCTTCCAGGACCCCGTCGCCAGCGCCGGCTTCACGACGAAGAAGACGATGCCCACCAGGTAGAGCGTGTAGAAGATCACCGCCGCCGTCATGTTGGGGGTGTCCAGCAGCATGTCGCCGAACGAGTCCTGGTACATCTGCACGGCGAGGACCGCGAGCCACAGCGCATCCAGTCCGGCGAACACGAGGCCGGCGGCGATATAGGCGGCGATCAAGCGGGTCACGGGCGTCTCCTTGGGTTCGCTCTGAACCTAGCGCGGATGCGCCGTCCGCCAAGGTCACCCTTCAGGGCGAGGCGCGGTCGCCGCCTCCGCGGATCGGCGACTCCCTCAACGCTCAACCGATGGCGATGATCCAGACCTCGCCCCGGGCTCCGGTCCCGCCGGCGCCGGGAGCGGCCGGGCCCTTCCTCGTCCAGGCAAGTCCGCTTGCGGGCAGACTCGGACGCTGGGCCGGACCGACGGTTCACGCACTGTCCGAGTCCTTACCTGAACCCGGCTCCATCCGGGCACACTGGCCGCCAGGCATTCTCAGTCAAACTTGAACACAATCACTACTGTAGCACGTGTGGCGGCCAGGCTCCGCATACAGCCGCCGCC
>JBEIDC010000096.1:0-12046 GCA_040383665.1 Caulobacter sp.
CCTGTTCTTCGTCGCCGACGGCACCGGCGGCCACGCCTTCGCCGTCACCTACGAGGACCACAAGCGCAACGTCGCGAAGTGGCGCGAGTACCGCGCGCGGACGGGAAAATAGATGGCCCTGTCGGGAATGACCGGCTTCGGCCGGGCCGAGGGCGCGGCGGGCGACTGGACCTGGGCGATCGAAGCCCGCTCGGTCAACGGCCGCAACCTGGAAACCCGCTTCAAGGCGCCGCCGGGCTTTGACGCGCTCGAGAAGGCTATCCGCGACGGGTCGCAGGCCCGTTTCCAGCGCGGCCAGGTCAATGTCAGCGTCCAGGCTCGCCGGACCGAGAGCGCCGGCGCCGCTAGCGTCAACCTCGACCAGCTGGAGCGCTATCTCGCCGCCGTCGCGCCCCATGTGAAGGCAAAGCGGCTCAAGCGGCCCACCGCCGACGGAATGCTGGCCCTGCGCGGCGTCATCGAGGTGGCCGAGGCCGCCGAGGCCCCCGAGGCGCGGGCCGCTCTGGAACAGGCCATCGCCGCCTCCATCGCCCTGGCCCTTGATGCGCTGAAGGCGGCGCGGCTGGAGGAGGGCGCGGCGCTCACACCGGTGCTGACCGGCATGATCGACCGCATCGAGACGCTGGTCGCGGCCGCCGGCGCCGAAGCGTCCGCCCATCCGGCGATCATCAAGGAGCGCTTCGCCGGGCGTATGACCGAACTGCTCGGCCAGGCCGCCAGCGAGGAGCGCATCGTCCAGGAGGCCGCCGTAATGGCCACCCGCGCCGACGTACGCGAGGAGCTGGACCGCCTGGCCGGCCACATCGCCGCCGCCCGCACCCTGATCGCCGGCGACGCCGCCGCCGGCCGCCGGCTGGACTTCCTGACTCAGGAGTTCATGCGCGAGGCCAACACCCTGTGTTCGAAATCGGCGACCCCGGCCTTGACCGCCATCGGTCTCGACCTCAAAGCGGTGATCGAGCAGTTCCGCGAGCAGGTGCAGAATGTCGAGTGACGAGGCCCGGCCGACGCGGGGCCTGATGCTGATGGTCGTGGCGCCGTCGGGGGTGGGCAAGACCTCCCTGACGCGGCGGCTGATCGCCGACCATTCCGACCTGCACCTGTCGATCTCGGCCACCACCCGCGCGCCGCGTCCCGGCGAGCACGACGGCCGCGACTACCACTTCGTCGACCGCCCGACCTTCGACGCCATGGTCGAGCGGGGCGAGTTCCTGGAGTGGGCCGAGGTCTACGGCAACCGCTACGGCAGCCCGAAGATCCCCATCATGGAGGCGCTGTCCAAGGGCCAGAGCACCCTGTTCGACATCGACTTCCAGGGGGCCATGAAGATCCACGACCAGGCGCCGGAGGACTCGGTTCTCGTCTACATCCTGCCGCCGTCGCTGGCCGAAATGCACCGCCGGCTGCACGCCCGATCGCAGGACAGCGAGGCGGTGATCCGCGAACGCATCGCCCGCGCCAAGGACGAGGTCGCCAACTGGAAGACCTTCGACTACGTCGTCATGAACGACGACTTCGACCGCGCCTACGCCGAACTGGCCCACATCTACCACGCCGAACGCCGCAAGGCCTCGCGCAACCTCTGGATCGAGCCCCTGGTCGAGGGCCTGCTGGCCGAGGCGATCCCGGAGGCCGGGGAGGGGTAGGGGGGCTGCGTGCTTCGCGACGCGGACCGTAGGGTCCGCTCCTCAGCATGACGAGCTTTGTTGCCGCCCACTCACTTTCGTCATCCTGACGAGCGAGCCTTGGGCGAGCGTCGCGAAGGACGCACAGTCCGGCCTACAGCGCCCGCGCCAACCGCAGGAACCCCTCCACCGGCACCGTCTCGGCCCGCACGTTCGGGTCAATGCCCGCCTTCTCGCACAGCGCCTCTCCGCCGAGGAGGCGCAGGCTCGAGCGCAGCATCTTCCGGCGCTGGCCGAACGCGGCGGCCGTCACCTTCTCCAGCGCGGCGACCAGCTCAGCCGGCGGGGCGTCGTCCATCGGGTCCAGCCTCACCACGGCCGAGGCGACCTTGGGCGGCGGGGTGAAGGCGCGGGCGGGGAGGTCCATGACCACCTTCGCCCTCGCCAGCGCCTGGGAGACCACGCTCAGCCGGCCGTAGGCGTCCGCGCCGGCCGGGGCGGCGATACGGTCGGCGACCTCCTTCTGGAACATCAGGGTCATGGACACCGGCCGCCACGGGCCGGTCAGCCACTTGATCAGCAGCGGCGTGCCGACGTTGTAGGGCAGGTTGGAGACCACATGGCCCGGCCCACCGGCCAGCGTCGCCTCGTCGACCTTCAGCGCATCGGCCTCGACCAGGGTCAGGCGGCCGTCGGAGACTGCAGCCAGCTCGTTCAGCAGCGGCAGAAAGCGGGCGTCCTTCTCGACGGCGATGACCTTCGCGCCCGCCTCGACCAGCGCCCGGGTCAGGCCGCCGGGGCCCGGCCCCACCTCGATCACCGTCTGCCCCTCCAGCGGTCCGGCCAGCCGGGCGATCTTCCGCGTGATGTTGAGGTCAAGCAGGAAGTGCTGGCCAAAGCTCTTGTCGGCCAGCAGGCCGTGGTCGGCCAGGCTCTCGCGGAGCGGGGGGAATTGGTCGATATCCATCATTGCATCCCCCATCCGTCATCGTCGGACTTGTTCCGACGACCCATGAACATGGCGGGTAGAAGTGAGCGCTCTGTTGCTCCGCCGCGCCTCATCATCGGACACACCACGCATGGGTCGTCGGAACAAGTCCGACGATGACGGGGAGAGAATGCGTGCGGATGTGGGAGCTACCCGTGTCGCGCCGCGATCTCGGCCGCCAGCCGGATGGCGGCGATCAGGCTGTCAGGGCGGGCGACGCCCCTCCCGGCGATGTCGAAGCCGGTGCCGTGATCGGGGGAGGTGCGGACAATGGGCAGGCCCAGGGTCACGTTCACCCCGCCCCAGAAGTCGAGCATCTTCACGGGGATCAGCGCCTGGTCGTGGTACATGCAGAGGACCGCGTCATAGCGGGCCCGGGCTTCCGGGTGGAACAGGCTGTCAGCCGGAGAGGGTCCGGCAGCCTCGACGCCCAGCTCGCGAAGCGCCCGGACGGCCGGGGCGATGACCTCGATCTCCTCGCGGCCCAGTGAGCCTGACTCCCCGGCGTGCGGGTTCAGGCCGGCGACGGCCAGGCGCGGGACGGCGATGCCGAAGTCGCGGCGCAGGGCCTGGGCGGTGACCAGCCCGGCGTTGACGATCTTCTCGATGGTGAGCAGCGCGGAGACCCTGGCCAGAGGCTCGTGGATGGTCACCAGCGCCACGCGCAGGTCGGCGGCGGTCAGCATCATCACCGGTCCGCGCGCGCCGTCGTGGCGGCCGGCGGCCGTCAGCTCGGCGAGGAACTCGGTATGGCCCGGGAAGCCGAAACCGGCGGCGTAGAGCGGCGCCTTGGCGATCGGAGCCGTGACCAGGCCGCTGACCGCGCCGGACAGGGCCAGACCCACGCCGGTCTCGATCCAGCGGATCACGGCGGCGGCGTTGGCGGGATCGGGCTGACCGGCGACCACCAGGGTGGTCAGCGGGATGTCCAGCACCGGCAGGGCCCTGGAAAAGATCAGCGCCGCGTCCTCGGGCCTCGTGACCGACTGGACAGGGACAGCTCCGCCGGGCGCGGACTCCAGCGCTTCACGGTCGCCGATGACCATGAAGACAGGCCCGGTGTCGCGCAGCGCCCTCCAGGCCCGGGCCGTGATCTCCGGCCCCGTTCCGGCGGGATCGCCAAGACTCAGCGCGAGCGGCGCCGGCGTCACCGCTGCTCGATGGTCGCCGTGCCGCGAAGGTCCCGAAGCAGACGCCGGGAGATCATCGACAGCTGCTGGCCGACGAGGCGGCTTTCGATCTGCTGCGCGGTCGGGATCTGGGCGCCGCTCTGGCGACGGCCGCAGACCATGACCAGGTGCAGGCCGGCGTTGGTGCGGACAGGCTGCGACAGCTGGCCGTCGGGCGTCGTCGCCACGGCGGTCTGGAAGCTCTCGGTCAGGCCCGCGATCTCGGCTTCGCCCAGGTCGCCGGCCATGACGCCCTGGATGTCGGCGGCCTTGGCTTCGAGATCGGCGCAGCCGGTGACCAGCGGGCGCAGAGCCTCGAGCTGAGCGGCGGCGGCCTGAACCTCCTCGGGCGAAGCGTCGGCCGCCAGCGGCACCGCGGCCTGCTTGAGGCTGACCAGCGCGACATTGGATCCCGCGCGCTTGTCGCGAAGGGCGATGATGTAGACGCCGTCGTCTGTGACAATCGGACGGGAAATCTGGCCGGGGCGAAGCTGTTCGAGGGCCAGTTCGACTTCGGGGGGCATTTCACCGGCGCCGACCCAGCCGGCGTCGCCGCCGTTGGCCGCCGTGGCGGAGGAGGAGAACTGCCGGGCGACCGCGGGGAAGGGCGCGCCCTGCTGGATCTGTCCGATGAGCTGGCCGGCGCCCTGGATGGCGTTGTCGACGCCGCCAACGCGGGACGGGTCGATGACGACTTCGCTGATCTGGTACTGCGGCTTGCCGGCCGAGACGGTCAGCTGCTCCTGGACAGCCTTGATCTGGTCCTGGCCGATGCGCAGGCGGCTGCCGTAACGACCCCGGATGTAACCCTGCCAGCTGACCTCGGCGCGAATCTGCTCGCGCAGGGTCTCGGGGCCGACACCGGCGCTGCGCAGCTGCGCCAGCATCTGGTCGCCCGTCATGTTGTTGCCCTTGGCGACTTCCGTCAGCTCGGCGTCGACGTCGGCGTCGGTGGCGACGATGTCGGTCTTGTGTTCCTTCTCGACCTTTCGGAGCTCCTGGATCTGCAGGCGTTCCTCGATCAGCGAGCGCATGGCTTCCCGCTGCAGCTGCGGCAAGGTGTTCTCGTCGGGCTGGATGCCGGCGGTGATCGACAGCAGACGCATCCGCTGGACAAGATCATAGGTCGAGATGATGTCGTCATTGACGACCGCGGCGACGCTTTCGCCGATCGCCGATTCCATAAACTCCGCCAGGGCGGCGTCGGTGGTCCCGGGGACAGGAGCCTCCTGGGCATGGGCAATGGGGGCGAAACCGAGGCTCAAGGCGGACGCCGCCGCCAGTGCCAGCCTCGTCACGCTACGCGTCGACGTATTCAATATTGTCGTTCCCCTGAATGCTTCGACAGGCGGACTCGCAGGTTCCGACCGTTCGTCACTGGCTGTAGCCTTTATCGCCCAATGTGGCGAGCGTTAGGCGCAGGATCACCGAGTCCGACGGGCCCAGAGTCCGGTTGTAGGTCTCCTCGTGCACCCAGACGACGGCGATATCGAGGCAGTCGTCCCGGTAGAGGCCGCCGAGCTCCTGGCGACGCCATACGTCGCTCTCGACGTCGCGAACACCGGCGAAGGTGACTCCCCAGTTGCCCGAGATCATCACTTCACCGGCGAAGTCGAGGTCCTCGCGCTGGACGCCGGTGATGTCCTGGTTGTCCCGCAGGTAGCGGATGAAGCCGCGGGCGCGGGTGGTGTTGACGTCGACCCCTGCTTCGAACCGCCGCACGTCTCCATTCTCCGGGCTGAACCGGGCGCGGGTGAAGAAGCTGACGCTCTCGAGGGGGCGCCCTTCGGCGGCGACGATCCAGTCCGACCTGGCGGTCTGCAAGCCGCTTCGGGTCGGAAACTGCAGATCCGGATTCGAGCGGAAGGTGCGGCCGATCATGAGACTGCCGCCGCGCCCGTCGTCGTACAGGACGCTCGCCCGCGCGCCCAGGTTGACACGCCGCCCGTCCTCGTACCGGTCGAAGCCGGGGAACTTGTTGGCCCGCAGCAGGTTGGTCTCGTCGTACTCCAGGACCGCGCTGTCCTCATTGGGAACAGGCGTGTTGGCGTCGACGTCCGGCGACAGGGCCGCCTGGAACAAGGGCTCGAGCACGATCGTGCGGGCCCCGTCCCGACGCATCAGCGGGAAGCTGACATCGACGCCGGCCACGCCCCGGGCGCGGGTGACGGTCCTGGTGGCCGGACCCGGCGCCGGCAGGTCGTCCAGGTCGTAGACGTCGCCACGCACCTGGGCGAACGGCGAAAGCCGCAGGCCGCTCGCGAAGGTCCAGGTATCCTGCCAGTCGGCGAGCGCGCTGACGCGTCGGCTGTCGGCGCCCGGCTGTGTCGCCACGAACTGGGATTGCTCGCGGGTCAGGGCGACCGCGCTGCCCTGCAGCCTGAGGCGTCCGCCGAGCACCGGACCTTCGGGCTCCCAGCGCCCCTCGACCATCGGCGCGATGGTCGGGAACGCCCGGTCGATATCGATGGGGCGCAGGCCCTGGATGCTGAGCGCGGATATCGACAGCCACGACTGTTCGTCCTGGCGCACCGCGTACAGTTGCGACGACAGGCGCCGGTCGTCGGACGGCAGCATGCCACGCTGCTGGTAGACGTCGCTGATGTCGTACTTGTCGAAGATCAGGTCATCGGAAGCGCGCTCCGCCGCGAAGCCCCAGCGCCAGTCCTCGTTGATCCGGAAGGCCCCGTTCGCGAGCAGGTAGCTGCGCGATGTCAGATCGCCGATCCGGTCTCCGTCGCCATCCAGATCACGCTCGTAGGTGAAGCCGAGTCGCGCGTTGATCTGCCCCGACCAGAAGCGCTTGCGCCACTGCAGGTTCAGGAAGGGGTTCACCTTCGTATTGATCTGGGGACTGATCACCAGATCCTCGGAGGGCGAGATGATCAGGGCGTAGGGCTGCTCGTAGGACAGGCCTCGGCGGGCAGAGGCCAGGACATTGGGAGCCAGCAGGCCGCTCTTGCGCTTGGCGCCCGGATCCGGATGCCAGAACACATGCGCGTAGAAGACCGGGACGCCCCACATCTCGATGACGGCGTTTCGGTAGTAGATGACCTTCTTTTCGCGATCCTGGACGACCTTGTCGGCGCGGATCGACCAGGTCGGCAGCTTTGACTTGTCCTCGGCGCAGATCTCGCACGGGGTGTAGATCGCCTGGGTCAGTTCGTTGACCAGGTCGCTGCGCCGCACCGCCGTGGCGGCGGCCAGCTTGACGTCGCCGTCCAGGCGGGCCGAGAAGCCGCGCGCCACGCCGGCGCGCATTTCCTCGTCCAGCACCATCTCGTCGGCGAAGCTGATCGCGCCGGACGGGTCCATGACCACGACACTTCCGCGCGCCGTGATCAGGCCGCTGCGGATGTCATAGATCAGCGACCGGGCGCGCAGGGTGCGGCCGCGGAATCGCACCTCGACATCGCCCTCGGCGCTGACAACCTGATTGGCGTCATCCTGGATGAGGCTGTCGGACTCCAGATAGAAGCCGGCGTCGCCAAGACCGTCATCGCTGGCGGCGGGGGCCGCCGGCGCGGTGGGGATAGCCGCGAAATCCTGCGCCAGGACGGGGCCCGTGACGGCGAACAGCGCCGCGCCGGCTACGCCGGCCAACAGCCGGCCGCGCCCTCCGGGCCGCCTCGGGGATCGACTCGTGGTCGTCATGTGACGGTCTTCCTCCCAGCGACGCGCCCCCGCACGATTCCACCGTCTTCCGTATAGCAAAGCAGCGTCAGTCCCGATAACAGCGCCAGCATCGGCGGCGCCCAGGCGGCGGCGGCGGCGGGAACGATTTCGGCCTTCCCCAGCGCGCCGCAGAACTGGTTGAAGAAGAAGAACACAAAGCCCAGCGCCACGCCGGATCCGGCCAGCACCGCCAGCCCGCCCAGCCGCATGAGCCGCAGAGAGAACGCCGCCGCCAGCAATGACATGGCCGCGAACAGGATCGGCGTCGCCAGCAGCTGGTGCAGTCTCAGGCGGTAAGGCAGGGCGGAGAAGCCTGCGCTCTCGGTGCCGCGAATGGTCGCCGGCAGACGCCAGAAGGCGATGGCCTCCGGCGTTGTGAAGCGTTCGATCGCGGCCTGCTCGTCCAGGGTCGAGGGGATGGACAGGGTCTCGGAGCGGACGGAGCCGGCGCCCGGCGCCGCCTCGCGCACGCCTTTCAGACGCCAGTAGCCGGGCATCAGCCTGGCTTCGTCCGCCTCGATCCGGCGCGAGAACTCCAGGCCGCCGCTGGCGGTGACACGGTAGACGAACATGGACACGTCCTTGAGCCGCACCGTGCCTTCGACCTGGTCGTGAGAGCGCGCCCGGATGACGACCTGGGAGGAGTCGTCGCCCTGCCGCAGCCAGGTGTCCTTGGGCGTCGAGGTCTGGAATTCCTCCAGCACCGCATCCCTCGACTGTTCGAACTGGGCGCCGAGCATCGCCGTCAGCGGGTTCAAGGCCGCGACCGTTACGGCGCCGACCAGGAAGGCGGCGACGGTGGCCGGCAGGATGAAGCGCCAGGCCGAGACTCCGGCCGCGCGCATGGCGATCAACTCGCTGCGACGGTTCAGGCCGACGAAGGCCGCCAGGGTCCCGAACAGGAAGGCGAAGGGTAGCAGGGTCAGGATTGTCGACGGCGCCTTGAGCAGAGTCAGCCAGAGGAGCCTCGGGAAGCCCGCGTCGCCGCGGCCGCCGACCGTCCGCGACACCTCCACGAAGTCGATCAGCAGAATGACCGAGCCGATGACGGCCAGCGCGCCCGCCACCCCCATCAGGGTTCGCGTCAGGACATAGCGCTCCAGCCGTCCGATCCCGCGGCTCATGCCGCCACTCCCGTCACGGGCGCCTTGCGCGGTTCAGCAATGCCGAACGGCAGCCATTCGCGCCAGCCGTGGCGGCGTCGAACGGGCCGGTAGAGTTGGCCCAGACCCCAGGCGATCGCCGTCAGCGGGATCAGGTACTGCAGGATGTTGAGCGCGGGCGCGTCCTCGCAGGCGGCCTGGACCGCGAACCCGATGATGCGCACGCCCGCGGCGGCCGCTCCGATCACGGCGATGCGACGACCGTAGCCCAGGCGGCTGAAGCTGGAACCCAGGACGGCGGCCAGCGCCATGGCCATGAAGGCGAGGCTGTAGAGCGGGGAGGCGAGGCGCGAATGGCCTTCGGCCAGAAGCTTCTCCCGGTTCTTCTTCTCGTAGGCCTGGGACAGGTCGGGGTAGAACAGCTCGTGCAGATAACGGTCCGACGCCTTGTAGGTGACGGTGTCGGAGGTGTTGAGGAAGGTGGCGAGCTCCAGCGCGTATTCCTCGAACGACAGGTAGTTCAGGACGCCGGTCGTCGAGAATTCCTGGTTCGATCCGTTCCGCATCACCAGCACTGGCTTGCCGCCGCGTTCGGTGATGCGCCCCTCCCGGGCCGTGTAGGTGGTGGCGCCGCCGTCCGGTTTGCGGTGGTGGATGAACAGGTTGCGGATCTTGCCGTCCGCATCGACGGTCTGGCCATAGACCGTCAGTCCGGACGCCGGTTCGGAGAATTCGCCCTCGCGAACCAGCGTCGCCGCGACATCGCTGCGGGCCGCCGAGACGATCTCGCGCATCGCCCGGTAGGAGGCCGGCTGGACCCATAGATTGACCGCCAGCCCGACGAGCACCGCCAGCGTCGCCAGCCGCAGCGCCGGCGAAATCAGTCGCCAGCGGCTCATGCCGCCCGCCTGACAGACCACAAGCTCATGGTCCGTCTGAAGCCTGTTCAGGGCGACCAGGGCTGCGACAAAGATGGCGATCGGCAGGATCAGGTTCATCAGCTGCGGCATCGCCAGCAGGATGACCTGCAGGTAGACCCAGGCGGTCTGGCGCTGCTCGATGATGATATCGAGGCGACCCAGGCTTTGACTCAGCAGTCCTACGGCCCCCAGCGCGGCGGCGGCCAGCAGGGTCGGAGTCAACAGCTGGCGAAAAAGGTAGCGCTCGATCAGACGCATGAAGGGAAGCTGGGCCCGTTGAGGGGTCGGGGAAACCCCGAAGCAGGGGTGGCCCGTTCTATACCCCCGAACGCACCGGAAACAACCGCCGCGCTTCCCTCGCGACGCGGGTTGGACTATGCCGCCCGGACCACATTCAGGAGCGTTCCATGCGCATCGAGTTCGTCGCCTCCGACGCCGGCAAGATCCCTTCGGGCGGCGCCGCCGCGGTCATGGTCTTCGAGAACGGCCACAAGTCCTCCGCCGCCGAGGCGATGGACGCCGCGACCTCCGGCGCCCTGTCCCGCGCCCTGTCGGCCGCGCCGCGCTTCGCGGGCAAGCCGGGACAGACCGTCGAGTTGATCGCGCCGTCGGGCGTCGAGGTGCAGCGCCTGATCGCGATCGGCGCCGGGGCCGCCGACGCCATGGGCGGCGACGCATCGGAACGCTTCGCGGCCCAGGCCTATGGTGCGGTCAAACTGTCCGGCGCCACCGTGCTGCATGTCTTTACACCGGGGGCCAAGGCCGAGGAGTCGGCCCGCGCCGCCCTCGGGGCCACGCTGGCGGCCTACCGCTTCGACAAATACCTGACCACCGAGAAGGCCGAGAAGAAGCCGTCGGTGGAGGTGGTGAAGGTCATCACCGATGACGTGGCCGCCGCCGAAGCCGCCTTCGCCCCGCTGAAGGCCCTGGCCGAAGCGGTCTACTTCTCGCGCGACCTGGTGTCGGAACCGCCGAACGTCCTGTTCCCGGCCGAGTACGCGCGGCGGGTCAAGGAACTCGAATCGCTGGGCCTCGAGGTCGAGGTTCTCGGCGAGGCCGAGATGGCCCGGCTCGGCATGGGCAGCCTGCTCGGCGTCGGCCAGGGCAGCATCCGTGACAGCCAGCTGGTGGTCATCCAGTGGAAGAACGGCGGCGACAGCCAGCCGATCGCCTTCGTCGGCAAGGGCGTCACCTTCGACACCGGCGGCATCAGCCTCAAGCCGGCCGACGGCATGGAAGACATGAAGTGGGACATGGGCGGATCGGCCGCCGTGGCCGGGCTCATGCACGTGCTGGCCGGCCGCAAGGCCAAGGTCAACGCCATCGGCATCCTGGGCCTGGTCGAGAACATGCCCGACGGCAACGCCCAGCGCCCGGGGGACGTGGTCACCTCTATGTCCGGCCAGACCATCGAGATCATCAACACCGACGCCGAGGGCCGCCTCGTTCTGGCCGACGCCCTCTGGTACTGCCAAGACCGCTTCAAGCCGCAGTTCATGGTCGACCTGGCCACCCTGACCGGCGCGATCATCATTTCGCTCGGCAACGACTACGCCGGATTGTTCAGCAACGACGATACCTTGTCGGAAAATCTTCTCGCTGCCTCGAAGGCCACTGGCGAGACCCTGTGGCGCATGCCGCTGCCGGACGCCTACAACAAGCAGATCGAGAGCATGGTCGCCGACGTCAAGAACACCGGCGGCCGGCCGGGCGGCTCGATCACCGCGGCCCTGTTCCTGCAGAAGTTCGTCAACGGCCTGCCCTGGGCCCACCTCGACATCGCCGGCACCGCCTGGAAGAAGCCCTCGACCGTCCCGACCAGCCCCGACGGAGCGACCGGCTTCGGCGTGCGGCTGCTCAACCAGATGGTGGCCGACAAGTACGAGGTCTGATGCCTTTTCGGTGCGTCCTTCGACCTGCGCCTTCGGTGCTGCTCAGGATGACCAGCCTCCTGGATGACTGAGATTGTGTCTCGCACAAACTCAGTCATCCTGAGCAGGCGCGCCGCGCCGTGTCGAAGGACGCAACCGATTTGAACACGTCCCCCTGCGAGGTCTGGTTCTACCATCTGGAGCGCTCGTCGCTCGACCAGGTGCTGCCCGATCTGCTGGACAAGACGCTCAAGCGCGGCTGGCGGGCGCTGGTCCGGACGGCCGACGCGGAACGGATCGAGCATCTCGACGGCTGGCTGTGGAGCTACCGGGACGACAGCTTCCTGGCCCATGGCGCGGCTGATGAGCCGTTCGCCGACCATCAGCCGATCCTTCTGACAACCGGTCTGGAGAATCCGAACGGGGCCAACGCCCTGTTCCTGATCGACAACGCCGAGCCTGGCGATCTTTCGCCGCACGAGCGGTGCATCGTACTGTTCGACGGCCGTGACGAGGCGGCGCTGGCCGCCGCCCGCGGTCGGTGGAAGACGTTCAAGGCGCAGGGCCTGCCGGTCAGCTACTGGCAACAGGCCGAGCGTGGTTGGGAGAAGAAGGCATGATCCACAAGCTGGCCACGCTCGCCGCGGTGCTGACCCTGTCGGCCTGCGCCTCTACGCCGCCGCCCGCGCCGCCGC
>JBEIDC010000097.1:0-11726 GCA_040383665.1 Caulobacter sp.
AGATTGCAGCCGGCGAAGCGGCAGAACACCGCCGCCTTGCCCGCCTGGCCGCCCTCGCCCTGCAGGGTCAGGAAGATTTCCTTGACGCTGTAGGTCACGCGGCCAGCTCCGGCCGGCCGTCGGCGTTCCAGGCGGCGTAGCCGGCGGCGCGGAGCTCGCAGGCCGGACAGGTCCCGCAGCCGTAACCCCAGGGGTGTCGCTCGCCCCGCTCGCCGCGATAGCAGGTGTGGCTGTCCTCGATCGTGATCCCGACCAGCGCCTCGCCGCCCAGCCGGCTGGCCAGGGCCCAGGTCTGCGCCTTGGTCAGCGTCATCAGGGGCGTTTCGATGCGGAAGTCGCGGTCCATGCCGAGATTGAGCGCCGCCTGCAGGGCGTCGAGCGTGTCGCGCCGGCAATCGGGATAGCCGGAGAAGTCCGTCTCGCACATGCCGCCGACCAGGGCCCCCAGGCCCCGGCGGTCCGCCAGGGCCGCCGCGTAGGTCAGGAACACCAGATTGCGGCCGGGCACGAAGGTGGACGGCAGCCCGCGTTCGGTCATCTCGATCTCGCGGTCGGCGGTCAACGCCGACTGGGCGACCGCGCCGAAGCCGCGGATGTCGAGCACATGGTCCTCGCCGAGCCGCCCGGCCCAGAGCGGGAAGCCGGCCACGATCGCCGACCGCACGGTCTGCCGGGCCTCCATCTCTATGACGTGGCGCTGGCCATAGTCGAAACCGACCGTCTCGACCCGTCCGTACCGGTCGAGCGCCCAGGCGAGGCAGGCGGTCGAATCCTGGCCGCCCGAGAACAGGACGAGGGCGCCGTCGGCGGACGGTTCTGCGGGGATCATGCGGGCGGCGTCCGGAAGCGCTTCGAAAGGGGGGCGGAAGGGCTCCCTACTACACGAGGCGTTGACGTAGCGAAACGCGAACGACTCGCCGCAACCCCTTGAGGCGCCGGTATTTGCGGCGCCGGCTCCCCTGCCGCGCGAAGAAGTCGTTTCCGATGCGTAAGCAAGCGACGCAGACCGGCAACACAAGGTGAAAAGGCTTAACCTATCAGCGATCATATAGCGGCGGGCGGTTGACAGCCACCCATGGCGCGTATGCAATCCAAGGAAGCTGCGGGGGGATGTGTCACGCACCCCGGCGGCAAATATTGCGTGACACTGAGGAAACACAGAGACGCCGCCAAACCCCGATACGGGGAGGCGCCGTCCGGGGAGGGTTACAGATGACAGGATCTCTGCGCCTGCGGAGCCTACTCGCCGCGAGCGTTTCACTGGCCGCTGTTGCGGCTATTGCAGCGCCCGCTTTCGCCCAGGATACCACCGTCGGCGAGATCGTCGTCACCGCCCAGAAGCGGGAAGAGGCGATCCAGGACGTGCCGATCGCGGTTTCGGCGTTCAGCCAGGACTCGCTTGAAAAGGCCAAGATCGACGGCGGTCCGAACCTGGTCCTCGCGATCCCGAACGTGAACTTCTCCAAGGGGAACTTCACCGGCTACAACTTCCAGATCCGCGGCGTCGGCGCCAAGCTGGTCGCGGGCTCCGGCGACGCCGGCACCGGCATCCACCTGAACAACGCCCCGCTGACGGCCAACAACCTGTTCGAAGCCGAATTCTTCGACGTCGAGCGGGTCGAAGTGCTGCGCGGCCCGCAGGGCACGCTGTACGGCCGCAACGCCACCGGCGGCGTGGTCAACCTGATCACCGCCAAGCCGGTCGACGACTTCGAGGCGCTCATCCGCGGTGAAGTCGGCAACTACAACGCCCGCAAGCTGCGCGGCATGATCAACATCCCGCTGGGCGACATGTTCGCGGTGCGCGCCGCCGGCGCGATGCTGACGCGTGACGGCTACGGCAAGAACCTGACCACCGGCAACGACGTCGACGACCGCGACCTGTGGAACAGCCGCATCACCGCGGCCTTCCGCCCGAGCGACACCTTCGAAGCGTCGTTCATGTGGGACCACTTCGAGGAAGACGACACCCGTTCGCGGATCGGCAAGCAACTCTGCACCAAGGACCCCGGTCCGGCCACGGGCATCGGCGCGACCAACTTCTTCGCGTTCAGCCCGGCGGTCGCCCAGATCCAGCGCGGCCTCTTCAGCCAGGGCTGTAAGCCCACGCCGCTGAACGATCCCGGCATCCTGGGCACGCCCAACAGCGCCGCCACGCTCGGTGGTCTGTTCGGCACCCTGTTCGGCTTCACCACCGGCGACGCCTTCGCCGGCCAGATGCAGGACCCGGACATCCGCAACATCCAGTCGAGCTTCGACCCGATCTATCAGGCCGAAACCGACATCTACCAGTTCAACATCCAGTGGGACCTCAGCGACGAGTTGCAGCTCACGGCCCTGACCGGTCTCAGCAAGAACTCGCTGTTCACCCGTCAGGACTACAACCGGATCATTCCGAACTCGAACTTCAACGTGGCGCCGAACCCGGTCAACGCGGTCGCGGCCTTCCCGGGCTACGGCGCCCTCTATGCGGCCCTGTTCCCCGGCGGCGTGGTCAACGACCCGCAGCTCGGCGCGCTGAACAAGTTCTCGACCGCCGACATCTCGCGCGGCACGAGCGAACAGTGGAGCCAGGAGCTCCGGCTGCAGTCGAACTTCGATGGTCCGTTCAACTTCAACATCGGCGCCATCTACCTCGACTTCCAGTCCGAGGGTGACTACTACGTCATGGGCAACACCCTGACGGCGGCTGCGCAGGTCCAGAACTCCCTGCCGTTCGCCACCGTGACGGGCTGCACCAGCATCACCCCCTGCTTCATCGACCCGAACCAGACTCCGAACCGTTCGGGCCGCAACTACTATGACAGCACGGGCGACTATCACCTGAAGTCCCGCGCGGCCTTCGGTGAACTCTACTGGCAGCTGACCGACACGGTCCGCGTGACCGCCGGCCTGCGCTACACCCACGACAAGAAGAAGACCGAGAACCGCAACGTCGTTCTGGCGGCGCCGGGTCAGGGCATTCCGCTCAACGCGACCACGCCCTACCTGTTCGCCGAGTTCAAGGAGACGACCGGTCGCTTCAACATCGACTGGAAGCCGGACTTCTCGTTCACCGACGACAGCCTGCTCTACTTCTCCTACGCGCGCGGCTACAAGGCCGGCGGCGTGAACCCGCCGTGCTCGGCGAGCGTTTTCGCCTCCTGCCCGGCGCCGACCTTCGCGCCGGAGTTCGTGGACTCGTTTGAAGTCGGCTCGAAGAACACGCTGATGGGCGGGGCCATGGTCCTGAACGTCACGGGCTTCCAGTACGACTACATCGGGTACCAGGTGTCGAAGATCGTGAACCGCACGTCGGTCAACGAGAACATCGACGCCAAGATCAAGGGCCTCGAACTGGAAACCGTCTGGTCGCCGATGGACGGCCTGCGCCTGAACGCCAACATCGGTTACCTCAAGACCGAGATCGCCGACGGCGTGAAGTCGATCGACGTGTTCAACCGCACCCAGGGCGATCCGAACCTGACGCTGGTCAAGAGCAGCTCGGCGGCCAACTGCGTGGTCACGACGGCGGCGGCCCAGACCGCCCTGTTCGTGTCCAACGGCTCCGGCAACCCGGCGAACGCCAACCCGTTCGCGCTTCTGGGCGTCTGCACGCTCAGCTCGGCCTTCGTGACGCCGGGTGTCGACATCGGCGCCGCGCTGACGCCGGGCGGCCCGCTTTCGGTTGGTCGGAACGCCTTCGGCGGTCTGGTCAGCGATGGCTATGAAGTCGATATCGGCGGCAACAGCCTGCCGAACTCGCCGGAATGGACCATCTCGCTCGGCGCCCAGTACACCTGGACCATGGGCGACTGGGACGCGACCATCCGCGCTGACTACTACCGTCAGACGGACTCGTTCTCGCGGATCTACAACGCCAAGACCGATGCTCTGGAAGGCTGGGACAACGCCAACGCGACGATCACCGTCGCCAACTCCGGCATGGGCCTGTCGCTCGAAGCCTACGTGAAGAACATGATGGATGAGGAAGTCCTCACCGACACCTACCTCACGGATGACTCTTCGGGCCTGTTCCGGAACGGCTTCTACGGCGAACCGCGCACTTACGGTGTGGCGATCACCAAGACCTTCTAGTCCGCAAGGCTAGACAAGACCTGGGCGGCGGGGATGCAAATCCCCGCCGTTTTTCTTTGTCCGCCCGGTGCTTAACCTATCCGCAAGCGCGCGTGATGCATGGTGATGAACCATACGACCATCGCAGCCGGCTCATGGATACGCTCTCCAGTCTGATCGAACGTCGCGCCCCGGTATCGCCGCAGACCTCCTGCGCCGATGTCGCCGCCCGTTTCATGGCCGAACCCGATGCGCTGGTGCTGGCGGTGACCGAAGGCAGTGCGCCGGTCGGACTGATCACCCGCGATGTCGCCCTGGCGCTGGCCGCCGATCCCCGCGCGGTGTGCGAGGTGATGGATCCTCACCCGCTGGTCGCCCCCGCCGAAATGACGGCCCAGGCCCTGCGGGACCAGGCCCTGGCCACCCGACCCGAGGCCCTGGCGCGCGGGTTCATCGCCGTCGAGGACGGCCTCTATCTCGGCGTGGGTCACCCGCTGATGCTGCTCGGCGCCCGCAGGAGCGGCCCCCGGACGCCCCGCGGCTCCGAGGCCGAGCTGATCAGCCGGATGTGCCATGAAGTGCTTCAACGGCTGGACGGCGTCAGCGATTTCACCACCCGCCTACTGCGGCAGCCACTGGCCCCGGACTCCGAAGCCTGCGTGCGGGCCATCGCCTCGACGGGCGAGGATCTGATCGGCCTGATGCGCCGGGCGGTCGACCTTCACGACGCCGAGCGGGGGACGCTGGTCTTCAATTCGCACCCCTGCCGACTGCAGGACGTGATGGACACGCTCGACCAGCGCTGGAAGGCGCGCGCCGCCTCGGCCGGCCTGACCCTGCTGACCGCCTACGACGGCGATCCGGAGCATGCGGCGGAACTGGACGAGGTCCGGCTGCTGCAGGTGTTCGACGCCCTGGTCTTCCGGGCCCTGAGCGAGACCCGCCGTGGCGCGGTCGAGGTGTCCCTCAAGGCCCGCCCCACCGCCGAAGGCCTGCTGATGGAAGGGCGGGTGCGCGACGCGGGCGTCGAGCTGACCACCGAGAGCCTTGCCCACATCTTCTCCCCGCTCGGCCAGTCGAGCGATGACCACCCCGAAGGCCTTTCGGCGGGCCTGGGCATGGCGCTCGCCAGCCGGATCGTCAGCGCGGCGGGCGGGATGATCCGCGCCGAGCCCAATCCGGGCGCCGGCGTCACCGTGATCTTCGAGTTCATCGCCGCGCCGGCGTCGATGGAGGCTCCGGCCGACCTGGCGATCAGCGGCGAGCCGGCCAGCCGGGCGGCCCATGTGCTGATCGTCGATGACAACGCCACCAACCGCATGGTCGCCGAAGCGCTGTGCGAGATGTTCGACTGCACCTCCGAACAGGCCGTCGACGGGGTCGAGGCCCTGGAAGCCGTCCAGGCGCGGTCGTTCGACCTGATCCTGATGGACATCAAGATGCCGCGCATGGACGGCGTCGCCGCCACCCGCGCCATCCGCGCCCTCGGCGGCCCCGTTTCGCGCACGCCGATCATCGCCCTGACCGCCAATGCCGATCCGGAGGACGTGCGGTCCTACCTCGAGGCGGGCATGAACGACGTGGTCGAAAAGCCGATCAAGGCCGAGCGGATGCTCGAGGCTTTGCAGGCGGCGCTGGAAGGCGTGGACGCCGCATCGGCGGCGGCGTGATCTTCGCGCCGGGTGGTGGCGGGGGGCGGGATCGAACCGCCGACCTGTGGGTTATGAATCCACCGCTCTAACCATCTGAGCTACCCAGCCAATGCTTGGCGCACCCGAGCGAAGGGGGGCCTTATAGGGGCCTTGGCGTTCCGCATCAAGCGCCTGATCATCCTCTTGGGAAACCGCCGGCCAGCGGCTAGGGTCGCGGCCGCATGAGCGTGCTTCATCTTCTCGGTTCGCGTGGCGACGGCGGCGCTGAAACCTACTTCGTCGACCTCGTGCGCGCCCTGCACGCGGCGGGGACGCCGCAGGCCTGCGCGCTGCGTCCGCACGCCGGGCGGACGCGCGCCCTGACGCAGGCCGGGGTGGCGACGGGCAGCTTCGGATTCGGCGGCCCGCTGGACATCCTCAGCCGCCCCCGCATCGCCGCGTTCGCCCGTCAGGCCGGCGCCACCGCCCTGGTCGCCTGGATGAACCGCGCCGCCCGCCACACGCCCGCCGGACCCTGGAAGCGGGTCGGGCGCCTGGGCGGCTACTACAGCCTGAAGTACTACAAGGGCTTCGACCATCTGGTCGGCAACACCCGAGACATCGCCGACTGGATCGTAGGTCAGGGCTGGCCGGCCGGACAGGTCAGCTACATCCCCAACTTCGCCGCCGCCGCCGAGGACGGCCAGCCGGTCGACCGGGCGAGCCTGGGCACGCCGGAGGGCGTCCCCCTGCTGCTCGGCATGGGCCGGCTGCACGACGTCAAGGCCCATGACGTCAGCCTCAAGGCCCTGGCGATGATCCCGGACGCGTATCTGTGGATCGCCGGCGACGGCCCGCTGGAGGAGAAGCTGAAGGCCATGGCCGCCGCCTTGGGCGTCGCCGACCGCGTGCGGTTCCTCGGCTGGCGCAACGACGCCGGCGCGCTGTACCGGGCCGCCGACGTCTGCGTCTTCCCGTCGCGGTTCGAGCCGCTGGGCAATGTGGTCATCCAGAGCTGGGCCCACGGCCTGCCGGTCGTGGCCGCCGACAGCCAGGGGCCGGGCGCCCTGATCCGGCATGGCGAGGACGGGATCCTCGTCCCGCTGGACGAGCCGCAGCCGCTGGCCGACGCGGTGAAGGCCATCCTCGCCGACCCGATGATGAAGATCCGGCTGGTCCAGAACGGCCACGCCCGGGTCGAGGGCGAGTTCAGCCAGGCCGCCGTGGTCGAGGAGTGGCGCAGCCTGCTGTCACGGCTTGGGGCGCTCTGATGTGCGGCATCGCCGGCATCCTCGGCGTCACCGATCCGGTGGCGGCCGAGCGCGAGGTCCGCGCCATGATCGAGCGGATCGCGCACCGCGGTCCGGACGGCATCCGCGTCGAGAGCGGCCCCGGCTGGTGCGTCGCCCACGCCCGCCTGTCGATCATCGACCTGGAAGGCGGCTGGCAGCCGCTGCACGCCGCCGGCTCGACGATCATCGGCAACGGCGAGATCTACAACTACATCGAGTTGGCCGAGGAATTCGGGCTCAAGGACAAGCTGGCCACGGGCTCCGACTTCGAACCGCTGCTGCACCTCTACGCGCTGGAGGGTGAGAAGGCCTTCGAACGCCTGCGCGGCATGTACGCCTTCTGCCTGATCGGCGGGGATGGACGGACCTGGCTGGTCAGGGACGGGTTCGGGATCAAGCCGCTTTACTATCGCAGTGACGGTCTGGGCCTGCGGTTCGCCTCCGAGGCTTGCGCGCTTGAGGGGGGGCGGGTCCTCGAGTCCATGGAACCAGCCGCCGCCAACGACCTCCTCACGCTAGGCTACGCCCTGGAGGAAGACTGGCCTGTCAGACGAATGCTGCCGGGCGCTGTCGTTGAAGTCATCGGCCGTGAGGTCATCGACCGTAGCTGGCTGCCCCCCGTCTCTCGCACAACCACCGCCACTTCCGACGAAGCCAGCTTGCTGGATCGCCTCGATGCCGTCCTTGAGAGAAGCGTGACGGTCCACCAGAGATCGGACGTCCCTTACGGCCTGTTCCTGTCCGGCGGCATCGACAGCACCGCGATCGCCACGCTGATGAGCCGGCTGAACGAGCGGCCCGTGACCGCTTACACCTGCGGGTTTGATGTGCCGGAGGCGCGCGACGAACGCGGCGCCGCCGAGCGCGTCGCGACAGCATTGAACCTCGATTGGCGCGAGACGACCTTCGGCGAGGAGGACTTCTGGCGGATCGCGCCGCAGGTCGCCCGTTACCTCGACGACCCGACCACCGACTACGCCTGCCTGCCGACCTACAAGCTCGCCGAGGCCGCCAAAGGCACGCTCACCGTCGTGCTCAGCGGCGAAGGCGGCGATGAGCTGTTCGGCGGCTATAGCCGCTATCGCCGGGCGCTGCGGCCTGGTTGGCTGGGCGGCCGCCCCGCCGAGCCGCAGATCGACGCGCCCTTCCTGAAGGACAAGGGCGCCGCCGCCCTCGCTCGCTGGCGACAGGCCGCCGAGGCGCCGGACGACTTCACCCCCCTCCAACAGGCCCAGTACGCCGACATCGTCACCTGGCTGCCGGGCGACCTGCTGCTCAAGCTCGACAGGATGCTAATGGCGCACGGGCTGGAGGGGCGGACGCCTTTCCTCGACAGGGAAGTCGCGGCCTTCGCCTTCAACCTGCCCGACCGCATGAAGGTGCGCGGCAGGTACGGCAAGTACATCCTGCGAAAGTGGCTGGAGCGGCACTGCCCGGCCGCCGAGCCCTGGGCGAAGAAGAAGGGCTTCACCGTGCCGGTGGCCAGCTGGATCGCCCCCCGCGCCGGCGACCTGGGTCCTCGCATCGCCGACGTGCGCGGCGTGGCCGAGGTCTGCGACGTCGAGGCCGTCCGCGCGGTCTTCAGCGACGAGAAACAGGCCCACAACCGCTGGCCGCTGCTGTTCTTCGCGCTGTGGGCGCTGATCCACGTCGAGGGCGCGGAACCGAACGCCGCGCTCAGGTCCTTGCTCGGCGAGGCCTGAACACCATCTAGAACCTGTCGCTGTCGCCTGAGTTTTTCCGTCTTCCCGGCGAAGGCCGGGACCCATCTGTCCATCCCCGGCGTTCGCAATAAGGAGTCTTCCATGCGCCCCCTCCCCGTGATCGCCGCCGCCTTCGTGCTCGCCGCCTGTGGCGGCGAGGCCACCGTCGCCCAGACGCCCGGCCAGCCGCTGGAGACCCGGCCCGCCGACGGCGTCGGCCAGACGCCCGCCTTCCCCGGCCAGACCCGGGCCCCCTACGCCACCGCCAATGTCGCCTTCGATGTAGTGACCGTCGCTGAGGGGCTGGAGAAGCCCTGGGGTCTGGCCTTCCTGCCCGGCGGCGAGATGCTGGTCACAGAGAAGGCCGGCCGGCTCCGCATCGTCGGCAAGGACGGCGCGCTGTCGGCGCCGGTGACGGGTCTGCCCGAGGTCTATCCGGCCCGGCAGGGCGGCCTGCTGGACGTGGTCGTCGGCCCCGACGGCCTGATCTACTGGAGCTATGCCGAGAAGCGCGAGGGCGGCGACGGCACGGCCGTGGCCCGCGGCAAGCTGGTCCCCGGCGCCGCGCCGCGCTTGGAGGACGTGCAGGTCGTCTGGCGCATGACGCCGACCATCGAGTCGGCCATGCACTACGGCAGCCGCCTGGCCTTCTCCCCCGACGGGTTCCTGTTCATCACCACCGGCGAGCGCTCGATCCTGCCCGGCCGCGCCCAGGCCCAGGACCTGACGTCCGCGTTCGGCAAGGTGATCCGCATCTATCCGGACGGCGCCATTCCCAAGGACAACCCCTTCGCGGCGGTCAGCACGGCGAACAAGGGCATCTGGTCGACCGGCCACCGCAACATCCAGTCGGCGGCCTTCAACCCGGCGACCGGCCAGCTCTGGACCGTCGAGCACGGCGCCAAGGGCGGCGACGAGCTGAACATCCCGCTGGCCGGCAAGGACTACGGCTGGCCGACCACCACCTATGGCGTCGAGTACAGCGGCAAGCCGATCGGCGAGGGCCTGACGGCCAAGGCGGGTCTGGAACAGCCCGCCTACTACTGGGATCCGGTCATCGCCCCCTCGGGTCTGGCCTTCTATGACGCGGCGCTGTTCCCGGCCTGGAAGGGCAGCCTGTTCATCGGCGGCCTGTCGAGCAAGAAGCTGGTCCGCCTGACCCTCGACGGCGACAAGGTGGTCGGCGAGGAATGGCTACTGCAGGACCTGGGCGAACGCCTCCGCGACGTGCGGGTCGGCCCCGACGGCGCGGTCTATGTGCTGACCGACAACACCAAGGGGCGGGTGCTGAAGCTGGTTCCCAAATCCTGATCCTCTCCCTCTTGGGAGAGGGGGACCATGCGGAGCATGGTGGAGCAGGAAGCGCGGGCGGCCAGGGGTCGCGGCTCAGGTTGATCTGGCGACCGCGACCAACCTTGTCGCGCCGTCAGCGAACCTCTTGGGTTCAAGTTCCACGACTTCGCCTGGCGCGAAGGCCCATTGTTCGCCCTCCGGCATTGAGCCGAGGATACGGGCGCTCGTTCTTCCTACCCGTTCGGCTTCAACAGGCGCCCAGACGTCGGTCCCTTCGCCGACGAGCGGTAAGTAGATGGTTTCCGTGGGCATCGAGAATTCCTGACTGGCCCCAACTGGCCAACGCCTGTGTATCCCTCTCCACCACCCTCCGGGTGGTCCCCCTCCCCCACAAGGGGGAGGATCAGAGTTTGCTCGCCACCACTTCCCCCACCGCCAGCGACGAGGTCAGGCCCGGGCTTTCGATGCCGAACAGGGCGACCAGGCCCTCGACGCCGTGCACATCGGCGCCGTCGATGCGGAAGTCCGGCTGCGGCTCGCCGGGGCCGTGCAGCTTGGGGCGGATGCCGGCGTAGTCGGGCGATAGCAGGGTCTCGTCCAGCGCCGGCCAGAAGCGGCGGATGTAGGCGGCGAACTCGGCCCGGCGGGCGGGGTCGACGGCATAGTCCTCGGTCTCCACGAACTGCAGGTCCGGGCCGAACACCGCCTGGCCGCCGAGGTCCTTGCGATAGTGGGTGCCGAGTGCGCCGTGGATGGGGGGCGGATAGACCAGCCGCTCGAAGGGCGCCTTGGCCTGCAGCCGGAAATAGACGCCCTTGCCGTAGTGGCCGGCCGGGATCCGGGCAGCCGGGTAGCCCTCGATCTCCGCCGCCACGGCCTGGGCCGACAGGCCCGGCGCGGTGACCAGCAGGCGGCAGGTCAGGTCGGTCGGCGCTTCGCCCCCGGCCCGGACGCGGAAGCCGCCGCCGGGCAGCCGGGCCGCGCCCTCGAACGGGGTGGCGGTGACCACCGCCCCGCCGGCTGCCTCGATCTCGCCGACCAGGGCCAGCATGTAGCCATGACTGTCGAACACGCCGCTCTCGGGCGACAGCAACGCGCCGTGGCAGAGGAGGCCGGGCTCCAGCGCCATGGCCTGGGCGGCGGTCAGGACCTCCATGCCCTCGACGTCATTGGTGCGGGCCTGCTCGAGGATGACGTCCAGCCGGGCGACCTCCTCAGGGGCCGTGGCCACCACCAGCTTGCCGCACCTGCGGTAGTCGACGTGATGGCTGTCGAGGAAGGCGTAGAGCATCCGCCGACCCTGGACGCAGAGCCGCGCCTTCAGCGAGCCGGTCGGATAGTAGAGCCCGGCGTGGATGACCTCGGAGTTGCGCGAGGAGACGCCCTGGCCGAAGGCCGGCTCTTTCTCCAGCACCGCGACCGTCAGGCCGCGCCGCGACAGGGCGTAGCCGCTGGCCAGGCCCACGGCCCCGGCCCCGACCACGACGGCGTCGAAATCGAACTCGCTCATGCCCATGCCGTAGACCACGGGGCCGCGTCAGGCCAAGCTGAATACGTCCCCCTGACGACGAGCGACCCGCCCATGGCCTTCGACATCGCCCTTCCCACCCGCCCGACCGGCGCCAGCGAGACGGCCCTGGATCTGTATGAGGCGGTGCTGGCCGACCATCAGCGGTTCATCGGCGATCCCGTGCGGCGGCTGCGCGCGGCGATCGCCGACAGCCCGGCCTTCGTGATGGCGCAGGTGTTCC
>JBEIDC010000098.1:0-11641 GCA_040383665.1 Caulobacter sp.
AGCGACGTGCCCGCCGGCTTCACCATCACCATGTCGGCGCCCTCGGCGATGTCGAGGGCGACCTCGCGCAGGGCCTCATCGCTGTTGGCCGGGTCCTGCTGGTAGGTCTTCTTGTCCGACGGACCCAGGGTGCCGAGCTTGCCTGAGCCGATGGCGTCGCGGTACGGGCCGTAGAAGGCCGAGGCGTATTTGGCGGCGTAGGACATGATCATAGTGTTCTGGAATCCTTCGGATTCCAGCGCGCCGCGAATGATGCCGATACGGCCGTCCATCATGTCGGAGGGGGCGAGGATATCGCAGCCGGCGCGGGTCTGGACCAGGGCCTGCTCGACCAGACGTTCGATGGTCGGGTCGTTGGCGATGTCGCCGTTTTCGATGATCCCGTCGTGGCCGTGGTCGGTGAAGGGGTCGAGCGCCACGTCGCACATGATGCCGACCTCGGGCGCCGCGTCCTTCATGGCGCGGACGGCGCGGCAGATGACCCCGTTCGGGTCGGCGGCCATCGAGCCCGCAGCGTCCTTTCGGGCCCCGTCGATGTAGGGGAAGATGGCGATGGCCGGAATGCCCAGATCTCGCGCCTCGACGGCGGCCTTGACGCAGTCGTCGACCGAAAGCCGCTCGACGCCGGGCATGGAGGCGACCGGGATGCGGCCCTCGCCCTCATGCACGACCATCGACCAGATCAGATCGGCCGGCGTCAGCACGCTTTCGCGGACGAGGCGGCGACTCCAGTCGGCCTGGCGCAGGCGGCGCAGGCGGGTGGCGGGGTAGGGTGCGAGCGGGGCGACGGTCATGGATTGCGCGTTACGCCCTGATGCTCTGTGGTGGCAAGCCGCAAGAAACCGATCGCCGGGGCCAGAAGGCTGATAAGCGCCGAGAGCAGCATGACGATCACGCCGCTGCCGATCAGGACCGGGGACATCAGATTGTAGCGGTAGATGTTCACCAGCTCGGAGGCCGAGTCGAGAACGGGCTGTGACGGCCACTCGCCATGATGGCTGAACACATCGGACACGAAGATCCCGGCTCCGACCAGACAGGCGATAAGCCCGGCGACGCCCAACAGGAACGCGATCCAGAAAGTCCGGATCTGACCCGTCAGATGCTTGCCCAGTTCTGGCGCGACCTGCCCCCGCGCGGCGTAGGCCAGCAGCACAGCCGCCACCCCGGTTGCGCCGAGAGTGAATACGGAGGCGAAAAGGAGGCCGTAGCCAATAAGCACAACGCTGTGGTCCGCCCCGGATCTGTGCAGAATTGATTTGGTCACGGTCGTCCTTCGGCCTGTTCGCGGTCGTTGACAGGGTGGGCCGCGGGCGGCAGGTCATCAACCGCAATGAACGGGCCGGGGCAGACCCTTGCCGCAGTGGAGGCGAACCGCGCATGGATTTCTCGCTCACCGATGATCAGCGTGCGATCCAGGAGATGGCCCAGGCCTTCGCCCGGGATGAACTGGCCCCGCATTCGGCCAAATGGGACGAGGAGCGGCACTTCCCGGTCGACGTCATGCGCGCCGCCGCCGGGCTCGGATTCGCCGGCATCTATGTCCAGGACGACGTCGGCGGCTCGGCGCTGTCGCGCCTGGACGCCTCGATCATCTTCGAGGCGCTCAGCTACGGCGACGTGCCGGTGGCGGCCTACCTGACCATCCACAACATGGCGTCCTGGATGATCGACCGGTTTGCGTCGGAGGAGTTGCGCGCCCGCTACCTGCCCCGGCTGACGACCATGGAGCTGATCGCCAGCTACTGCCTGACCGAGCCGGGCTCGGGCTCGGACGCGGCGAACATGCGGACGACGGCGAAGAAGGACGGCGACCACTATGTGCTGAACGGCTCCAAGGCCTTCATCAGCGGCGCCGGGGTGTCGGACGTCTATGTCGTGATGGCCCGCACCGGCGGGGACGGCGCCAAGGGCGTCTCCACCTTCCTGGTCGAGAAGGGCCAGGAGGGCCTCAGCTTCGGGGCCAATGAGCGCAAGATGGGCTGGAATGCCCAGCCGACGGCCCAGGTCAATTTCGACAACGTCCGCGTCCACGAAAGCAATCGCGTCGGCCAGGAGGGCGAAGGCTTCCGCTTCGCCATGATGGGGCTGGACGGCGGTCGGCTGAACATCGCCAGCTGCTCGCTCGGGGGCGCCGCCTTCGCGCTCGACACGGCCAAGGCCTACATGGAAACCCGCAACCAGTTCGGCAAACCGCTGAAGGAGTTCCAGGCGCTGCAGTTCAAGCTGGCCGACATGGCCACCGAGCTGGAGGCCGCCCGGCTGATGGTCCGCCGCGCCGCCGACGCGCTGGATAAGCGCGACCCGCAGGCGACGAAACTCTGCGCCATGGCCAAGCGCTTCGCCACCGATGCCGGCTTCAGCGTCGCCAACGACGCACTGCAGCTGCACGGCGGCTACGGCTATCTTCAGGACTACCCACTGGAACGCATCGTGCGGGACCTGCGCGTCCACCAGATCCTCGAGGGGACGAACGAGATCATGCGGATGATCATCAGCCGGGAGATGTTCCGGCAGTGAAACACCGGGTTCACCGGTTCTTCCCAGCGATCCGCGCTCTTCTGCGCGCGGATTGGGACCCTATTCCTGGTTCCCCGGAAGATGAGTACGACGACTATGTTTGGGGTGTGATCAGCCGCCTGGAACGTGGCGAGGACGACGCGGCGATTGCCAGCTATCTGGATCATGTGGTCGCTGATTTGATCACGATTGGCCCGTCTCGCGACGTGCATTTGTCGTTGGCCGGGCGGGCGCGCGCCTTGAAGAGTGAAACCGCATGACCACCGATCCCGAAGTTCTCTGCCGCATCGAGTCCGGCGTCGGCCGCATTACGCTGAACCGGCCCAAGGCGTTGCACGCCCTGACGCTGGGCATGTGCGAGGCGATGATCGACGCGCTTCAGGCCTGGAAGTCCGACGACGCCGTCCGCTGCATCCTGATCGACCACAGCGGCGAGCGCGGCTTCTGCGCCGGCGGCGACATCCGGATGCTGGCCGAGAGCGGGGCAGGGGACGGCAAGGCCGCCCGGCTGTTCTTCCACACCGAGTACCGGCTCAACCACCTGCTGTTCGTCTATCCCAAGCCGGTGGTCGCGGTCATGGACGGGGTCACCATGGGCGGCGGCGTGGGTCTCTCCATGCCCGCCTCCGTGCGGATCGCGACCGAGCGGACGACCTTCGCCATGCCCGAGACCGGCATCGGCCTGTTCCCGGACGTCGGCGGCGGCTGGTTCCTGCCCCGGCTGCCGGGTAAGGCCGGGCTGTGGCTGGCGCTGACCGGCGCAAGGATCAAGGCGGCCGACTGCTGCGCGCTGGGCATCGCCACCCACTTCATGCCGTCGGGCAAGGTCGAGGCCTTCAAGGCCGCGCTGCTGGTGCATCCTGACGCCCTGGCCGGGGCGCTGGCGACCTGCGTCGAGGACGCCGGCCGCCCGCCGCTGGCCGCCCACCGGGCTGACATCGACCGGCTGTTCGACGGCGACAGCGTCGAAACCATCCTTGATCGTCTCGCGGTCGACGGCGGCGAATGGGCCGGAGCGCAGCTGGCGACGCTGGCGACCAAGTCGCCTCGGACCCTGAAGGTCGCCTTCCGCCAGCTGGCCCATGGCGCCGCCCTCACCGACTTCGCCGACAACATGGTCATGGAATACCGCATCGGCGCGCGCGTCGTGGCGATGCATGACTTCCTCGAAGGCGTCCGGGCCGTCATCATCGACAAGGATAACGCGCCGAAATGGTCGCCGCCGACGGTGGCGGAGGTTCAGGACGCGGTGCTGGACGACATCTTCGCGCCCCTTCCGGCCGATCAGGACTGGACGCCGCTGACTTGAGACGACAACCGGCCTAAGAACAGAACCGGGTCGGGGAACACCAGGGAAGAGAACTGCCAGAATGAAGACCCATGCCCGCTGGTTGGCGCTGGCCGCCGTCCTCGCCGTCACGGCCTGCGAAACCGTGCCCCCGCCCCCGCCGCCGCCGCCAGCGGACGCGCCGGTCGCGATCCCGAACTTCCTGTCGGCCGCCCTGGCCGACCCGGCGCGCCCTGACGCCGACAAGGCCCGCGACGCGGCCCGCAAGCCCGGCCAGCTGCTCGCCTGGGCCGGCCTTCGCCCCGGCATGCGGGTCATCGACCTGGTCCCGGGGCAGGGCTACTTCACGAGGATCTTCTCCAAGGCCGTCGGGCCGTCCGGCCGGGTATACGCCTATGTGCCGGACGAGCTGACAGCCGTGGCCAAGGGGCGCCCGCCGTCGGTCACGGCATTCGTCAACAAGCCGCCGTTCGCCAACACCCGCATGATCCTGCGCCGGCTGCCGGAGTTCGGCGCGCCCGAGAAGGTCGACATGATCTTCACCGCCCAGAACTACCATGACCTGCACCTGCCGTTCATGGGACCGGTCGACCTCGGCGTCCTGAACCGCCAGGCCTTCAATGCCCTTAAGCCGGGCGGCGTCTACATCATCGTCGACCACACGGCCAAGGCCGGTACGACCGCCGCCCAGTGGGATGCGCTGCACCGGATCGACCCGGCGGTCGTGCGCCGCGAAGTCGAGGCCGCCGGCTTTGTCTACGAGGGCGAGACCCGCATCCTGCGCAACGCCCGTGATCCGCTGACCGCCAACGTCTTCGACGCCGGCATTCGCGGGAAGACCGACCAGTTCGCGTTCAAGTTCCGCAAACCGAAGAAGTAGCGTTTCATGACCCACGTCGCATTCATCGGTCTCGGCGCCATGGGCGCCGGCATGGCCGCCAACCAGGTCAAGGCCGGCCGCCAGGTCCACGCCTTCGATCTGTCGCAGGCCGCCGTCGACCGGGCCGTCGCTGCGGGCTGCCGGCCGGCCGGCTCGATCGCCGAGGCGGTGACGGGCGCGGACATCGTCATCTCGATGCTGCCAGCCGGGGCCCATGTCCGCGCCGTCTACGGCGAGCAGGTACTGGCCCATGCGCCGAAGTCCGCCCTGCTGATCGACTGCTCGACCATCGACGTCGACAGCGCCCGGGCCGTGGGTGAGCAGGCGAGGGCGGCGGGCCTCAGGTTCGCCGACGCCCCGGTCAGCGGCGGGATCATGGCGGCGGAAGCCGGGACCCTGGCCTTCATGGTCGGCTGCGAGGCGGCGGACTACGCCGCGTTCGAGGCGGCCCTGACGCCCATGGCCCGGGTCGTTTTCCACGCCGGCGGCCTCGGCTCGGGGCAGGCGGCGAAGATCTGCAACAACATGCTGCTTGGGATCTCGATGATCGGGACCTGCGAGGCCGTCGCCCTGGCCGAGAAGCTCGGGCTCGAGCCTGAGCGATTCTTCGAGATTGCGTCCAAGTCCTCTGGCCAGTGCTGGTCGCTGACCAGCTACAGCCCCTGGCCGGGCCCGGTCGAGGCCGCGCCGTCCAACCGCAACTACGAGGGCGGTTTCCTGACCTCGCTGATGCTCAAGGACCTGAAGCTGGCGCAGGAGGCTGCCGCTCGGTCCGGGGCCACGACGCCGCTGGGCGCGCAGGCCGAGGCGCTGTACGCGCTGTTCGACGGGCTCGGCTACGGCCAGAAGGACTTCTCGGCCATGCTGCAACTGTTTCGCGGAAAGCTGGCCTCGCTCGAGAGCTGACCTATCTGTACCTGCGTCAGCGGGCCGCTGATCTGAGAACCGTTCGCGCAAGACCTCCGTAGATTCACGTATTAGGTTCCCGGATGAAACTCCCGTATGTGGACACGGGCGTGTAGCGGCGCCAAAAGCCGCGCGTAAGAAACCAAGGAGCCGGCCGGGCGGGTTGCCGCCAAGGGGGCCGGGCATCGTCGATGGACTACAAGGCCGCATTCGAGACCGCCGTTCAGCAGGTGCGCAGCGAGGGTCGCTACCGCGTCTTCGCCGACCTGAAGCGTCACCGGGGCGCGTTCCCGCGCGCGACCTGGACCCGGGATGACGGGTCCGAGGCGCAGATCGTGGTCTGGTGCTCCAACGACTATCTCGGCCAGGGCCAGAACCCGGTCGTGCTCGACGCGATGCACGAGGCGATCGACGCCACCGGCTCTGGCTCGGGCGGCACGCGCAACATCTCCGGCACCACCCATTTCCACGTCGAGCTGGAGCATGAACTCGCCGACCTGCATGGCAAGGAATCGGCGCTGCTGTTCACGTCCGGCTACGTCTCCAACGAGGCGACGCTGTCGACCCTCTACAAGATCCTGCCGGGCCTGATCATCTTCTCGGACGAGCTGAACCACGCCTCGATGATCAGCGGCATCCGCAATGGCGGCGGCAAGCGGCACATCTTCCGCCACAACGATCTGGCGCATCTTGAAGAGCTGCTGGCGGCCGCCGATCCGGATGCGCCCAAGCTGGTGGCGTTCGAAAGCGTCTATTCGATGGACGGCGACATCTCCGACATCGCCGGCACCGTGGCGCTGGCCAAGCGGTACGGCGCCCTGACCTATATCGACGAAGTCCACGCCGTCGGCCTCTATGGCGAACATGGCGGCGGCGTGTCCGAGCGCGACGGCGTTGCGGCCGAGATCGACATCATCGAGGCCACGCTGGGCAAGGCGATCGGCGTCATGGGCGGCTATATCGCCGCCGACGCCGTGATCATCGACGCCATCCGCTCCTATGCGTCAGGGTTCATCTTCACCACCTCGCTGCCGCCGGCCCTGACGGCGGGCGCGCTGGCGTCGGTGCGGTGGCTCAAGCAACACAACGAGGTTCGCGAGGCTCACCAGGAGCGGGCGGCCACGCTGAAGCGCATGATGAAGGAAGCGGGCCTTCCGGTGATGGAAAACTCGGTCAGCCACATCGTGCCGGTGATGGTCGGCGACGCCGTCCACTGCAAGATGGTCTCCGACATGCTGCTGGAAGACCACGGCGTCTATGTGCAGCCGATCAACTACCCGACCGTGCCGCGCGGCACCGAGCGTCTGCGCTTCACGCCGACGCCGTTCCATACCGACGAGATGATGCGCGACCTGGTCCGGGCGCTCGAGAACCTCTGGGCCCACTGCAACATCGCCCGCGTGGGCGGGGTCGCGGCTTAAGCAACACGCCTTACGCCCCCGTTATGGCCCGACTTGTTCGGACCACCCATGAACGCCGGCGAAAACAGGAAGGGCGCGGCAATGAGGCAGCGCCCTTTTTGATTCCTCACCACGCATGGGTGGCCCGAACGAGTCGGGCCATGACGGCGTGAGGGAAGAGCTTTCTCGAAACCTCAAGATCAGCTAGAAAGCTTCCAACCTAACCGGAGCTAGGCCCGCCCCCGAACGCCCTTTCCAAGACCGATCTGTTTGGCGAAGTCAGACCGCCGCTCCGCGTAGGCGGGGGCGACCATCGGATACTCGGGCGGCAGGCCCCATTTGCGGCGATAGTCCTCGGGGCTCAGCCCGAAGCGCGAGCGCAGGTAGCGCTTCAGCATCTTCAGGTGCGCGCCGTCCTCCAGGCAGACGATATAGTCCCGCTGCACCGACTTCGAGATCGGCACGGCCGGCTTCTGCTTCTCGCGAAGCGGGGCGGCCGCTTCGCCATTCAGGCCGTTCAGGGATTGGTGGACCGTGCGTATCAGCTCCGGCAGCGCCGATGCGCCCACCGCGTTTCGCCTCACATAGGCCGACACGATGTCGGCGACATGGACCAGCAGCTCAGTGTCCGACGTCGCCTTCTGCCCGGTTTCGTCGGCCATTGTTCACCTGTTCCTCTGGATGCCACGCACGGGTCCGCCGACCCTTGCGGGCGGAGGATTGTGGTCTGCAACGCGTCAGGGAGAGGTCGGTTCCACACGGCCTTGGAGCCAGAGCGCCGCCTGCCAATGCCGAATTCGTCGATCCGGGAGCGGCCGAACGAAAATGCGGCCTCCCATTTTCCGCAATGCACACTAAAGAGGGCGCGCCGATGCGCCGATGCCAGGGGACCTGCCCATGAACGCCACGACTCCGATCCGTCCCGCCTTCTTCGGCGCTGACCTGACCACCGCCGACCCGGCGATCGCCAGGGCCATCGCCCAGGAACTCGAGCGGCAGCAGAACCAGATCGAACTGATCGCCTCAGAGAACATCGTCAGCAAGGCGGTGCTCGAGGCCCAGGGTTCGATCCTGACCAACAAGTACGCCGAGGGCTATCCGGGCAAGCGCTACTACGGCGGCTGCGAGTACGTCGACGTCATCGAACAGCTGGCCATCGACCGGGCCAAGGACCTGTTCGGCGCCGGCTTCGCCAACGTCCAGCCGCACTCGGGCGCCCAGGCCAACCAGGCGGTGTTCCTGGCCCTGCTGACGCCGGGCGACACCTTCATGGGCATGGACCTTGCCGCCGGCGGCCACCTGACCCACGGCTCGCCCGCCAACCAGTCGGGCAAGTGGTTCAAACCCGTCGCCTACAGCGTCCGCGTCCAGGACCAGTACATCGACTACGACAACGTCGCCGAGGTCGCCCAACGCGAAAAGCCCAAGCTGATCATCGCCGGTGGCTCCGCCTACAGCCGCGCCATCGACTTCAAGCGCTTCCGCGAGATCGCCGACAGCGTCGGGGCCCTGCTGATGGTCGATATGGCCCACTACGCGGGCCTGGTCGCCGGCGGCGTCTATCCCAACCCCGTGCCGCACGCCCATGTGGTCACCACCACCACCCACAAGACCCTGCGTGGTCCGCGTGGCGGCCTGATCCTCACCAACGACGAGGCCATCGCCAAGAAGGTCAATTCGGCGGTGTTCCCCGGCCTGCAGGGCGGCCCGCTGGAGCATGTCATCGCCGCCAAGGCCGTGGCCTTCGGCGAGGCGCTGCAGCCGGACTTCAAGGCCTACGCCGCTCAGGTGGTCGCCAACGCCAGGGCCCTGGCCGAGACCCTGATGGCCTCCGGCGTCAACATCGTCTCCGGCGGCACTGACAGCCACGTTATGCTGGTCGACCTGCGGCCCAAGGGCGTGACGGGGCGTGATACGGAAGCCTCGCTCGAGCGGGCCCACATCACCTGCAACAAGAACGGCATCCCCTTCGACACCGCCTCGTTCACGGTGACCTCCGGCGTGCGCCTCGGCACTCCGGCCGGCACCACCCGCGGCTTCGGCGTCGACGAGTTCGTGCAGATCGGTCGCTGGATCGGCCAGGTCGTCGACGGCCTGGCCGCCAACGGCGCCGAGGGCAACGCCGCGGTCGAGGCGAAGGTCCGCGAGCAGGTCATGGCGTTGACGGCGCGCTTCCCGATCTACAACTAATAGGCACGGTCCTCCGGGAGGGGCCCAGATATGCGCTGCCCGTTCTGCGGACACATGGAAAGCCAGGTGAAGGACAGCCGCCCGTCGGAAGACGGCGCGGCCATCCGCCGCCGTCGCCTCTGCCCCGAATGCGGCGGCAGGTTCACCACCTTCGAGCGCGTGCAGCTGCGCGAGCTGACCATCGTCAAGCGGTCCGGGCGGCGCACGCCGTTCGACCGCGAGAAGCTGGCCCGCTCGGTCGCCCTGCCGCTGCGCACGCGCAACATCGAGCCCGAGCGCGTCGACCGCCTGATCAACGGCATCGTCCGCCAGCTGGAAAGCATGGGCGAGACGGAGATGGCCTCCTCGGTGGTCGGGGAGATGGTCATGAAGGCGCTCAAGGCGCTCGATGACGTCGCCTACGTCCGCTACGCCTCGGTCTACCGCGACTTCAAGCACACAGACGACTTCGCGCAGTTCCTGAGCGCCGAAGGCCTCTCCGACGACGTGGAGGACTGAGTTTGGGCGTCACGCTCAAGCTGGCGACTTCACTCGACGGACGGATCGCGACGGCCTCGGGCGAGAGCCGCTGGATCACCGGTCCCGCCGCGCGGGAGCAGGTCCATCGGCTTCGGGCGATGCACCAGGCGGTGCTGGTCGGGGTCGAGACGGCCATTGCCGATGATCCGGAGCTGACCGTCCGCCTGCCGGGTTTCGTCGGCCTCCAGCCGGTGCGGGTCGTGCTCGACAGCCGCCAGCGGCTGCCGCTGACGGGCAAGCTGGTGCGTGACGCCGGCCGGCTGCCGACGGTGGTCATCACTGGGCAGAATCCAAACAACCGTTTGACTGACGCGGGGGTCACCGTGCTTCAGGTGGCCGAAGTCGATGGTAGACCCGAGCCGAAGGCGGCGCTGGCGGCGCTGCGGGAGCATCTGCCCCTCGGCGCGGCGTCCGGCGTCTTCATCGAGGGCGGCGGCCAGGTGGCGGCGAGCTTCCTGGCGGCTGGTCTGGTGGACGCGTTGGAGTGGTTCCGGGCGCCCATCGTGCTCGGGGACGAGGGACGGCCCGCCGTGGGCGCCTTCGTCCTGAAGGATCTGGCCGGCGCCCCGCGTTTCCGCAGGGTTGCGGTCGAGGCGGTCGGCGACGATCTGTGGGAACGCTACGAGAAGGCCTGATGTTTACCGGAATAGTTACAGACGTGGGCCGTGTGCGCGCCGTGCGCGAGACCAACCGCGACCGCCGCTACGAGATCGAGACGGCGTATGACCTCGCCACGATCGACATGGGCGCCTCGATCTCGCACGCCGGCTGCTGTCTGACGGTGGTCGAGAAGGGCGAAAGCTGGTTCGCGGTCGAGGTCTCGGCCGAGACCCTGTCGAAAACCACGCTGGACCGCTGGACCGAAGGTCACCGCGTCAATCTCGAGCGCGCCGCGCGGCTGGGTGACGAAATGGGCGGCCATATCGTCTCGGGCCATGTGGATGGTCTGGGCGAGGTGCTGTCCGTCGAGCCCGAGGGCGGGTCTCACCGGATCCGCATCCGCGCGCCCCGTCCGCTGCACCGGCTGATCGCCCCGAAGGGCTCGATCACCGTCGAGGGCGTCAGCCTGACCGTCAACGCGGTAGAGGACGACGTCTTCGGCCTGAACATCATCCCCCACACCTGGGAAGTGACCACCCTGGGCGAAATGAAGCCGGGCTACCGGGTCAATCTCGAGATCGACATGCTGGCGCGCTACCTCGCGCGGTGGCAGGAGACGGCCTAGATGCCGCTATCCATTTTTCATTCGTCATGGCCCGACTTGTTCGGGCCACCCATGAACAACGTGGCCAGGGGTGGCGCTCGTCATCACGGCCGTGCCTTACAGTCCGCCTCATCAGGCATGGAGGGCCCGAACAAGTCGGGCCATGACGTGCATTTTGGGTCGGGGATGAGCAGTAGAAGCTGATGTCCCAAGACACTCCCATCTCCCCGATCGAAGACATCATCGAGGACGCCCGCAACGGGCGGCCCTACATCCTGGTCGACGCCGAGGACCGCGAGAACGAGGGGGATGTCATCATCCCGGCCCAGTTCGCGACGCCCGAGCAGATCAATTTCATGGCCCGGCACGCCCGCGGCCTGATCTGTCTGTCGATCACCAGCGATCGCGCCCGCCAGCTGCGGCTGCCGCCGATGACGGCCGACAACCGCGAGAGCATGACGACCGCCTTCACCGTCTCGATCGAGGCGAAGGAGGGCGTCACCACCGGCATTTCGGCGCACGACCGCAGCCACACCATCGCCGTGGCCGTCGACCCGACCAAGGGCGTCGACGACATCGTCTCGCCCGGGCACATCTTCCCGCTGGTCGCCCGCGACGGCGGCGTGCTGGTCCGCGCCGGCCACACCGAGGCGGCGGTGGACATCTCCCGGCTCGCGGGTCTCAACCCCGCCGGGGTGATCTGCGAGATCATGAAGGACGACGGCACCATGGCC
>JBEIDC010000099.1:0-11397 GCA_040383665.1 Caulobacter sp.
CTCAAGGTCGGCGACGTCAACCACGGCGCCACCGGCGTCCGCGGGCGCTACGCCGACAAGCTCGACACCGCCAGGGCCTTCGATCTCGATGCGGCCGGACGCCCCCTCCCCGGCGGCACGACCACGCTGGTCTACGACCTGCGCACCGGCCGGGTAGAGCGGGAGCACCTGAGCCTGGCCGGCACGGTGGTGAACTGCGCCGGGGGCGTCACACCCTGGGGATCCTGGCTGACCTGCGAGGAAAACACCGCCCGCGCCGGCAAGGTCGGGAACAAGGACCACGGCTGGGCCTTCGAGGTGCCGGCCGGCGCTAAGGGGCTGGTCGATCCCGTTCCGCTAAAGGCCATGGGCCGCTTCAAGCGCGAGGCCGCCTGCGTCGATCCGCGCACCGGCATCGTCTACATGACCGAGGATACCGCGGACAGCCTGCTGTACCGCTTCATTCCCGCGGTTCCCGGCGAACTGGCCCGGGGCGGACGGCTGCAGGCGCTGGGCTTCGCCGATGCGCCGGAAGGCTGTGACACCCGCAACTGGAAGGGCGCGGTCGGCATGGTGAAGGGAGCCTGGCGCAACGCCCGCTGGATCGACCTGGACAATCCCGAGAGCCCTGACGACGACTTGCGGCTTCGCGGCGCCAAGGCCGGCGCGGCCGTCTTCGCCCGCGGCGAGGGCATCTTCTGGGGCCGTGACGAACTCTACTTCACCTGCACGTCAGGCGGCGCCAAGGGCCTCGGGCAGATCATGCGCTATGTCCCTGGCCCTCGCGAAGGCCAGACGGACGAAGGCGAAGCGCCCGGAAAGGCGCAGCTGTTCCTGGAGTCCGCCGACGACGCCGTGCTCGACTACGCCGACAACATCGCGATCGCGCCCTGGGGTCACATCATCGTCTGCGAGGATCGCTACTCGGACACCAAGCGCAACCACCTCAAGGGGGTTTCGCCGGAGGGCAAGGTCTACACGATCGGCCGCAACATGTTCCGCGAGAACGCCGAGCTGGCCGGGGTCTGCTTCTCGCCCGACGGCTCGACCCTGTTCGTCAACATCTACTGGCCCGGCATCACCCTTGCGGTGACCGGCCCCTGGGCGTCGCTGAAGGGCTGATTGAACCACGCCGTCGCCACGATCAGGCGGCGGCCCCGGCTATCCGGCGGACCGGACATCGCCCTGCGAGGGCCCGGCCAGGGTGGCGAGAAAATCGGTCAGCGGCGCGAGGGTGGCGGGATTCAGGGAATAGGCCGTTCGCGGACCATCCACTTCGCCCAGGACGATCCCGGCGGCGCGCAGGATCCTCAGGTGTTCGGCGGTGGTGGACTGGGCCAGTCCGATGCGGCCGACGATATCGCTGCCGGCGCAGCTGGTGTTGGCTTGCAGCAGGTTGACGATGCCGATCCGGGCCGGGTGCCCGAGCGCCTTGGCCAGCACGGCCAAGCGCTGAAGGTCCTCGCCGGCCCGGGGCGCGCCGGCTGATCGCTTCTGGACGCCCTGCTTCATCGCCCGCGCCACGGACCCACCGTCCCTAGCCGAACCGGCCCGTCACGTAGTCCTGGGTCTGCGTGACGGTCGGATTGGTGAACATCTGCTCGGTTTCCCCGAACTCGACGAGATTGCCCATGTGCATGAACGCGGTGTGCTTCGAAATCCGCGCCGCCTGGGCCAGGTTGTGGGTGACGATCAGGATGGTGACGTCCTTCACCAGGTTGTCCATCAGCTCCTCGATCTTGGCGGTGGCGATCGGGTCCAGCGCCGAGGTCGGCTCGTCGAGCAACAGCAGCTTGGGCTTGGGCGCCAGCGCCCTGGCGATGCAGAGCCTCTGCTGCTGACCACCGGACAGCTCGTAGGCCGGCTTGTTGAGGCGGTCCTTGACCTCGGTCCAGATCGCGGCCTGGCGCAGCGCCTCCTCTACCCGGCCCTCGACCTCGGACTTGTTGCGGATGCCGCGGACGTAGAGCCCGGCCGCCACATTCTCGAAGATCGACTTCGGGAAAGGGTTGGGCTTCTGGAAGACCATGCCGACGAGCAGCCTGACCAGGATAGGGTCGATGCCGCGCTCGACGAGATTGACGTTCTCCGGCGCCAGGTTGATCTGCCCCTCGTAGCGGATGCCCGGATAGAGGTCATGGATCCGGTTGAAGCAGCGCAGCAACGTGCTCTTGCCGCAGCCGGACGGACCGATGATCGCCGTCACCTTGCGGTCGTAGATCGGCATGGTGACGCCGTTCAGGGCCTGGAACTTGCCGTACCAGAACTTGAGGTCGCGGACATCGGCGCGGATCGCGGCCGGGGTCTCGGAAGTGGAGGCCTGGGTCATGGTCGGGTCGCCGGTGTTGTCGCGAAGGAGGGTGGAGGCGCGCGACGGGTCGCTCATGTCTTGAGCCCCTTGCGCAGACGATAGCGGAGGTAGATCGCAAAGCCGTTCATGATCAGCGTCATGCCCAGCAGCAGAACGCCGGTCGCCGCGGCGTTCTCGTGGAAGCCGGCCTGGGGGCGCGAGGTCCAGTTGAACATCTGGATCGGCATGACCGTGAACGGCGAGCTGAGCCAGTCGGCGTTGAGGAAGGGCGGAGCCGCCTGAAGCGGGCTGGGCGGCAGGAAGGCGATGAAGGTCAGCGCGCCGATGGTGATGATCGGGGCCGTCTCGCCGATCGCGCGCGAAAGGCCGACGATGGCGCCGGTCAGGATGCCGGGCCGCGCCGAGGGCAGGACATAGCTCCAGACGACCTGCCAACGGTTGCAGCCCAGGCCGTAGGCGCTTTCGCGCAGGCCCGAGGGCACCGCGCGCACGGCTTCGCGCGTCGCGACCACGACGATGGGCAGGATCAGCAGGGCCAGAACCATGCCGCCGACGAGGATCGTCTGGCCCATGCCGAGCGCATAGACGAAGAAGCCGAGCGCCAGCAGGCCGTAGATGATCGAAGGCACCCCCGCCAGATTGCTGACGTTGATCTCGATAAGGTCGCTGAGCCAGTTCTTCGGCGCATACTCTTCCAAGTACAGCCCGGCGCCGACGCCCAGCGGGATCGCCAGCAGGGCGGTGACGAACATCACCAGCGTCGTGCCGACCCAGGCCGACAGGATGCCCGCCTCGGCGGGTCGGCGAGACGGGAAGTCGCTCAGGAACTGCATGTTGATCCTGGCCAGCCCGTCGGTGAGCAGGTCGATTATCAGCGTCGCCAGCATCGCCATGGCGAAGAACAGGACGATGATGCCCAGCAGCGCGAAGACCAGGTCCTGGACCTTGGCCGTGGCGACGATGCGCCGTTCACTAATGCCGCCCGCCATCAGTAGGCCTCCCGGAATTTACGGCGCAGGAAGAAGCCGAGGACATTGAAGCCCAGCGTGATGATGAAGAGCACCAGGCCGGTGGCGAAAATCGTCGAGTAGGCCAGGGAGCCGTGCGGCAGGTCGCCGAGGCTCATCTGGACGATATAGGCGGTGATCGTCGCCGCGCCCTCGCGCGGATCACCGGTCAGATTCGGGTTCTGCCCGGCGGCGATGGCCACGACCATCGTCTCGCCGACAGCGCGGGCGAACGCGAGCAGGTAGGCGGCGGTGACGCCCGAGAAGGCGCCGGGAATGATCACCGTGAAGGCGGTTCGCCAGCGGCTCATGCCGAGCGCGTAGGCGCCTTCGCGCAGCGTCATGGGTACGGCCCGCATGGCGTCCTCACTGATCGAGACGACATAGGGCAGGATCATGATGCCCATGACAAAGCCGGGAACCAGCAGGTTGAAGCCGGAAAGACCCGGAATGAACTGCTTGGCCAGCGGCGTCAGGAACAGCAGGGCGAAGTAGCCGAAGACCACGGTCGGCACGGCCGCCAGCATCTCCAGGATCGGCTTGAGCACCTCCCGGACGCGCGGCTGGGCGAACTCGCTGAGATAGACCGAGAGGACCAGGCCCAGCGGCGTCGCCACGGCCATGGCGATGCCGGCCGCCCACAGGGTGGCGGTCAACAGCGGAAGGATGCCGTACCGGGCGTTGGTGAAGGCGGGCGTCCATTCGGTGTCGGTCAGGAAGGCGACCAGCGGGATCTGCCGGAAGAACATCCAGGACTCGGACACAAGAACCCAGAGGATCGACGCGGTGATCACCACCGAAAGCGCGGCGCAGGCGAAGAGGATCACCTGCATCACACTGGCGACCATCCGCCCGCGGCGCAGGTAACCGCTGGTCTTCAGCGCGGCGAATGTCTGACCTTCATCAACGGTTTGCGACACTGTGTCCCTCGCGGCGGCGGGCCGTGGATACTGCGTTCCAGGGCCGGGTTCGACGGCCGAAGCCCTACTTGCTGGCGTCGGCCAGCAGTTCCTCGACGGTCACGCCCACTTTCGAGCCCCCGCCGAAGTAGCTGCCGGTCTTCCGGGCGTCGAACTTGGCGAGCGCCAGGCTGTAGGCCACCGTGGGAAGCGGGACATACCCGACCTCCGCAACGAGCTTTTCGCTCTCCGCCGGGCTGAAGGCGAACTTGACGAAGTCACTCACATGCGGGCGCTCATCAGCATGCTTCTTGTTGACGTAGATGAAGAGCGGGCGCGACAGCGGCTGGTAGGAAGCGTCGCGGGCGGCCTGTACCGAGGGCGCGATGCAGGCGCCGTTGGCCTGGCGGATCGGCACCGCGCGAACCTTGCCGAGGTTTTCGGTGAGATAGGCCAGGCCCAGGAAGCCCAGCGAGCCGTTGTCGCCGCCCACCCCGGTGATCGTGACGTTGTCGTCCTCCGTCGCGGTGTAGTCGCCACGCGAGGCGCCCTCCTCACCGTTGATGGCCGCGGTGAAGTAGTCGAAGGTTCCGGAGTCGGTGCCGGCCCCGAACAGCTTCATCGACTCGGCGGGAAAGCCGGGACGAACCTGGTTCCAGGTGGTGATCTTGCCCTGGGCCTCCGGGGCCCAGATGGTCTTCAGTTCCGCCACCGTCAGACAGTCGACGAAGGTGTTGGCGGGATTGACGATGACCGCCAGGGCGTCAAGGGCCACCGGCAGTTCAATGAACTCGACGCCGTTCTGTTTGCAGAGCTCGACCTCTTCGCCCTTGATCGGGCGCGAGGCGCTGGCGATGTCGATTTCGCCGCGGCAAAGCTTCTTGAAACCGCCGCCCGTTCCGGAGAGCCCGACGGTGACGCGCGTGCCATTGGCCTTCTGGAACTCCTCGCCCAGCGCCTCGGTGATCGGATAGACGGTGCTCGAACCGTCAATGAGCACGATCGCGTTGCTGTCAGCGCCGGCCTTGCCGGCGGGGGCGTTCTGATTGCAGGCGGTCAGGGCGAGCGCCGCGACTCCGCAGAGCACCAGCTTTTTCATCGTCATCCTCATCACGCGTTTGGATGGCGAGGTCCGAGCGAGACGGCCTCCCCATGAGCAGGCGTCTAAGCTGTCGCGACAACAGTTTTGTGACATCAAGCGGCAATCGTCGATAAGCGATTATCCCGGACTCGCGCAGGCTGCCGCGGTTGCGGCTTGGCGCCCGGCCGCTGATGCTCGCCTGACGGTCGCGGCCCTGTGAGCACGCCTGACCCGGCCATCGGCCTGCCCGTTTGCCACGGCGACGTTCCCGAAGCATGATGGACGCAACCTTCGCCGCCGTCGGGCGCTTGGAGGGGCGGTCGCCCCACCTGCATGGGCCGGGGCGGCAGGGGATCCTGACATGACCTTCCAGATCGACGCGCGGCTGGTCTACCGCTTCGACCAGGCCTGCGAAGTCCTCCTGCTGCTCGAGGCGGCGCGAAGTGCCGACCAGGTCGTCCTGTCCGAATCGCTTCACCTGACGCCAGCCGTGGACGTCGCCCGGCTGGACGACGCTGTGGATGGCGAACGCCGCGCGGTCTTCCTCGCTCAGGGCAACATGGAGATCACCTATTCCGCCCGGGTCGAGGTCCTTCCCCGGCGTTCCGGGCTGGGCGAAGGAAGGGTCTCGCCGGTGCGGGACCTGCCCGGCGAAGCGCTGCGCTACCTGCGCCCCAGCCGCTACTGCCCGTCCGACCGGTTCGAATCCTTCGTGGCCCGTGAGTTCGGCGCCCTGCCCAGCGGCCGGCAGGTCACCGCTCTCCTCGCCTGGATCAACGCGCACATCGACTATCGCGCCGGTGTCAGCGACGTGGAGACGACCGCTCTGGACACCTTCGTCGATCGGGCCGGGGTCTGCCGCGACTTCACCCACCTGGCCATTTCCCTTTGCCGCGCGGCCGGCGTGCCGGCGCGGGCGGTGAGCGCCTACGCCTGGAACCTCGAGCCGCCGGACATGCACGCTGTCCTGGAGGTCTATCTGGGAGACCGGTGGCACCTGGTCGATCCGACCGGCAGGGCGCCGGTGGACGGCCTGGTCCGCGTGGCCACCGGCCTGGACGCCGCCGACATCGCCTTCATGACCATCTTTGGCCGCGGCGAATATCTGGACCAGCGCTTCACGATCACCCGCGCCCCCTGAACCGCCGGCCGCGACGGCTGAGCTACCCATTTCCGGTCGCGTGCGCGGGGAGGCCGTCCGGTACGGAGACCGGTGTTAACCGCCGCTTGAGGCGATCGCGTCATTGTCGGGCCATGATGACCGCCCCGGCTCACCGCCCCGAAGAGCAAGGCCAGCCTGATGACGGCTGGGTCGCGGCTGTTCGCGCCTTGCGCAACGGCCTGGTCGAGGGGCTTGGTCCGCGCGCGGCGACGCCCGGGGACGACCCCCGCGACCGGCGCGGCCCGTTCCGCCCCACGAGGCTCACGCCTGTCCGGTCACGGCTGGAGATGCAGCAGGTCACCCGGCTGTACGGCTGGGTCGACGGGGCGGCGGCGGCCATCTTCGCCGGTCTGGTCACCCATGTCGTAACGCAGGGAGGCCTGCTGGCCGCGACCGTGGGCGAGATCCTGCCTCTGGCCGTGGGTTTCGCCATCCTCGTCTGGGCGCTGGGGGCGCTCGGCTGCTACGGCTTCGCCCAGCGCGAGACGCTTCCCCGCCATCTGCTGCGCGTCCTGGCCGCGTTCGGCCTGACCGGCGCGCCACTGCTGCTGGGCGAGTTCCTGCTGCCTGGCGGGCGCAATTCACTGCCGCTGCTGGCGCAGTGGTTCGGCCCGGTGCTTGCCGGGCTTTGCCTGCTCCATGTCGTGTGGTGGAACACGGTCCGCCGCTGGCGCCGGGACGGCAAGCTGACCCCCAACATCGTCATCGTCGGGGCCACCGATTCCGCCCGCAAGCTGATCGAGACAGCCCTGAAGACGCGGGAAGTGGCCGTGCTGGGCGTCTTCGATGATCGCCTCGGCCGCGCGCCGAAGGAGATCGCCGGCGTTCCCGTGCTCGGCGACACAGGCGACCTGCTCGGACACAAGGTGCTGCCCTACGTCGACCGCATCGTCATCGCTGTGGACCCGAACGCCCAGACCCGGGTGCGGGAGATCATCGCCCGCCTGCGCGTGCTGCCCAACGACGTCAGTCTGGTGCTCGACTCCGGCGGCGAGGACGGTCGCGTCCGCGCCCTGTCGCGCATCGCCGACGCCCAGCTGGCCCAGGTCTCCGGCGAGCCGGCCGACGTCCGTCGCGCCGTGGTGAAGCGTTTGCAGGACATCACCGTCGGCTGGACGGCCCTGATCCTCGGCCTGCCCGTGATGGCGCTGGTCGCCGTCGCCATCAAGCTGGACAGTCCGGGCCCGATCTTCTTCCGCCAGCGTCGTCACGGCTTCAACAACGAGGAAATCCTAGTCTGGAAGTTCCGCTCCATGCGCCAGGAAGCCGCCGACTTCGCGGCCGTACAGCAGGTGCAGGCCGGTGACGACCGGGTGACCCGCGTCGGGCGTTTCATCCGCAAGACCAGCCTCGACGAGCTGCCGCAGCTGCTCAACGTCATCGGCGGCGAGATGTCCCTTGTCGGGCCCCGCCCGCACGCCGTGGGCATGAAGACCGGCCAGACAGAGTCCGCCCGCCTGGTGGCCGAGTACGCCCACCGCCATCGCATGAAACCCGGCATGACCGGCTGGGCCGCCATCAACGGCTCGCGCGGCCCCGTCGACAGCCCCGAGCTGGTCCGCCGCCGCGTGGCGCTGGACATCGAGTACATCGAACGCCAGTCGTTCTGGTTCGACGTCTACATCATGGCCATGACCATCCCCTGCCTGCTGGGCGACAGCGAGACGGTCCGGTAGCGCCCGATGTATCGCCGCGGCCTCCTCGGCTATCTGCCCGCCAACATCACCTCCGGGATCGTTGGGCTGCTCACCATCGTGGTGTTCACGCGCCTGATGACGCCCCAGCAGTACGGGGCCTATGCCCTGGCCATGACGGCGATGATCCTGGCCCATACCCTGCTGTTCACCTGGGCAGAGGCGGCGATGGCGCGCTTCCAGGCCCGGGCGCGGACCCAGGGTGATGTCGCCGGGCACATGACGACCATCTACCGGTCCTGGCTGCTGCTGGCGCTGGCCTTCCCGCTGGCGTCCGGACTGGCGATCTGGATCGCGCCGATCAGCGACAGCCTGAAGGCCGCCGTGGCCGCGGGCCTGCTGGCGGTGGTTTTCCGCAGCCTGATCAAGCTGGTGCAGGAGCGTCGCCGGGCCGACGGCGAGGTCGCCGCCGCCTCGCTGCTCGACATGGCCCAGTCGGCCGGCGGGTTCGCCGCGGGCGTGGTCTATGTCGCCATCGGCTTCGGGGGCGGTGGTCCGCTGATGGGCATGGCCGTGGTCGCCCTGCTTTGCCTGGTCTTCACCCTGCGCCGCGAGCTGACGATGATGCGGGGCGGCCAGGCCGACCGCGCCCGGCTGCGCGAGTACGCCGGCTATGGCCTGCCGGTGGCGCTGTCGCTGATCCTGGCCCTGGTCATTTCCTCCACCGACCGCTTTCTGCTGGCCGCTTTTCTCCATGAGGAGGCGGTGGGCGTCTATCATGCCGGCTACAGCCTCGCGAACCGCACCCTGGACGTGATGTTCATCTGGCTGGGCATGGCCGGCGGCCCGGCCATGGTCCAGGCGCTGGAGCGTGGCGGCCGGACCGCCCTGGCCGAGACCGCCCGCGAGCAGTCGTCCTTCATGGTCCTGCTGACCCTGCCCGCCGCCGTCGGCGTGGCCCTGGTGGCCGGCCCTCTGGCCCAGGTGATGGTCGGCGCGGCGCTGGTCGAGGGCGCGGCCCAGGTCACGCCGTGGATCGCCATCGGGGCCTTCTTCTCCGGCGTCACCACCTACTACCTCCACCAGGCCTTCACGCTCGGCCAGCGCACGAAGCTTCTGTCGGTGGCCATGACCATCCCGGCGGGCCTGAACCTGGCGCTGAACCTGGTCCTGATCCCCCGTTTCGGCATCGACGGGGCCATGTGGTCGACCGCCATCAGCTATGCGGTCGGGGCGGTGGCGTCCTGGGCGCTGGGTCGGCGCGCCATGCCCCTGCCGCTGCCGTTTGAGGCTCTGTGGAAGGCCGGCGCGGGCTGCGCGGCCATGGCGGTCGTCGTGCTGGCCCTTCCCGAGCTGGGCGGCATCCTCGAGCTGGCGCTGAAAGCCGGAGCCGGCGCGGTCGTCTACGGTCTGGTCGTTTTCGCGCTGGACGCGGCGGGCGCCCGGACGCGAGGCCATGCCCTGCTCGCCGGCCTGCGACCCGGAGCGGCGACATGACCGTCCAGCCCATCGAATGGACCATCGAGAGCAAGGCCTGGCGCGGCGCGGCCTCGCCGGCGCTGTCGGTCCTCATCCCCTTCTTCCGCGACGACCCGGTGCGACTGCTGGCGGCGCTCGACGGCGCCACCGCGGCCGGCGTCGAGGTCATCGTGCTGGATGACGGCTCGGGCGACGCCGATCTGGCCACGCGCGTGGCGCAGGCCGTCGGCGCCATGGCCCTGCCCGCCCGCTTCGTGCGGCTGTCGACCAATGAGGGGCGGTCGAAGGGTCGCAACCGGCTGGCCGGCCATGCGCGCGGCGGGCACATGCTGTTCCTCGACGCCGACATGCTGCCGGACCGGCCGAGCTTTCTCGCCGACTGGCTGGCGCTGGTCGCCGGGACAAGCCCGGCCGTCGCCTTCGGCGGCTTCTCGCTGGACCAGACGCCGCGCACCCGCGAGCACGCCCTGCACCGGGCCATGGCGCTGAAGAGCGACTGCCTGAGCGCCGCTGTCCGGGCCGAGGCGCCGGCGAAGTACGTCTTCACCTCCAACCTGCTGGTCCGCCGGGACGTGTTCGAGACCATCGGCTTCGACGAGGCCTTCACCGGCTGGGGCTGGGAGGACGTGGAGTGGGCCATGCGGGTCGCCCGCGACCATCCCATCGTCCATGTCGACATTCCCGCCAGCCACCTCGGCCTCGACACCGCCGCGACCATCGCCCGCAAGTACGAGCAGTCGGCGGCCAACTTCGCCCGCGTCGTCGCCGGCCACCGGTCGGTGGTCGAGACCTATCCCAGCTACAGGGTCGCGCGGCTGCTGAAGCGCGTCCCGCTCAAGGGCCTGTGGCGTCCGGCGCTGAAGGCGGTCGCGGTCGCCGACCTCGCCCCCCTGCCCGCCCGGGACCTCTTCATGCGGCTCTACCGCGCCGCCCTCTACGCCGAGGCCGTCTGATGGAAGCCTACAGCGCTGACCGCTCCCTGAAGGGCAAGCTGCGCCGCCGCATCGCTCGCCTGGCCCAGCGCCGGCCGGTGCGCATGGCGCTGAAGCGGCCGATGATCAGCTTCACCTTCGACGACATGCCGGTCACCGCCGCCCTGGCCGGGGCGCGAGCGCTGGAGCAGCGCGGGGTGCGTGGGACCTACTACGTCTCCACGGGCCTGGCCGGACAGACCGGCCCGATGGGCGTCTATGCGGAGGCCGAGGACGCCCGGCGCCTCGCCGCAGCCGGCCACGAGATCGCCTGCCACACCTTCTCCCACCTCGACTGCGGCCAGGCGAACGCCGCCGCCATCGTCGGGGACGTGGACCGCAATTCCGAGGGGCTGAAGGCCTGGGGCGCGGCCTATACCGAAAGCTTCGCCTACCCCTACGGCGACGTCTCGATCCCGGCCAAACGCGCGCTGGGCGGCCGCTTCCGCACCCTGCGCACGGTGCAGGCGGGTCTGGTCGAGGACGGCGCCGACGCCAACCAGCTGCCCGCCGTCGGCATCGAGGGCCCCGAGGGCGAAGCCGCCGCCATGCGCTGGCTGGACCGGGCCGCCGAGCGCAAGGCCTGGCTGATCCTCTACACCCACGACGTGGCCGAAAGCCCGTCCGCCTGGGGCTGCACGCCGGAAGCGTTGGGACATCTGGTCGACGCGGCGGTGGCGCGGGGGTTTGACGTGGTCACGGCCGCCGAGGGCGCGCGGCGGTTGGGGCTTTAGGTCACCCGCCTTTCCGTCATGGCCCGACGTGTTCGGGCCACCCATCAACGCTGCTTAGGCGGTGCGTCCTTCGACACGCCACTGCGCGGCTGCTCAGGATGACGTGGCAAAATGCCTGCCCTCCCTGGTCATGCTGAGCA
>JBEIDC010000100.1:0-11373 GCA_040383665.1 Caulobacter sp.
GGGCGCTGCACGCTGCCAGCATCCTTGGGGGCCCGTTCTGCTCCGGCGAAGAGCCAGTTCTAAGCACCAGTCAGCTGTTCGCCCACCGCTGCCCAGAGCAGACGTTCGGAACGGTAGCGATGGGTGGGAAGCGGGCGTTGGACCGACTAGCCTTGTTCCAGATCATGTCGGCGACAGGCCCGGCGACTTGTGGCGCGTCAGGTTGCTGCGCAACATGCGAGCAACGCCAAACCAACCGCCGCTGACGCAAGCGACGCCCAATGCCACGACCAGGAGCGGCAAGTGCAGCGGCGCGACTTTGAACACGCCAGCAAAAGGCGGAACCATCAGGACCAGGGCCAAGACACCGCCAGCGGCCACGGTGATGATCCAGTATATCTTGCGATGTGGAGCAAGGAGCCGGCCGCCGGCCGACGAGGCGTCGGCCAAGGCCAGCACCAGGTTGCCAATGACGAGGGCCAGGAACGCTGCGCCTCGCGCCTCGGGTTCGGAGTAGTTACTCAAAGCCCAGACATAGACGCCAAGAACGCCTGCCAACACGCCCGCCCCTTGGAGTAGGGCAAGTCCCAGTTGGGCTGGTCCGAACAAAGCCTCATCGCGCCGCCGGGGCAGTCGCTGCATGGCGTTCGTGGCCCCAGGCTCGGCCTCAAAGACCATGGCGCAGACCGGATCGATGATCAGTTCGAGGAACACCACGTGCATTGGAAAGAGTAGCTGCGGCATGCCCAGGACGATTGGGATGAGGGCGAGGCCGGCGATCGGCACGTGGATTGCGGTGACATAGATCAGCGCTTTGCGAAGGTTGACGAATATGCGCCGGCCCAGGCGCACCCCGCCGACGATCGAGGCGAAGCTATCGTCCATGAGCACTAGATCGGCGGCTTCCCGGGCGACATCGGTCCCCTTCTTGCCCATGGCGATGCCGATGTGGGCGGTCTCCAGGGCGGGCGCATCATTGACGCCGTCGCCGGTCATCGCGACCACCTCGCCGGCCGCCTTGAATCCCTGCACGATGAGCAGCTTCTGTTCGGGGATGATCCGGGCGAACACCCTCACGCAGCGCAGTCGGAATGCCAGGTCGCCCGGTGAAAGGGCTGCGAGTTCTGAGCCCAGTATCACCCCGCCTGAAGTGTCGAGCCCGGCCGTCCTGGCAATGGCCATGGCGGTGGCCGGATGATCACCGGTGATCATCACCACGGAAATCCCCGCTGCCTGGGCTTCCTTCAGCGCCGCCGGGACATCCTTGCGAACCGGATCTAGGAAGCCGAGCAGGCCGGCAAACTCAAAGTCGGCGGCTTCCGGATCGTCGGGAAACGCCCCGTTCACGCGGCTCGACGCCACGCCCAGTACGCGCAGCCCCTGGTCGGCGAAATCGCCGACGACCGCGGTCAGACGCGAGACCTCCGCGTCCGGCAGTTTGCACAGTCTGAAAACAGCCTCCGGCGCACCCTTGGCTGCCGCGAGCCGCGCCTCGCCCGCCTGTCGCCAGACCTGAACGATCGCCATCATCTCCGGGCGCAGCGGCCAGGCACGCTCAGGCTCATCCGTGAGCTCGACAAGTCCAGGGGCCGCCGTCAGCAGCAGGCTTCTAACCGCCTTGTCCATCGGATCGACGGGGTGCAGGGCCGAGGCCAGACCTGCCATTCGCGCCAGGGCCATGAAGTGGCCTTGCAGCGGCGCGGTGTCGGAGACGTCCAAGCTCCCGGACACCGTCCAAAGTCGAGCCACCTGCATCTGGTTTTCGGTGAGGGTTCCGGTCTTGTCGACGCAGAGAACCGTCGCACCGCCCAGTGCTTCGATGACCGCGCTACGGCGGACGAGAACCTGGTGGGTGGCCAGCCGCCAGGCGCCCAGGGCCAGGAACACCGCCAGGACCATCGGAAATTCTTCCGGGATCAGCGCAATGGCCACCGTGATCCCGGCCAGGGCTCCGGCCACCCAATCCCCACGCAGCAGTCCGAAGGCGATGGCCACGATGGCGCAGAAAACAAGTGCGAAGCCGCCCAGCCAGGTGACCAGGCGGCCGGCCGTCTTCTGCAGCGGTGTCGGCTCCTGATGGATAGCGGCGAGGGACACGCCAATCCGGCCGAGGGCGGTGTTCGGGCCGGTTCGCAGGACCTGCGCCACCGCCTGTCCACGAACGATCAAGGTGCCTGAGAAGAGGTTCGGGCCCGCCTCGGCGCCGGGCGCAGTGTCGGGATCGGCGATCTCTCCCGGACCAAGCGGGCGCTTCGACACCGGCGAGGACTCGCCGGTCAGGGCTGATTCATCGACGCTGAGCACGTCACCAGCGGCCAGGACGCCGTCCGCGGGTAGCCGTTCGCCCTCGCCCACCAGGACAATGTCGCCGGGGACGAGGTCGCGAGCGGCGATGGAGCGCTCAACCTTGTCGCGGATGACGCGCGCGTGAGGCTGCGACAGATCCCGCAGCGCGGCCATGGCGCGCTCGCTTCGGGCCTCTTGCAAGACTACCAGACCAATCGTCGCCAAGGCTCCGGCCATCAGAAACAGGCCTTCACCCAAGTCGCCAAGAACCAGGTAGAGCGCGGCTGCCCCAATCAACAGCAGGAACATCGGTTCGCGCATGGTCTCGAACGCAATCCGCAGAATTCCTCTACCGGCCGAGGCCGGTACTTCATTGTGCCCGCCCGACGCCAGGCGACGATCGGCTTCCGACTGACTGAGCCCCTGCAGCGCTACCGCGTCCATGGGAGGGGTCCAATGTCGTCGTCTGGGTGGGTCAATTCGCCGGTCAATGGGATAACAGGACCGGGCAAGTCGGGGCTCGTAGGACGTGCTCGGTGGCGCCGCCCAACAGGAATTCTCGCGCGCGCGAGTGCCCATAGCCTCCCATGACCAGGAGGTCCGGCTTGTGCTGCTTGATGTAGCGGTCCAAGACCGACCCGATCTTGTCGCCGACAGCGTCGACCTCATCGAGGGCGGCGCTCACGCCGTGCATCTTTAGGTGCCGTTGCGCGGCCTGGCCCATTTGCGACACGGTGTTGGGCTTGTCATTGAGGACCGTGAGCACGCGAACCTGCTTGGTGCGGATCAGGATCGGGAGTGCGTCCGCTAGTGCCCGGGCGGCGCTACGGCTGCCGTCCCAGGCGACGACCACGAGATCCGCGCCGCGCGCCAAGCCCGCCGCCTGTCCAACAGGGTAGACGAGGACCGGCCGGCCGGAGTTGAACACAACGCTATCGGCGACCTCAATCTGTCCATCAAGGCCGCACACCGTCGGCAGAATGGCCAGGTCATAGGTGCGGGCGAACGTCGCGACCTTGTCGGGGACGTCGTAGTGATTGGCCCTAAGCGACACGGTGGCCTGGAAGATCCCGGCCGTCGTCGCCGCCTGCGTGAAATGGGCAAGGCCGTCCTTGCAGGCGGCCAGGCTTCGCGCCTCCTCGGCCTCCGCCATCGCGCTGAGGCCGATCAGATAGTCGGCGAGCCGATTGCTGCGGACCGGAATGTCCACCTCGATGGCCAGGCCCGTAAGATTGCCGCCCAGGCTGGCAGCGACGCCGACCGCTTCATCGATTGCGGCGTGTGTCGTCGGCGTTGGGTAGGTGTCGATGTGTAGCAGTAGGTCGGCGTAGGTCATGCGGTGTCCTGCCCGTGCGCCCAAATCCTCGGTCAGGCGGCCGACGCCGTCCTTGCGCAGGATCAAGGCCGGCCGTTCGACGGGGAGCCAGCATCGGCCATCTCAGGCGCCCCGCCGGCCGAGATCTTCCGCCAGCGCGATCCACTTCGTCTGGCGGTCAGGCGCGCCGGCGAGGGCGCCACCCAGCAGCGTCCGGCGCACCGGGCCCACGCCGGTGACCAGGAACAGGCCCTTCTCCAGGCCCGCCAGCCCATGGCCGCCGAGCACGAACCGGAACACCGGCGTGGGCATGCCCATGGTGACGATCACCCGGGCCGATTTCCCGGTCAGCACGCTGGACATGGCCGCCTGGGGCGAGCTCAGGGAATAGCCGGTCCGCAGCAGCTGTTCGAAGAAGCCCTTCAGAAGCGCCGGCGGCGAGCCGAACCAGATCGGGAAGATCAGCACCAGATGCTGGGCGTGCTTCACGGCGTCCTGCGCCCGCAGCATGTCCGGCGTGACGGTTGCGCTCTGATAGTCCTTGAGCGACCGGATCAGGGGGAAGTCGAGCGCCCCCACGTCGAGCCGGGCGACCTCGTGGCCCGCCGCGACCGCGCCGCGGGCGTAGGCGTCGGCCAGGGCCGCGCAAAGGTGCTCGGGCGCCGGGTCGGGGTGGCCATTGATCACCAGGATGCGTTTCCTCTCGGTCATCGGGCCGTATAGCCGCCGTCGACCACCAGTTCGGCGCCGGTGACGAACTTCGCCTCGTCCGAGGCCAGGTAGACGGCGCCCCAGGCGATGTCGTCCGGCTCGCCGATATGGCCGAGGGGATGCAGCGCGGCGGTCGCCTTGCGGCCTTCCTCGATGTCGCCCATGTCGCCGAGATGGTGCTCGACCATCGGCGTCCAGATGAAGCCGGGATGGATCGAGTTCACCCGAATCCTGTCGGGCGCATAGATCAGGGCGTCGGTCTTGCTCATCAGCCGCACCGCGCCCTTGGACGCGTGATAGGGCGGCACGTCGGCGCCGCCGACCAGTCCGTAGATCGACGACAGGTTGATGATGCTGCCGCCCCCCGCCCGCTTCAGGTGCGGGATGGCGTGCTTGGTGCAGAAGAAGACGCCCTTGACGTTGATCGCCTGGACCCAGTCCCACTCGGCCTCGGTGACCTCGTGCGTCGGCTTGTTGACTCCGGCCACGCCGGCGTTGTTGACCAGGACGTCGAGGCGGCCGTAGCGGGCCGCGACCGCGTCGATGACGCTCGCCACCTCCGCCTCGCTGGACACGTCGCAGCGCCAGAAACGCGCCTCGCCGCCGCTGGCGAGGATGTCGCGGGCCAGCGCCTCGCCTTCCTTTTCGATCACGTCCAGCACCGCGACTGTCGCGCCCTCCTCCGCCATGCGAAGGGCGGTCGCGCGGCCCAGGCCGAGGGCGGCTCCAGTGACGATGGCGACCTTGCCTGAAAGCCTGTTCATGTCGTCCCCAACCATTGGCGCCGTTGCGAGGGGCATGCCCGCGCGGGGAACCGTCGATGGAACGCGGAATGTGCGCCTTGATCTCGCTCAAGGCGACCGATGGGCGACACTGCATAGTCCGAACCATGGGGGAAGGAGCATGAGCGCCTTGTTGGGCAGCCGAAGCGGGCCGAATCCGTCGGCCTTGTCCGACGGGGCGGGGTTTCTGAAGGCCCGGCCGCTGGGCCTCGACAGCTTCCGTGAAAATGTGGTCGTGCTGGCCCGCTGCAGTCAGGTGCTGCGGCCCGAGCGTCTTCGCGGCTCGCGCAAGGTCGAACTTCGGGCGGGCGGGCGCGTGCTGCTGGCCTCGACGATGATCGGCGACGCCGACCTGCTCCATCCGGACGAGATCGGGCTGCCTCAGCCCCTGTTCCGCCGCCTCGGCGTCAAGCCAGGCGACCTTGTCCAGGTGGTTCCCGCCCGTTCGCCCGCCAGCCTGGCGGCCATCCGCGCCAAGGTCGACGGGATGGTCCTCGACGACGCCACCTTCGCCGCCGTCGCCCGGGATCTGGCCAATCATCGCTGGAGCGACATGGAGGTGACGGCCTTCCTCATCGCCTGCGCCCGCTTCATGTCGCCGGAGGAGACGCTCGGCCTGACCCGGGGGATGATCGCGGCCGGCTCGCGTCTCGACTGGGGCGGCCAGCTGGTCGTCGACAAGCACTGCATCGGCGGCATTCCGGGAAACCGCACCTCGCTGATCGTCGCGCCGATCGTCGCCGCCCACGGGCTCATCATGCCCAAGACCTCGTCGCGGGCGATCACCTCGCCCGCCGGCACCGCCGACACCATGGAGGTGCTGGCGCGGGTCGACCTGTCGGAAGAGGAGATGCGCCGGGTCGTCGAGACCTGCGGCGCCTGCGTCGTCTGGGGCGGGCGGGTCAACCTCTCCCCGGCGGACGATGTGCTGATCTCCGTGGAGCGGCCCCTGTCGATCGACACGCCCGAGCAGATGGTCGCCTCGATCCTCTCGAAAAAAATCGCCGCGGGCGTGGAGCGGCTTGTACTAGATCTGCCGATCGGACCGTCGGCCAAGCTGCGCGATAGCCGGGCAGCCGTGAGGCTGAAGAAGCTGTTCGAGTTCGTCGCGACCAGCCTGGGCCTCGAGATCGAGGTGATCTTCACCGACGGCGCCCAGCCGATCGGCCGCGGCGTCGGGCCGGTGCTGGAGGCCCGGGATGTCGTGGCAGTCCTCGCCAACGATCCCGGGGCTCCCGAGGATCTGCGGGAAAAGGCCATCCGGCTCGCCGCCCGGGTGCTGGACGCCGACCCCGAATTGCGCGGCGACCAGGCCGAGGCCCGCGCCCGCGAGCTGCTGCGATCGGGCGCCGCCCGTAGGGCCATGGAGGCGATCATCGAAGCCCAAGGACCTTCACCGCTGAGCGCCGTCCTTGGCGCCCTGGAGCATGAGGTCGTGGCGGAACGATCCGGCCCCATCACGGCGGTCGATTGCCTGCGCATCGCCGGCATCGCCCGGCTGGCCGGCGCGCCGACCGACCCCGGGGCCGGGATTGAGATCCTCGGCCGCATCGGCGAGGTGGTCCAACGGGGCGATCCCCTCTACCGGATCTACGGCTCCGACCCCTCGGATTTCGGCTTCGCCATCGAGGCCGCCGGGGTCGACGCCGGTTTCAGGATCGCGACGTCGTGAGCGGCCTCGAAGTCCATGGCTTCGCGGAAGACGCCGCGGCGGTGGAGCGGCTGGCGAGCCGGCTCGCGGCGCCGCATGCCCTGGTCGACCTGCACCGGTTTCCCGACGGCGAGGTGCTGCCCACGGTTCCGCCAACCGGGGCCCGGACGGTAATCTTCTACCGGTCGCTGCACGACGCCAACGACCGGCTGGTGTCGCTCCTGCTGGCGGCGGACGCCTACCGGCGGTCCGGCGTGGCGCGACTGGTGTTGGCGGCGCCCTACCTCTGCTACCTGCGCCAGGACGCGGTGTTCCACCCCGGCCAGCCCCTCAGCCGCGATGTGGTCGGCCGCTGGCTGGGCGGGGCGTTCGACCGGGTGGTGACGGTGCAGGCGCATCTCCACCGCACGGCCGACCTGGCCGATGTGTTCGGCGTCCCGGCCCAGAGCCTCAGCATTGCCGGCGAGCTCGCCGTGCTGGCCGCCGGCGACGAACGGCCCCTGATCGTCGGGCCGGACATCGAGTCTCGCCCCCTGGTGGAAGACGCGGCGCAAGGCTTGGGGACCGACTGGACGACCTTTGACAAGGTGCGTCACGGCGATCGCCAGGTCAGCCTGACGCTGCGATCCTCCGACAAAATCCGCCACCGGCCGGTCCTGCTGCTGGACGACGTCTGCTCGAGCGGCGGAACGCTGGAGTGGGCCATCGCCCTGCTGCGGCAGGCCGGCGCCGCATCGGTGGATGTGGCCATCGCCCACGCCCTTTTCGACTCGGAGGCCGAGGCCCGCCTCCGCGCGGCGGGCGCACGGCGGATCCTCTCCAGCGACTCCGCACCCCATCCCACCAACGCAATGGAGCTGGCAGGCGTTCTCGCCGCCGCCCTTCGCGAGGAGACCACGGCATGACCCCCTCGATCAGCTTCCACGGCGCGGCCGGATGCGTCACCGGCTTCTGCGCCGAACTGCGGATCGAGGGGGCGAGGATTCTCGTCGATTGCGGCATGTTCCAGGGTCCCAAGACCCTCAAGGCGCTCAACTACGAAGACTTTCCCTTCGACCCGGGCGGCGTCGACGCGGTGCTGCTGACCCACGCCCACATCGACCACTCCGGCCTGCTGCCCAAGCTCATGCTCGCCGGGTTCCGGGGGCCGATATTCAGCACCGCGGCCACCCGCGACCTCTGCGCGGTAATGCTTGCCGACGCGGGCGGCATCCAGGAGAGCGAGGTCCGCCACCTCAACCGGCGCAACCAGCAACGCGGCCGGCCGACGATAGAGCCGATCTACACCGAGCGGGACGCCCGGCGGGTCATGGGCCAGTTCGAGCGGGTCAAGCTGGGCGAGGCGGTCGAGGTCGCGCCGGGGATCAGCGCGGTCTACTGGGAAGCGGGCCACATCCTGGGCGCCGCGTCCATCGAAGTGAACATCGCCGGCGAGGCCGGGCCGATCCGCCTGTTCTTCTCCGGCGACATCGGACCGGGCGGCAGCGAATTCGTCGGCGACCCTCAGGGCCCGGCGGGCGTCGACCACCTGATCATTGAATCGACCTACGGCGATCGCGAACGGATCGTCGCCGACGCGACCTCTCGCCGAAAGATGCTCGCTCGCGAGATGCACGAGGCGCACGACGCCGGCGGGCCGCTGCTGATCCCGGCCTTCGCGGTCGAACGCACCCAGGAACTGCTGGCCGACCTGCTGGTGGTCATGGACAGCGGCGAGGCGCCGGCCGGCGACATCTTTCTCGACTCGCCGATGGCGATCGAGGCGACAGAGGTGTTCCAGCAACGGGGCTGGAATCCGGCCGCCGGGCGAAATCCGTTCGAGGCCGTCAGGCCGTCCGAACGCCTGCGCTTTCTCGAGAAGCCGCAAGACAGCGACGGCCTGGACCGGCTGAAGGGCTGGCACATCATCCTGGCCGCTAGCGGCATGTGCGACGCGGGCCGCATCCGCAAACACCTCAAACGCCTGCTCTGGCGTAAGGAGACCACCGTCCTGCTGTCCGGGTTCCAGGCCGTCGGCACCCTTGGCCGGCTGCTGGCGGAAGGGACGCAGCGGGTTACGATCCAGGGGGAGGAGGTGAAGGTCCGGGCCAGGGTCCGGATGCTCGACGCCTATTCCGGCCACGCCGACGCCGGGGGCCTGGAAGCGTGGGCCATGGCGCGCCGGCCGATCGCCGGCTCGGTGTTCATGGCGCACGGCGAGCCCCATGCCGTGGAGGGATTGCGCGATCGTCTCGTGGCGGCTGGTTTCCCGGCCGATCAACTCATCGCCCCTCGGCTCGACGAGACGTTCAGCCTCCTCAAGGGCTGCGCCCAGGCGCAGGAAGGCGCGACGCCGCGGATTCCACCCGACTCTACGTCGAAACTCGACTGGCACAACGCCCGCGCCCAGCTCCTTCTGAGGCTCGGTGAGGTCCTGGAGCGGGCACCCGACGACGCGGCGCGAGAGGCCCTGATCGCGCAGCTCCGCCGGGATCTCGGCAACGGCGAGGTTGATGCAGGTCAAGACGCGGCCGCCCAGAGGGAAGCCTCCCAATCTTCGCAAGTGCAGGACATCAACCGGTGATTTCGTGACTCGCGATGCTCGGACTGGCCGCCCTCACGGCCAGCTGGGTACTGACATCTGTGGACGGCGCTTGACCTGCGAGGGGTAGTTTGCGTTTGAGGGGTGGATCTGCAGGGTGCGGACATATGTTCGGCCTGTTTGTGCGGCGTAGGTGGCCGCTGGCCCGGGTGGGAAGCGGCACCGGACTGCTGAGCAGCCGCAATGGCTAGACCCTCGGCGCCAGCGCCTTCCGGGGCGCGGCCACCGCCAAGACCTTCGAGGACGCTCTGAGCAAGTCCGTCAACGAACTGGCCGGCAAGACCGCAGCGTTGTGACTGATCCTGCGGCCTTCGAGCGGTGCGGGATTGGATCGCCGTAGTGGCCGCCAGGGGCGGCCAGCGTCTTCCAAGACGGAGCGATAGCGCGCCTTTGTTTTGGGGAGGGCCCGGCCGAAAGGGGGAGGGGTGGGATCGCTTTGAGGCGCTAGCGAACCTCTAAGACTCACGCGTCGCCGTCTGGCGCGCGTAGCTCTCAGCATCAAACCAACCGCGGGAGAGGCTGACCAGGCCCGATGCCGCCAGACCCCATTCTTCCCAGCCAACCACCTTCAATGGTTTGCCGGTTCCCGCGTGGGTCCCCGTGAAGGTCCAGAGGTAGGCAACGTGACCAGCTGCAAAGCGGACGCCGTCGCATAAGAGCAAAAGGTCCGGGACATCGGCGAAGAAGCCTGAAGCCATCTCCGCAACGCCCGCTCTGCCCGTCCACGGGGTTCCACCATTGATGATGATCTGCCCTTCCGGAGCGAAAAAGTCCGCGACGGCCTCGGGGCGACCGGTGTTCCAGGCGGCGGTATAGGCGGCTGCCATCGACTGAATCTTACCGGGATCCGATGTCACGATAACCGCTCCGCTCAACCCGGCCTCTCGCTCGGCCGGTGGATAGATCAATGATGACAGTCAGCGGCGTGAGTCCGCAACGGGTCGGGAGCGGTCGAAGGCATCCCGCCGCTAACCGGGCGTTCGACGGGTAAAGAGGGGTTGGAGGCTGATCTGCTGCACACGCTGCAAAGCCCCCAAAACCCTGTGCAGCGGCCTGCTGCAACATGCTGCAACGTCCAAAATCATGAGGCAGCAGTCTGCTGCAAAGGGTGCTGCAAAGCGCTGCAAAGCGCTGCACGGGGTGCTGCATCAGGTGCTGCACGCGGCACTCCCCCTAAAGGGGGAGGTGCAGCTTGCAGCATAGCCCTGCTTTGCAGCAGATCGACGCTAGATCGATCACCTCGACCAGCCCGCCCTAGCCACCGATCGCCACAAGCAATTACCCGCATTTCATAGTCCGGATCGATGCTGTCGATGACGGTCGGAAGGCCTCGAGGTGTTCGTCGGAACGACGTCGGAAAGGCCGTCCCCCTAAAGGGGGAGAGGCGCCGTGCGGCGACGCCTCCCCTTCCTTCAGTGGCGCGTCGATGATGAAGGAATGTGGCATCGTTGGCTTGGACATCTCTTCGGCCTGGTGCGGGAGGGTTCCCGCAAAATGCTGTAATCGTTGGATTATTGTTTGACGGGGTGGTGAGCCGGTCGTAGATATCCGAAATAGAAACCTCGGAACTGCGACCAGAGATCACGGTCAGACGGTCGTCGTTCCCCAGGGGTCAGGTGATGGCGGACCGTCTGCGCGGACGAGCTGCCGTCGTCCAACGCCTGAGGCGACTACGAGCTGAGCCGCTCTGCCGGGACTGTGCTGCGAAGGGTCGGATACGGGAGGCCACCGTGCCCGACCACATCGTACCGCTGACCCAAGGTGGCTCGGACGAGGACAGCAACATCCGCTGCCTCTGCGCCGACTGCCATCAGGCCCGTACGGCCGAGCAGTTCGGTCATCGCAGGACGGTTGCGACCGGCTCGGACGGCTGGCCCACCCCGGGACCGCCCGGGGGGGGGGGCGGTTCGTAACTTCGCTTGGTAGGCGAGGGAAACCGCGCATGGTCCAAACTTCACGCGCCCGCGAGTTAGCGACCGGGGGTCAAGGCCGAACAAGTCGGGGCGCTGGTTCTAATTGAATGGATTGGCGCGGCGATTGGGCGGAAACCGGTGCCGCTTGTAGGAAA
>JBEIDC010000101.1:0-11283 GCA_040383665.1 Caulobacter sp.
CCGAAAAGGCGCTCACGGCCAGCGGAACGTCCTGCAGGGCCTGCTCGCGCTTTTGCGCCGTCACGATGATCGCTTCAACCCCGGTCGCCGCCGGCGTGGACTCCGCAGCCGACGCGACCGTCGGGCCGAAAATCGCCGCCGCGCACAGGGCCATGACCGAGGCGCCGGCGAGCATGCTCTTTGAACGTGATGTCCAGGTATTCATTGAATCCCTCCCCTTCGGCGGGCGCTGACCGCACCGCTATTGTATTGTTAGTCAATAGAGGTAAGCGGGCGGGCGCGAGCGCGTCAAGCATTATTATTCATGTCGTCAATAGCGGTGCGAGCGGATGGCGCCAGCAAGACAGGGGGCCGATTGACGGCTGGCGTGATCGGACAGTATCGCTACTGACGAAGCTTCTAACAGAGAGCGGGCGCACGCCTTGACCATCAGCCTCACGCTTGCAGCCTCGGACGGCTGCCGCCTGCATCTGAAGCGGGGCGGATCAGGGCCGGTGATCGTGCTGTGTCATGGATTTCCGGACTACTGGCGGGGCTGGCGGGCGCAGATCGAGACCCTGTCGCAGCGCTTCACGGTGATCGCGCCCGACGGCCGCGGCTGCAATCTGTCCGGCAAGCCGAAGGACATCTCTGCCTACAGGCTCGACCGGTTGGCCGCCGACCTGGACGACATCCTGGACTCCCAGGCCGGCGACGGGCCGGTGCTGCTGGTTGGCCATGACTGGGGCGGCGCCGTGGCCTGGACCTATGCGGCCAAGCGCCCGGAGCGACTCGCCGGCCTGTGTGTACTAAGCGCGCCGCATCCCGCCATCCTTGCCGCAGCCCTGCAAGACGACCCGGCCCAACGGCGGGCGTCAGCCTATATGCCGCGCCTGAGAGAGCCTGGCGCCGAGGGTCTGTTCGAAGCTCACGACTACCGCGCGCTGCGCGGCATGCTTGATCGTCTCCGGTCCATGGGACTGTCTGACGATGCCGATGAAGCCGCCTATATTGAAGCTCTGTCGCGCCCCGGCGCCCTGACCGGCGCGCTCAACTGGTACCGGGCGAACCCGATGGAGGACGGCGCGCCGACCGGGGCGACGGGACCGGTAACCTGTCCGGTAGAACTTCTATGGGGCGATCAGGACGAGGCGCTTCTGCCCAGCCTCGCTGAACGCCATCGGGCCCTGGCGCCGGATCTGACTATCCGAATGTTTGAGGGCGCGGGACACTGGCTGCAGCGCGAACGCGCCGAGTCTGTGACCGCAATGATCGCCGCCTTCGCCGACCGGGTGTTTACGGCTGGGCGGAAGGATGCCGACGCAGGCTGAAGCCAAGCGACCAACGCTTCGAGAACCCCTTGGCGACACCGCCGGGCGGCAAAGGCTTCAGATAGTCCGCACGATCGGCGTCGCCCTTCAGTGTAAGGTCCAGAAATGCGACGATGAAGTGGGCGCTGATCGCGCGAAGTCGGTCCTTGCGCCAGACGGGCTCCTCGAAGCCCTCAAACGAGGAGAAGGCTGTTCGCGCCGCCGCCGGGGCGTCAGCGCCAACGAGGTTGTGACGGGCGTCGGCGAAGACCAGCATCCGCCGGTCTGCCCCGGTCAACCCTTCGAAGATGCCCTGCGCGCCATCGGCATACCCGGCGACATCGTCCTGGTCGCCGACGATCATCAGCGTCGGCGCCGCAACGCGGGCCAATGCCTCGGCCGACCAGCTTCGGTTCGCCGTCTGACCGCCCCACGGCGCGATCAGCACCAAGGCCTTCAGGCCCTCCGCCGGCTGCGCCCGCCCCTCGGCCTGATTGGTTAGCAGGTCGCCCGGGATACGGCGGTAGAAGGGGCTGTCGGGATCGTAACCCGCACCGGCCGTGGCGAGCGCGCCAAAGCCGCCCATCGAATAGCCGATCAGCGCCAGACGGTCGGCATCGAACGCCCCCGCCAACGCGAAGTCCGGGTCATGGGCCAGCCCGCGTAGCCGCGCGATGACGGCCTGCTGATCGCGCGCCCGGTTCGCCGCGACGTTAGCGAAGGACAGGGCGAAGCCCCCAGCATCCTGGAACGGCGGGTCTTCATGATCAATCGCCGCGACGACGTAGCCATGGGACGACAGGCTCTCGGCGAGATCGGCGGTATAGGTCGCCCAGCCGCCATACCCGTGGGAGAAGACGACCAGTGGCGCCGCAGTTTTGAGCGGCGCCGCGCCCGGGTACGCACACCCGGGAATCTCGAACACGGCGTCCGGCTGACCCGGACGGCGGACGCGACCCTCATAGGCCTTCGGCGCGGCCGCGCCGACTCCGGAGCCGCTGGCGGCCGGGTACCAGAGGGTGACCTTCAGCGTCCGGTCCGCCCTGACGATACGGCCTGTCAGCAGGTTTGACACCGGCAGGTCCGGTCGACTCGAAACCGTCACCGGGATGGTCATGACGCCGACGGGCGCAGCGCCGGCGCGGGCCAGTTCCGGCGCGTCGACCGCAGCCCCGCAGGCGAGCGCCGGCGTCGCGGTGGAGAGGAGAACCGTCGCGAGAAGGGGCGATATCAGGCCGTGCATGGAAGGCGTCTCCGGGCTGTCTTGGTCAAAAAAAGCCCCGGCGCGAGGCCGGGGCGAGAAGCCTTTGCGCAAGGCGGATCGAGGACAGGCGATGTGGAGGCGCTGTGGTCAACCCACCTCCGGGTCACGTCGCCAAGGTGCTGTTTCCCGCCACCGCCGTCAACTATTATATGTTTCGTCAATAATGAATTGCGGGCGGATCAGCCGGTGGCGGCCACGCAGTCAGCCAGGCGGGCGGCGACCTGGTCGGGGGACAGGCCCGGGGTATAGAGCTCCGATCCCAGGCCGAAGCCAGCAGCCCCGGCAGCGCGCCAGTCCGCCATCTGCGTCGGGCCCACTCCGCCGACCGCGAGAACCTTCACGGCGCCGGGAAGAACGGCCTTCAAGGCCCTGAGATGCCCCGGCCCATAGGTCGACGCCGGGAACAGTTTGAGAAACCGCGCGCCGGCGGCGACCGCGCTGAAAGCCTCGGTGGCGGTAGCGACGCCCGGCAACGACTCCAGACCCAGCGCCAAAGTCCGGGCGATGACGGCGACATCGGCGTTGGGCGAGACCACGAAGCCGCCGCCGATCGCATGCAGCGATTCGACCTGATCGACGGTCAGCACCGTTCCGGCCCCGACCGCCATGGTCTTGCCGAAGCGGCGCACCAGGCGACTGATGCTCTCCAGCGGATCGGGCGAATTGAGCGGGACTTCCATCGCTCGGACGCCGCCGGCGTACAGGGCCTCGCCCACGGCCACAGCCTCGTCGGGAGTCACGCCCCGGACGATGGCGATCAGGGGCAAGGCGTCGAGCGCCTCGTCGATCGTCATGAGCGGATCCTTTCCACAAGGGCCATCAGGCCATTGAGCGCGGCGGCGTCGCCATCCAGGATCTCGCTGGCCCGCCCCCGTCCGGCCAGGGCCTGGCGATAGGCGGCACACAGGGCTGTGTCACCGATCAGGGTCACCGGCATGTCGGTGGTCGCGCCAAGCAGCCGGGGCCCGGCCGCCACGTCGGCGCCGATCAGCAGACCCGACAGGAACGCGGGGTCCTGCCCGGGCGGGAGATCTCCCGTGAGGCGCCGCGCGCGAACGCCGAACAGGCGGGCGGATAGATCGCCCCCCTCCCCGGCCGCGGCCAGGCCGGCCGCGAAGCCGGCGGCATCGCCGGGATCACCTTCCGCAGCGAGAACACTGTGAGTGTTGAGGACCGCGAACAGTTCGCCGGTCATGACGGTGACGAAATCGATGATCCGCCCGTCCTCGACGCGCACCCATTTCGCATGGGTACCGGGCAGGCACAGGAGGCGCGGCTCTGTCGTCCGGGCCAGCGCGCCGAAGACCTGGAGCTCCTCGCCGCGCATCACATCCGGACCGTGATCGGCGCTGCGGGTCCGAACGCCCGGCGCGATCCAGACGCCAGGGGCTGGCCTGATGACAGCCGCTTCCAAAGACCCGAGGGTCGCCGGACAATCGACATAGGGCGCCGCCGTCCAGCCGAGGTTCGATCCCGCCATACCGCCGAGCAGAACCGGCAGGCCTTCAGCCTCCAGCGCGGGACGAACGTCGGCGTCCAGCCGCGCCTCGACCTGGCCGGAGCCGATGCGCGACACGCCGAGAGGGAAGCTGGCCATGGCGCGGGCGACGCCGTCCTCGACTCGCCAGGCCCTGACGTTGGTGGTGCCCCAGTCGCAGAGCAGCCACGCCGTCACGTCCGACCGCCGTCGATGACCAGGTTCTGGCCGGTGATCAGGGCGCTATCGTCGGCCGCCAGGAACAGCACCAGCCGGGCGACGTCGTCCGGCTGGATGCGCCGCTTGAGCGCAACCTGTTCCATCCAGGCTGTTTCGGCCTCGGGCGTCAGCCATAGCGCCAGCTGGCGCTCTGTCACGACCCAGCCAGGCGACACGGCGTTGACGCGGATACCATCGACGCCCCACTCGCGGGCTAACGACTTTGAGAGTCCGATCACCGCTGCCTTGGCCGCTGTGTAGGCGCTCAGGTCCGCAGGTCCCAGCAGGGCGTTGATCGATGAGAAGTTGATAATGGAGCCCCCGCCCGCCGCCTTCATACCCGGTTGTACGGCGCGCGCGGCGAGGAAGGTCGGGTCAAGATTGACCGCCAGGCCGGCCCGCCAGGCCGCAGCGTCGGTCTCGGCGGCGGGCCGGCGCTGGTCGTTGGCGACATTGTTGACCAGGACAGTTATTGCGCCGCGTCTCGTGGCAGAGCCTTCGAGGACGGCTTCCAGCGCCTCGGGCCGCGTGACGTCGCAGGCTTCGAAGGTGACGCGCGCTCCCAAGCGGGTGGACAGCGCCACTCCCGCCGCCCTTGCCACGTCCACGAACGTCACGACGGCGCCCTGTCCGGCGAACGCCTCGACGAGCGCGGCGCCAATCCCGGTAGCCCCGCCCGTAATGAAGACGTGCCGCCCCTTGAGACTTGGATAGTCGGCGTAGGGGCCCATCAGTGGGACTCGCGGCTGACGGCCTCGCCGCTGGCACCGACAAGGAAATCAAGATCGCAGCCCCGATCGGCCTGCAGCACCGTGTCGACGTACAGCTTCGCCCAGCCCCGCACATAGGGGGAGGCAGGGCGGGCGAGGTCCGGGTCAGCACGACGACGCTCAAGCTCAGCCTCATCAACCAGCAGATTGATGCTGCGGCACGGACCGTCGAGCGCGATCAGGTCGCCGTCGCGGACCAGCCCCAACGGACCGCCCGCGTCGGCCTCCGGATTGACGTGAAGGATCACTGTGCCAAAGGCGGTGCCGCTCATCCGGGCGTCAGACACCCGGACCATGTCGCGCACGCCCTTCGCCAGTAGCTTGGCCGGCAGGGCCATGTTGCCGACCTCCGGCATGCCCGGGTAGCCCTTCGGCCCGCAGCCCTTGAGCACCAGGACGCAGGTTTCGTCGACGTCCAGATCCGGGCTGTCGATGCGCGCCTTGTAGTCCTCGATCGACTCGAACACGACTGCGCGGCCGGTATGGACCAGCAGTTCCGGGGAAGCGGCGCTGGGCTTCATGATCGCCCCGCCAGGGCTGAGGTTGCCGCGCAATACCCAAAGCCCCGAGTTTGCGGCGACCGGCGCCTCCAGCGACCGGATGACGTCGGGGTTGTCGCAACGGGCCATGTCGGCGATCTCCGCCTGGGTGACCCCGGCGACCGTGACGGCCCCGCCGCGCAGGTGCGTACCGAGGGCCTTGAGCACCGCCGGTACGCCGCCCGCGTAGCAGAAGTCCTCCATGAGGAAGCGGCCGGACGGCATAAGATCGACGAGAAGGGGAATGTCCCGTCCCAGAAGATCGAAGTCATCCTGCATCAGTGGCACGCCCAACCGGCCGGCCAGGGCGATCAGGTGCAGCACCGCGTTGGTCGAGCCGCCGATCGCCGCGTGCGTCAGGATGGCGTTCTCGAACGCCGCGCGGGAGGCGATCGCCGACATCCGCACATCGTCGCGGACCAGTGACACGATCCGCCGGCCGGTCAGGTGGGCCAGGGTCGCGCGGCGCCCGTCCACCGCCGGCAGGGCGGCGTTTTCCGGCAGACTGAGGCCCAGCGCCTCGACCAGGCTGGCCATGGTGGAGGCCGTACCCATGGTCATGCAGACGCCATGGCTACGCGACATGCCGCGCTCGGCGGCCATGAAATCGGCCAGCGTCATTTCGCCAGCCCGGACGGCTTCCGAGAACTTCCAGACGTCGGTGCCCGAGCCGATATCCTTGCCGCGGAACTTGCCGTTGAGCATCGGCCCCGAGGAAACCACCATGGTTGGTAGATCGACGCTGGCCGCGCCCATCAGCTGGCCGGGCGTCGTCTTGTCACAGCCGCCCAGCAGAACGACCCCGTCGATCGGGTTGCCACGGATCGACTCCTCGACCTCCATAGCCAGCAGGTTGCGGAACAGCATCGCGGTCGGCCGCATCTGGGTCTCGCCCAACGACATCGCCGGAAACTCGAGCGGGAGTCCGCCAGCCTCCCAGACGCCGCGCTTCACATGGTCCGCCAGGTCGCGCAGGCCTGCGTTGCAGGGCGTCAGCTCGGACCAGGTGTTGCATATGCCGATGACAGGTCGGCCGTCGAACGCGTCGTCCGGCAGACCCTGACTTTTCATCCAGCTGCGATGGATGAAGCCGTCGCGGTCCAGTTTTCCGTAGGTGCGTACGCTTCGCAGCGGCTTGCGAGACAAAGGAGAGCCTTCCCTGAAGATCGCGACCGAGACCTGGCCCCGTCCGGAATGGCTTCTATTATATTATTCGTCAATAGTCGGGCCAAGCCTCGCCGCCAGCTGCTTCGCGCCTCCGGTAATGATCTGAACGCACATCTCCTCAGCCGTGGGGATGTCGACCTGCCCTTCGGCCACCAGTTTTCCGGCGCGGTCGGTCATGGCCATCAGCATCTGCACCGCGAGCAACGCCATCTCGCGGCTGAGCCCGTACTCACGCCGCGTCTCGCGGACAAAGTAGCGGACGGTGCGCTCAAGCCCCGCAGCGGACTCGGCCTCCATCAGTCGGGCCACCGACGGATCAGCGAGCAGGGTCTGGATCAGGGCGCCGCGCTCGCTGGTGTGCTCAAGATAGACCCGGGTTGTCTGCCGGATGAGCTCTTCGTAGGACTTCGCCTCAAGCGCCCGCTCTATCCCACGGCTGTCGAGGTCGGCCTGCTCTCGGTGCAGCAGCGAGGCCAGAAGGACCTCCCTGCTCGGGAAGTAGTTGTAGACCAGCGCCTTGCTGACCCCGCTTTCCCGCCCGAGCCGTTCCATCGACACCGCTGATAACCCCTCCTCCAGAATTAGCTGCGCGGCGTCATCCAGGATCTGGGATCGACGGACTTCCGGGGCCAGTCGGGTGCGTTTACGAGGTTCAGCGAGCGTCATTCAGATCATCCGGCGAGAGTCCGCCATCATCCCGCAATGTGCGCCGGGCGCAACGGCCCGTAGCGCGTCATCGTCACTCATCCCGGGCGCCAGATCGAAACGCCAGCGGGCGGGAGCTCCCGACCGCCGACGAGGAACACCGCGTCATCAGGGGCGGGGGCCAGGCGCGGTTCGGGCGCGTAGTTGACCGCAAGGACGAGATCGCCCCGACAACTGACGCGGACGCCTTCGGCCAGGAGCGCCGTCGCAAGTCCCGCGCGATCCGCCGCATCCGCCAGGACGACGTCCAGCAAAGCCGCGTCCAGCGAACAGGCGAGGTAGTCGCATCGGCCGGACCGAAGCCAGGCCGGACCGCCGTCATCGAACCGGCCGAGGACCAGGGCGTCGGTCTCAACGTCCTCGCGCCAGGCCTCGCCGGCGAAGACCCCGGCCGCGGTCGTCACCGCCAGGGGCGTGCCGGGGCGCAGGCTTTCGACGCGCAACACCCGCATCGGCAGGAGCGCCGACAGGTCGCCAGGCGGCAAGCCGGCGGGAATATGCAGGTCATGCGTCTTCGACCCCGCGCGGGCTCCGAAGACAATGACAGCGCCGCAGCCCTCGAACGCGGCCAGCGCCTCGGGCGACAGGATCGGCAGACAGGGCGCGACCACCAGAGCGTAGGCCGACAGGTCGGCGCCCGGAGGTACGATGTCCACATCCAGTCCCCGGCGACGCAGCGCAGAGTACCAGGCGAAGGCCTCCTTCAGCGCGCGGAAGCCTTGGCCCTGCGGCTGGATCCCGGTGACCCAGTCACCCTCGTAGGAGAAGACCAGCGCCACGGGGGATGGACCCCGGGGACCAGGATCACCCACGCGGGCGAGATCGGCCGAGACCTGGCGCGCCTCGCGGCCGCCCGTGTCCTCCGTGCGGTCGGGCCGGTTGAGGCCGGCGTGCATCTGCTCCTGGGCGAACGGCGCCTGGCGCCAGCGGAAATAGGAGACGACTTCCGCTCCATGCGCGAAGGCCTCCCAGGTCCAGGCGCGAACCATCCCGGGCAGCGGCGCGGGATTGAACCCGGCCCAGTTCACCGGCCCCGGCTGCTGCTCCATTACCCACCAGCGCCCCTGGCCGCAGCCGCGGTACAGGTCGTGATGGAAGGCGGCGATATCCGGATGGCCCTGACGCAGGTAGCGCGCCTTGTCCTCGGGGCTGAACCAGAACTGCTCGAGGAAGCCGAGCGGATAGCTGTCCCAGGTGGCGACATCGAGGTCCCGGCAGACCGCGAAATGGTCGAACTCAGTGTAGAAGCCCATGAAGTTGTGGGTGATGTCTCGGCCCGGCGAATGCCGGCGCAGGATGCCGACCTGCAGACGGTTGAAGCTGACCACCTCGTCTGACGCAAACCGGTTGTAGTCCAGCCGGTGGCTGGGGTTGGCTTCAGTCACCGTCAGGTTGGGCGGGTCGATCTCGTCGAAGGTGCGGTAGTCCTGGGACCAGAACACCCCGCCCCAAGCCGCATTCAGCGTCGCGATATCGCCGTAGCGTCGCGCCAGCCAGAGCCGGAAGCGCCCCGCGGCGGCGGCGGAATAGCTAATCGTGGTGTCATGGCAGCCGTACTCGTTGTCGGTCTGCCAGGCCGTCACCGCCGGATGATCGCCATAGCGACGGGCCATGGCCTCGACGATGCGCGCGCATTCGGCCCGATAGCCCTCGTGCGAGAAGCAGTAGTGCCGCCTGGACCCGAACCTGCGGGGTCGGCCCGACGCATCGACGGCCAGCATGTCGGGAAGCCGGTCGACCAGCCATTTGGGCGGAGTCGCCGTGGGCGTGCCCATCACGACCTTCAGGCCGGCCGCGTGCAGGGTCTTGACCGCCGCATCCAGCCAGTCCCAGTCGAACCGGCCGGGCTGCGGCTCGATCCGGCTCCAGGCGAATTCGCCGATGCGGACCAGGGAGATCCCGGTCTCGACCATGCGCTGGGCGTCGTCGGCCCACCAGGCGCGCGGCCATTGTTCGGGGTAGTAGCAAACGCCGAGCTGCATCCCTCGCTATCCTTCAAAGTAGAGTGGCGCGGCGCCGGCGACGTCCAGCGCGACCGCGAACACGCCGCCCGCCAGCGGCTGGGTGGACAGCTGGGCGTCGGTGAGGTCGTCGCGGGCGCTGGTGATGAACAGGGTGGTCCCGCCCGGTCCTCCGAACGTGCAGCTGGTCGGCCGCTGCACCGGCAGATCGATCACCCGGTCCAGCCGGCCATCGGGGGCATAGCGAACGACGCGCCAGCCATCCCACTGGGCGTTCCAAAGGAAGCCTTCTGAATCGACCGCCGATCCATCGGGCGTGGCGGCCTGACCCATCGTCCCTGCGAACTCGTGGCGGAGGCCGAGGCCATCGGGCGTGATATCGACCGCGAAAATTCGCTGATCCATCGAGTCCGCCAGGTAGAGCCGCCGTCCGTCCGGCGAGGTGCGCAGAGTATTGACGATGCCCCAGCGCTCGACGACGCGACGGCCGGTCCAGTCCGGCAGGACCTGGTAGACCGCGCCCGACCGCCGGGCCGCACGGGCTTGCATCGTGCCAAACCAGAAGCTGCCGTCCGCCCCGACGTTTCCGTCATTGCTGCGGTTGTCGGCGGGCTCATCGGGCGTAGGCCAGCGCAGTGTGAACGCGCCGGACGCGGGGTCGAACACCCCCGCGCCGGCAGGGGTGGCCGCGACGAAGCCGCCGCCGCGCCTCAGCCCCAGCGCCGTGATCTGATCGGTTGACGAGAGCGCGCCAGCCGCGCCGGTGACTGGGTCGAGCCAATGGACACACCGGGCGAGGATATCGACCCACCAAAGCCGCCCGTCCCGCGGATCCCAACATGGGCCCTCGCCCAACGCACAGCGGCTGTCTGCGACGCAAAACACGGTCATGGCTGGCGCTCCGAACCCGGGCGCGTCCGGCCAGCCAGCGAGGCCCGGCTGTCGCGCACCGCCGCCCTCTCCTGACCCAACCCTGACCGCGCCATGCCGACTCCACCGGGACCACCGCCCGACTCGGACGACCCGGATCGATGCTATTGACTATTTGTATAATAGAACAGTAGGTCGGAGGGGAAAGGACGTTTCAATGATCAAGGGCGTGCATCACGTCGGCCTGTCAGTCAGCAATCTGGACCAGGCCGTGGCGGACTACGGCGCGGTCGCCGGGCTGACCGAGATCGCCCGCTTCACGGTCGAGAACACAGACCAGGCACGCCGTCTGATGGGCCTGCCCGCGGTGTCCGCGAAGGTAGCGCTGCTCAAGGGTGTCAACGCCTGCCTGGAACTGTTCGAGTTCGCCGTTCCCGCTCCGGGCGCTCCATCCAGCCCGCCGGTCAACGCGCCGGGCATCACCCATATTTGCGCCCAGGGCCGCTCGATCGATGACCTGTATGCCAGCCTTATCCCTCAGGGCTTCAGCTTCCCAGAGTCGCCGGTCGACCTCGGCACGGGCTTCCTCTACGCCTACGGCCGCTCGCGCGACGGAGCGGTGATCGAAACCGAAGGCGCGCCGTTCGCCCAGGCCGAACCCGCCAGCTGGATGGGCCATGTCGCGTTCGCGACCCACGACCTAGAACGGCTCGTCGGGTTCTACGCCGCACTGCTCGGCGTGGAGCCGCAGTTCAGCCCGCGTCTGCGCGGCAGCGAACGCTACGACCGGGTGACCGGACTGACGGGCGTCGATGTGCTCGCCGCCTGGGTCCGCGGCAGCAATCTGGCGCTCGAGTTCTGGCAGTATCTCAGCCCGGAAACGGTCGCCCGCTCCGATGACCGGCCAGTCTCGGACCTCGGCTACTCACACGTGGCGTTCGAGGTCGATGATCTGGAGGCCGTCTTCGCCCGGGCCGTGAAGCTGGGCGCCCGACCGCATGGGTCGCCGGAGGATCTGGGTC
>JBEIDC010000102.1:0-10788 GCA_040383665.1 Caulobacter sp.
CCAACCGAGTCCGAAAACCGCGAGACTCCTGCCCCCTGTCCGCCGATGATCCCTCCATGGAAACCACCCCCATCGATCTGGATCAGGACGCCTGCTACCGCGCGGTGCTGACTCGCGACCCGCGCTGGGACGGGCGGATCTTCGGCTGCGTGCGCTCGACGGGGATCTACTGCCGGCCGGTCTGTCCGGCACGGACGCCCAGGCGTGAGAACATGACCTTCCATCCGTCCGCCGCCGCCTGCGAGGAGGCCGGCTACCGCGCCTGCCTGCGCTGCCGGCCGGAGACGGCGCCGGACATGGGCGCCTGGCGGGGCAGCTCGAACACCGTGTCGCGGGCCCTGGCGCTGATCGAGCAGGGCGCGCTGGACGCAGGCGATGTCGACGGCCTCGCCGCCCGGCTGGGCGTCGGCGAGCGGCAGCTGCGGCGGCTGTTCCGCCAGCATCTGGGCGCCTCGCCGGTCGGGGTGGCGCAGACGCGGCGGGTGCTGCTGGCCAAGCAGCTGATCCACGAGACCGACCTGCCGATGGCCCAGGTGGCGCTGGCCGCCGGGTTCGGCAGCGTGCGGCGCTTCAACGAGACCTTCCAGCGGCTCTACGACCGCCCGCCGCTGGCCTTGCGGCGCAGGACGACGGCGCGGGCCGGGGAGCAGGGGGCGGTGACCCTGATGCTGCGCTACCGGCCGCCCTACGACTGGGACGGCATGATCGGCTTCCTCGCCGCGCGGGCCATTCCGGGCGTCGAGGTGGTGACGGCCGGGCGCTATGCCCGGACCATCGCCCTGGACGGGGCCATGGGCGTGGTGGCCGTGAGTCCGGCGGGCGACGACCGGCTGGCGGTGCGGGTCCGGTTCCCGAAGCTGACCGCCCTGCCGTCGATCCTGTCACGGGTGCGGCGGGTGTTCGACCTGACCGCCGACCCGGAGACCATCGCCGCCCATCTGTCGCGCGATCCCGACCTGGCCCGGATGGTCGCGGCGCGGCCGGGCCTGCGGGCGCCGGGCGCCTGGGACGGGCTGGAGCTGGGCGTGCGCGCCATCCTCGGCCAGCAGATCACCGTGCCGGCGGCGGTGAAGCTGGCCGGGCGGCTGACCGCCGAGTACGGGGAGCCGCTGCCCCCGGAGTGGGCGGGGGAGGGGCTGACCCACGCCTTTCCGTCGGCCGACCGGCTGGCGGCCGCCGACATCGCGTCCCACGGCCTGATGCCCGGCGCCCGGGCCCGGGCGATCAGCGGTCTGGCCGCCGCCGTCGCCGCCGACCCGAACCTGTTCGGCCCGCGCGCCAGCCTCGAGGCGGCGGTCGCCGCCCTGCGCGCGCTGCCCGGCATCGGCGAATGGACGGCGCAGTACATCGCCATGCGCCAGCTGCGCGAGCCGGACGCCTTCCCCGCCGCCGATGTCGGGCTGATGCGGGCGCTGGCCGACGCCGAGGGTGTGCGGCCGACGCCCGCCCAGCTGCTGGCCCGGGCCGAGGCCTGGCGGCCCTGGCGGGCCTATGCCGCCCTGCACCTCTGGGCGTCCGATCCCCAGGCGCCGGCCCCGGCGAAGGTGAAGACAGATGCCCGCGCCGCCGCCTGACCGCCCCCGGCGGCTGGTCCGCTCGCTGCTGGCCTCGCCGATCGCGCCGCTGCAGCTGTTCACCGATGAGGTCGGCGCCGTCCGGTTGCTCGACTTCGACACCGACAGCCCGCGCACGGCCCGGCTGATGAAGCGGTGGTACAGCGGCGTTCCGGTCGAGCACGGCGCCGCGCCGGCCGGCGTTCGGGCGGAGATGGACGCCTATTTCGCCGGCGATATGGCGGCGCTGGGCCGCGTGCCCTGGACCGTGATCGGGACCGACTTCCAGAAGACGGTCTGGCGGGCGCTGCTCGACATCCCGGCCGGGACGACCTCGACCTACGGCGCCCTGGCGGCGCGAATCGGCCGGCCGGCGGCGGTGCGGGCCGTGGGCCTGGCGAACGGGGCCAACCCGGTCGGCCTGGTCATCCCCTGCCACCGGGTGATCGGCGCCGACGGCAGCCTGACCGGCTACGGCGGCGGGCTGGAGCGCAAGCGCTGGCTGCTGGCGCATGAGCGGGGTGTGGGGTGAAGAGGCCGGCGAGGCTGCCCGCGAGAGCCCTCCTCCTCGATGGAGGAGGGTTGGGTGGTGGTGTGGCCGCTGAGGTCAAGGAAGGGCTCGGCGAGGCGCCCGCGCCCACAGAGCCTTCTCCGCACCGCCGTAGCTACACCACCATCCCCGGCCCTTCCTCCATCGAGGAGGAAGGGAGAAGCGTTCTCCCGAAATCGAACAGTCCGCGAACACGGCGGTTCGCGCGCGGCGCGACCGCCTCTTCGGACCTCCGGAATGCCTCGCCAATTCAAGGCCTGACGGCCAGCGCCATTCGAACGAAACGGGAACTCAACAGGTTTAAGAATGGTTAACGGGGCCTTCGCCGGACCCTGCCGAAGATCGATCCGCACGTCATGCCGCGCCGCAAGGGCAGCGGCGATCCGCCGCCGTCAGGTCAGAAGCCACCCCAGTAGTCGCCGGCCAGAGGGGCCTCGACCTTGCGGCCGGCGACGTCCAGCGCCGCCAGGACGGCCGGGTTGCTCAGCACCCGCTGGCGGCGGCGTTCGAACTCGGCCAGCCCGGCCGGCGTCGTGGCGGGGGCGCGGGTCACCCAGTAGGGGTCGAGCGCGCCGGACCGGTGGCGCGGGTCGCGCAGCCGCTCGATCATCAGCGCCGCCGCCTCGTCCAGGCGGTTGGTGCAGATCAGCGCCTGGCTGAGCGCCGCCGGGTTTTCCTGGCGCTCCTTTTCCAGGCCGATGATGCCGGCCGCCGCCGCCTTCGGGTCGATAGCCGCCTGGGCGCAGGCCCGCTGCGAATCGACCCACAGCCGGCCGTAGGGGGTGACCTGCGTCTCGCCTATCGGCGCCAGCGCCGCCAGCGCTTCGCGGGGGCGGGACAGGTCGATCAGCCGGCCGGCCCAGGCCAGGCGCGCGTCGACGGCGACGTCGCCGGACTCCTCCGGTTCGCCGAGCCTGATCGCCTCGGTGAACACCGCCTCGGCCTCGCTGTAGCGGCCGGCCTCGAACAGCGCCTGGCCCAGGCCGACGAGCACGCTGTCCGACTGGCTGGCGAGATCCTCGAAGGCCTCGCCGTCCTGGAGGCGGGCCCGGAAGGCCTCGCCGACCTGGATGGCCTCGTCCAGACGGCCCAGGGCGCGCAGCGCCGCGATCATGTCGTCCGCCGGCCGCAGGCTGTCAGGGCTTGCCGCCATCTCGGTCGTCGCGCGGTCGAGCCGGGCGTTGGCCAGGGCGGTCCAGTCGAAACGCTTCTCCCGCGCGTAGCGGTCCCAGACCTGGGCGAAGCGCCGGTCGCCGGCGACCATGAGCAGCACATAGAGTTCGTCGGCCTTGTCGACCGCCGCGCCGGCCTCCGCCAGCTTGCCGCGGTCGGCCAGCTGCCAGCCCCAGGACAGGGCCCAGGCGTTATGCGCTGCGCGCCGGCTGGCGTCGTTGGTCCAGTCCAGCGTCGACAGGCGCTCGGCCACCCTCAGCGACAGCTCCGGATCCCCCTCGATGTAGTCGGCGAAGGGGCTGACCATCTCCGGGTCCCAGCCCGCCACCACCCTGGGCTGCTTGTCGGTCAGGGCCAGGAACAGGCGGGCGGCCTCGGCCCGGGCGCCGCGCTGAAGCGCCTCGGAGATCTGCACCGAATGGACGGCGCTGATTTCCACCGGCTCTCTGGCGATCGGCTCCAGCCGCCTGGCGGCCTCGACCGCGAACGGCAGGTCGCGCGACTCCGCGCAGACCATCACCGCGAACAGGGTGGTCCGGCGGGTGTCGACGTTCATGCGGTCGAAGCGGGGATCGGCGTAGTAGGTCCGCAGCCTGGCGAACTCGGCGTTGCAGGACTTGCCGCTGGTCTGGAACACGGCGGCGGCCGCCGCCGTCGCCTCGTCCTGCAGTCGCAGCAGGTCGATGCGACGACTGAACGACTGGGCTCCGGCCTGTGAGGCCAGGGCCGCCACAGTCAGCCCGGCGACCAGGCCGGCGAACCCGCTCAAACGCATGTCAGTTCCTCGTCAGTCTACCGCCACACAAAGAGGCGCGGGGCCGGTCGGGGTCAAGCCAAAGCGCGGCGGGCGGACGGCTAACGGTAGCGGATGCCCTGATAGACGTCGGCGACGTCGAGGCAGAGGCTGCGGGCGGCGTTCCATCTGGAGCGCGTTTCGAAGCCGCCGTCGCGGATCTGCTTCAGGCCGGCGTCGCGGCCGGCGTCCAGGGCGATCAACGCCGTCTGGAACGCCGCCGCGCGGGTCATGCCGCGATCCTTCATCAGCCGCTCGATGGCGTCGTTGAAGAAGTCGACGCCCCGGGCTTTCGCCGCGCCGGCGCCCTCGGCGTCGCCGCGCTGGGTCAGGACGTTGCTGGTCGCGCCGTACAGGCCGGCGCAGTGGGCCTGCAGTATCCAGACCGGCTTTCCGGCGGCGTTCTCGCTGAGCACCGTCCCGCCCGGATAGAGCAGGTCCGCCGACGCGGCCGGCGAGGCCATGGCCAGGGCCAGGCCGGCCAGCAGGGGAGCGGCTGTCAAGGAAAGGGCCCGTCGCATTCGGCTTCCTCGCTGAGGGTGACAAGTCGCCTACGGTGACTCCACTCGGGACGGGTTGCAATGCCCGGGCGTGCGACCGGGCATCCACAGGTGCGACGCCTGTTCGTGCAAGGCGCGAAATGCTGCGGTGAAGCATGAGCCAGTCCAGTTCCGCGCAAGTGACTGACTCGCAAGGATTCATCGGACGCCGGGCCGGTCGCGCGGCGGGCGATTCATGCTGCAACGCAGCGTCGTCTTGCGAATCGGCCACAATTGGGCCATACAACGCGGTACAAGGCGGAATTCGGCCTATCGTGAACAGGCCGAATTCCCGTCCGGACCACCCTCTCCGACCGTGTTTCAGGGGTGGTGCGGACGTCGAGTCGGGGCGCGGGACGCGCTCGCCGCACAGGACACGAATCCGTTGTTTTTCCTCTCGCAGACGCGTGCGAAGGCGCGCGCGCTGGTCAGCGTCGTATTGACTGGATCCGTTCTCGGCGTGGGCCTGGGCGGCATTCTCGGCGGCGCCTATCTGGCGGGCGGCTACGCTCAGGCGGCTTCAACGCACGCCCGTGTCTCCGAGCTCGCGGACGTCGCCTCGGGCGGCTACGCGGAACAGGATCTCCAGCGGGTCGTGGACCGGATGGACGACTCGGCGCTGGCCATCGCCCGTCGCCATGATCCCTTCACCAGCGCCGGCGGCGCGCAGCGGGACCGCCAGGCGGCCCTGTTCGCCGCCCGGCTCGAGCGCCGCGACGCCGGCCGCGCCCGTTCCGGTCAGGGCGAGTCCCTGATGCTCCGGACCAGCTTCATCACCGGCTCCGGCTCGCCCGCCGCCCGCCCGTTCCGCTTCGACGGCGCGCTGGACGCCTCGCGCGATCTCGAATGCCTGACCCAGGCCGTCTACTACGAGGCCCGCGGCGAGACCCCGGCCGGCCAGGCGGCCGTGGCCCAGGTGGTGCTCAACCGCGCCCGTCACCCGGCCTTCCCCAAGTCCATCTGCGGCGTCGTCTACCAGCGCGCCTACGGCGGCGGGACCTGCCAGTTCAGCTTCGCTTGCGACGGCTCGATGGGTAAGCGCCGCGAGCCCGGCGCCTGGGCCCGCGCCGAGCGCGTGGCCACCAGGGCGCTGTCGGGCGCGGTGATGGCCGAAGTCGGCAACGCCACCCACTTCCACACCATCTATGTCTCGCCCAGCTGGGGTCCGCGCCTGGTCAAGGTCGGCCAGGTCGGCCTGCACCTGTTCTACCGCTTCGGCGGCCGCCCCGGCGCGCCGGACTCCTTCGACCGGGCTCCCGAGCGCTCCGGCCCGCAGATCGGCGATCGCCCGCTGTTCGCCAGCGGCCTGCCCGGCGAGCCGATCCCCTATGCCGGCGTCAAGCAGTCGGACGAGGTGGTGTTCATCGCCGCCACGGCCGTGACGCCGTCGGCGGTGGAGATGGTCGACGGCGCGACCGGCGGCATGGGCGGCCCGGCCCACAAGCCGGTCGAGCCCGCCTCGGCGCCCAGGCCCGCCGCCGCCAAGCCGGCCAAGGCCCCGAAGGTCGAGGCCGAAGCCTCTACGAAGCCCCAACCGCAGAGCGCAGCTGCTTCCTGACCGTTCCGGGCATGAAGCGGGCGACGAAGCGCAGGCGCTTGCCGGCCTTGCCGACGATGTGGTGCAGTTCCTTCGTCGTCGGCTGAGCCGCCTGCCAGATCACCTCCGCGGCCTCCTCGACGGTGTAGACCTCCGAGCCGCCGGCCCGGATGCTGTCGGAGATCTTCTCGTTGGAGCCCTGTGACCCGGCCTGCAGGATCGGGGTGTCGACGAACCAGGGCATGATGCAGCGCACCGCGACGCCGTGGCGCGACCACTCCGCGTCCAGCGCCTCCGACAGCCCGCGCACCGCGAATTTGCTGGCGCAGTAGACAGCCATCTTCGGCGCCCCGAACAGGCCGGCGCAGGAGGCGACGTTGATCAGGGTCGATCCCTTTGTCGCCTGCAGCAGGGGCAGGCCGGCCCGCGCGCCGTTGACCACGCCCTTGACGTTGATGTCGATCTGCCGGTCCGACTCGTCGTCGGTCTGGTCCTCGAAGAAGCCGTAGTGGGCGATGCCGGCGTTGTTGAGCAGCACGTCCATCCGCCCGCCCGACGCCTTACCGAATTCGCCCAGCGCGTTGTCCCAGGCCTGACGGTCGCGGACATCCAGGGCATGGGTGCTGGCGTTGGCGGCGCCCAGCTCCGCCTGCGCGGCCTTCAGACCCGCCGCGTCGATGTCCGACAGGCCGACGAACCAGCCCTCCTTCGCGAACCGCCTAGCCGCCGCCAGGCCGATTCCGCTGGCCGCACCCGTGATAAAAATCGCCTTGCGGCCGCTTGCCCCGTTCATTCGCCCGTCCCTGTCCCTATTGTTGCGCCGATGAGACGGCGGATCGCGCTTGCCGGTCAAGCGCGACGCAGCGTCATCTCCGACCGATTGCGCCAGGATCAGACCGCCGATGACAGACAGCCGCCGCGACGCCCTCGCCCGCCAGCTCCTCGACATGCCCTATGAGGCCCTGCCGCCGGTCAAGCGCAGCGTCATCGACATGATGGTCGACAAGGCCCCGACCGCCCTCGGCCGGCATGTGAAGGGCGAGGGGGCCAGCTTCGGCGACCGCCTGGCCGACCGGGTGGCGGCGGTCGGCGGCTCCTGGGGCTTCATCATCGCCTTCGGGGTGGTGCTGGTCGGCTGGATGGGGCTGAACCTGGCCCTGATGAGCCGGGCCTTCGATCCCTACCCGTTCATCTTCCTCAACCTGATGCTCTCGACGCTCGCCGCCATCCAGGCGCCGGTGATCATGATGAGCCAGAACCGGCAGGCGGCGAAGGATCGCGAGGCGGCCGAACACGACTACCTGGTCAATCTGCGCGCCGAGCTGGAGATCATGCGCCTGCACGACAAGCTCGACGCCGTCCGCGATCAGCAGCTGATGGACCTGATCGCCGGCAACACCCAGATGCTGGAGCTGCTGCGCGGGCAGGTGGCGGCGCTGGGCAGGGGCGACCCGATCACCTGAACCCGCGGCGGCTACTGCCGGCCGGTCACCGGGACAGCGGCCCCGGAGACCCCGGACGCCGCGCGCGACAGCAGGAACGCCATCACCGCGGCGATCTGGGCCGGCTGGAGCCAGGTCGAGGGATCGGCGTCCGGCATGTCGGCCCGGTTCTGGGGCGTGTCGATCGTGCCGGGCAGGACGCAGTTGGCGGTGACGCCGGCGGCCTTGGACTCCTCGGAGATCGCCTCGGTGATCCGCATCACAGCGGCCTTGGAGGCCGAGTAGACGCTGGCCCCGGCGAAACTCTTCGCCCCCGCCCCGGCCGCCACGTGCACGATGCGGCCATAGCCCTGCGCGGTCATGGCCGGCAGCACCGCCTGCGACAGCCGCAGGGCCGACAGGGCGTTGAGGTCCATCAGGAAGGTCCAGTCGTCGGTCGCGCCATCGGCGACATTGGTCATCCGGAAGGTCCCGACGGTGTTGGCCAGGCCGTCGACTCGGCCGAAGCGCGCCTGGCAGGCCTCGACGATCCGGGCCGCGCCGGCCTCGGTCCGCACATCGGCGCCGGCGATGAGCAGCGGGTCGCCGCCGATCCGCGCGGCCAGCGCCCGCAGCGGCTCCTCGCGCATGTCGGTCAGCGCCAGATCGGCGCCCAGCCCCGCCAGGGTCTCGGCCACGGCCGCCCCCAGGTTGCCACCCGCGCCGGTGACGATGATGGCCTGGCCAGTGAAGTCGAGCATGGGGGTGAACCCTCGTGTCAGAGTCTGTGAAGGGCGCTGAGCGGCGCCCGGATCTGCAATACGTCGCCCACCGCCACCAGGCGGCCCTGCACCGAAACCGTGTACTTCCGGCGAGCGGCGGCGGGGGCTGTGACCCGGGTGAGAAATCACGCCTGAGGCAGATAGCCGACCCGTCTTGGTCAGACCATCACCCAGGCCACCCGCCCGCCCAGTGAAAAAGGCCGCCGACGCTCTCGCACCGACGGCCCCTTCAACTCACGTCAGTCGAGCGCTGACTACATGCGCTCGATGATGATGGCCGGGGCCATGCCGCCGGCGGCGCACATGGTGATCAGGCCGCGCTTCTTGCCGGTGCGCTCCAGCTCGTCGACCATGGTGCCGATCAGGATCGAGCCGGTGGCGCCGATCGGGTGGCCGAGCGCCATGGCGCCGCCGTTGACGTTGACCTTGCTGCGGTCGAGGCCCAGGTCGCGGATGAACTTCTCGGCCACCACGGCGAAGGCTTCGTTGATTTCCCACAGGTCGATGTCGTCGACCGTCAGGCCGGCCTTGGCCAGGACCTTGCGGGCCGCCGGGACCGGGGCGTTGAGCATCAGGGTGGGGCTGTCACCCATGTTGGCCATGGCCACCACGCGGGCGCGCGGCGTCAGGCCGTTGGCCTTGGCGTAGGTCGGCGAGGCCAGCAGCAGGGCCGCCGCGCCGTCCACGACGCCCGAGCTGTTGCCGGCGTGGTGGAAGAACTTCATCTCCAGGTCCGGATAGACGGCCAGGATCAGCTTGCGGAAGGTGGTGCCGTCCTTGTCGAGCGGGATGTCGGCCATGGCCTCGAACGACGGCTTCAGCGAGGCGAGGCCTTCAGCGGTCGTCTGCGGGCGGGGGAACTCCTCGTGGTCGAGGGCCAGGGTCCCGTCTTCCTTGTAGACGGGGACCAGGCTCTTGGCGAAGCGGTTCTCGGCAATGGCCACGGCGGCGCGCTGCTGGCTGACGAGGGCCAGGGCGTCGAGGGCTTCACGGTCGATGCCTTCCAGCGTGGCGATGGCGTCGGCGCAGATGCCCTGGTGCGACTGCGGGTGCCTGGCGCGCAGGCGCAGGTTGCCCTGGTCCATGGTCACCGGGCCGTCTTCCGGCGAGCGGCGGTTCGGCATCGACATCATTTCGCAGCCGCCGGCCACGACCATGTCGGACATGCCGGCCATGATGGTCGAGGCGGCGAAGTTCACGGTGGTGATGCCCGAGCCGCAGAAGCGGTCCAGGGTCACGCCGCTGGACTTGATGTCATAGCCGGCGTCCAGCGCCGACATGCGGCCGAGGTCGCCCGCGACCGGACCGCGCTGGGAGCTGGTGCCCCAGATCACGTCGTCGACTTCGGCGGTGTTGATCTTGTTGCGCTCGGCCAGCGCCTTGAGCACCGAGGCGCCCAGCTGCTGGGGGTGCATTTCGGAAAGGGCGCCCTTGCCGTACTTGCCGATGCCCCGCGGGGTGCGGACGGCGTCGATGATCCAGGCTTCGCTCATGTCGGAGTTTCCTTGCGTGTTCTGCTTTGGCCGGTCGCTTGTGGCGGTCAGCGGGGGGTCATGCGAATGGCGCCGTCGAGACGGACGTCCTCGCCGTTGAAGTAACCGTTGGTGATCATGGTGTGCGCCAGGTGGGCGTACTCCTCGGGCAGGCCGAGCCGGCGCGGGTTGGGCACCTGGGCGGCCAGGCCGGCCTTCACATGCTCGGGCGCGCGGCCCAGCAGCGGGGTGTCGAAGATGCCCGGCAGGATGGTGTTCACGCGGATCGACTCGCTGGCCAGATCGCGGGCGACGACCAGGGTCATGCCGACGATGCCGGCCTTGGAGGCGGTGTAGGCCACCTGGCCGATCTGGCCGTCCTCGGCCGCGACGGAGGCGGTGTTGACGATCGCGCCGCGCTCGCCGTCCTCCATCGGGTCCAGCGTCAGCATGCCGGCCGCGCTCTTGGTGATGCAGCGGAAGGTGCCGATCAGGTTGATCTGGACGATGCGCTCGAAGTTCTCGAGCGGGTATTCCTTGATCTCGCCGGTCTGCTTGTCGCGCGACACGGTCTTGGCCCCGCCGCCGACGCCGGCGCAGTTGACCAGGATCCGCTCCTGGCCGATGGCCGCGCGGGCCCTGGCGAAGCCGGCGTCGACCTCTTCGCTGGAGGCGACGTTGACCTTGCAGAACACGCCGCCCAGGTCCTTCGCCAGCGCCTCGCCGAGCTCTTCGTTCAGATCGAAGATGGCGACCTTGACGCCGTCGGCGGCCAGCCGGCGCGCGGTGGCCGCGCCGAGGCCAGAAGCGCCGCCAGTGACGACGGCCGAAATGCTTGAATCGAGCTTCATGGGTATCTCCCTGAAAACCCCTTACGCCCCTCGCGCTACGTCAGCCAAGCCACAGGATGATCCTCCCCGGAGCAAAGCGAGGGGGAGGTGGCCTCGCGGAGCGAGGTCGGAGGGGTC
>JBEIDC010000103.1:0-10639 GCA_040383665.1 Caulobacter sp.
ACCCCGCCTGCGCCGCCGCCCCGGCCGCCCAGCCCGCCGGGCTGCTGCACCGGCGGCAACCGCACCAATGTCATCGTCAACAGCAGCGCCGTGGCTGTCGCGGTCAGCGGCGCCGGCGCCAGCGCGGCCGCCTACTATGGCGGCGGTGGCGGCGGAGGCGGCTACTACGCGCCGCCCAGCGCGACGGGCGTGATCCAGGGGCTGGACGTCCAGGGTCTGCGCCGCACTCGCCAGGTCGCCTACGAGGCCACCCGCGCCAAGACCCGCCGGGTCGTCATCCGGGCCTTCTGCCTGGACGACCGCGACGTACCCCACCCCGCCGCCCAGCTGTTCCCCGACCGCGACATCCAGGACGGTTACGAGGGCGAGCTCTATCGCTGCATCGCCGGCACGCGGATGCAGATCACCATCGCCGAGTTCGCGGAGCGGATCTCGTTCGACGGCGGCCAGACGATGATCTGCGCCAAGGGAGAGGCGCTGTATCGCACCCGCGGCGCCGGCGCCGAGGGCGGCCAGCTGGCCTGTCGCCCGCAGGCTCCGGCGCGGGAGTGCAACGAGCGCAGCCTGCTCCGCCGGTTCGGCGCGGGCATGAAGGTGCTGACCATCGTGACGTACGAAAAGTACACCGCCTACCGCGAGGAAGTGGTCACCGAGTCGACGGCGTCGAGCTTCAGCATGAGCCTCGACGGCGGGGTCGGCGGGGTCGTCTACTAGGCCTACGGCTTCGGCAGCATGTCGGCCCGGACGATGCAGGCCTCCAGGATCGGCGCGTAGAGATCCAGCGCCTCGCGGGGGGTCTTGCGAGGCCCGTCCGGCGGGGCCATCTGGGCGCGGTACTGGGCCTTGAGTTCCTCGCCGATGGCGGCGCTGACGGCCGGATCAATGGACGCCGCCACGGTGTCGGCGCGGGCCCTGAGCAACGGGTCGACGAACTTCATCCGCTCATAGAGGGCCTTGTCCGCGTCGGTGACCGTCATCGGCGTCGGCGCGGGCGGCATCAGCGAGCGGTAGACGCTGGTCGCCAGGGCGCAGCGCCCAAGCATGCGCAGCTCGCGATCCGGAGCCTCCTGCGCATGCGCCGGCGCCGCCGCACCGGCGGCGATCAGAGCGGCCGTGACGAGGCCGGCCAAGGGTCGGGCGGCTCCGCTCATCGGGCCGCTCCTTGGCCCGGCCCGCCCTCTGGCCGGACAACCAGCATCCAGGCCCGGTCGGCGGTCAGATAGCGGCGCGCCGCGGCCTGGACATCCTGCGGCGTGATCCGCTCGTAGCCGGCCAGCACCGACCGTGTCGCCGCCAGCCGGCGCGGATCGGTCTGGGCGCCCGCCAATTCCTCCAGCCAGTAATCGTTGGTTTCCCGCGATTTGATCAGCCGCTCCAGGCGGGGCTTGCGCGCCCGGTCCATCTCGTCGTCCGTCGGCGGCCTGTCGCGCAGGTCGGCGGCGATCTTGTTCACATCGCGGTAGAAGCCGTCGATCAGCGCCGGCGGGATCTCCACTCTGGCCGAAAGATAGCCCCAGCCGGTCCAGACATCGCTGGCGGTCCAACCGACCGACGGAGAGTAGGTCGCGCCCTGGTTCTCCCGAAGCTCCTCGGTCAGGCGCAGGTCGATGACGTCACCGAGCAGGGCGGTATTCCTCGCCTGTTGCACATCCGCGTAGAAGTCGTCCGTCCGCCAGGCGATAAAGGCCACGGACTGGTCGCCCCGCCCCTTGTGCGTCAGGACGACAGGTGTCGAAACCGGCGCGGGGAAACCAACCGAACCGGTCGGCTCGGCGCGCTGATCCGGGCGCGGGGGCAGGGCGCCGAACGTGGCCGCCACGGCCTCCACGGCCTTTTCGACGGTGATGTCGCCGACCACGACGACCTCGATCGAGCCACTCGCCAGGGAGCGTTCAAGCGCGGTCTTCAAGTCCTCGGGACGGCTGGCGGTGATGTCTTCCGCCGTTGGCCAGGTCCAGCGCCGATCTCCGTTGTGCAGCAGACCGGCCAGGTCGCGGCTGAACACGCCGTTGTCGGTCGCCTGCCACTGCTCCGACAGGGTGCCGGCGTAGGTGCGGGCGCGCTGGAAGGCTTCCGGACGCCATCCCGGCTCGCTGGCGTAGGCCGTCAGGACCTGCATCTGCACCGACAGGTCGTCGGGGCGGGTGCCGCCGGACAGGACATAGGCATCGTCCTCGATGCTGAACCTGGCGCTGTAGACGCGCGAAGCCAGCACCCGGTCCATGTCCTCGGCGGCGATCCTGGCCAGGCCGCCCTCGATGAGGGCCGAGCCGGCCCAGTACATCGACTGACGGTCGCCCGGTTGGGCGAGAAGTCCATCGCCGATCCGGACCTTCACCAGCACCTGGTCGTCTCTGAACCTGGTCGGTTTGACCGTCAGACGGACGCCGTTCTCGAAGCGAACGAAGACGGCGTCCAGATCGGTGATGTCCCGCTGCTCGACCACCTTGCCGACAGCGCCAAACGACTCGTAGGGCCAGGCCATCTGGCGTGGCGCTGTCGGCGCGACCACGGCCAGTTTACGGGACGCCTCGAAAGCCTGCGCGACGGCGCGCTCCCCGCCCTCGATCGGCGTGGGGGTCGCCACGAAGACGAGAGGACCGCCGCCGGCGAAGGTCGCCTTGAGGGCTTCGGACGCCGCGGACGCCTTGAGATCCTTCACTACCGTCTCGAACAGGGCGAGGTCCTGGGCCGGGCTGGTGATCACATCCCGCTCCGTCAGCGTGCCCACCAGTTCGTTGGCGAGCGACGGTGTCCGGCGCGTGGCCGCCGCGGCGGCGCGGGACTTGAGGGCCTGCCGGTATTCCTCGATCTCCCGGTCGAGTTCGTCCTGACGAACGCCGAACAGCACCGCGCGGCGCTGCTCCTGTTCGACGGCGGCCAGGGCCGCCTTCCAGGCCCCCGGGCGCGCCGTTACAGCCAGGGTCGTGACCTTGGCGGCCTTGACCTGATTGCCGGAAAAGGCGCCGGCGCTGATGAAGGGCGCCTCTCCGCCGCGGGCGATAGCCTCCAGGCGACGATTCAGGACGGCGAAGCCCAGTTGCTCGATCCACTGCCTGCGGCGTTTGGCCAGCGAGTCCGTCGACAGGTCCGCGGGCGACGTCCAGCCGATCTGCAATGTCGTCGACGACCCCGGCTCGACCACGATCATCGTCTCGAGATCCCGCTTCGCCACCGGCCCCAGCACGGGCTCGGCGCCGTCCGGGTTCGGATTGCTCCAGTCAGCAAAAGTCGCCTTGATCCTGGCCTCCATGACGTCGAGATCGAAGTCGCCGACCGCCACGAATGTCGTCCGCTCCGGACGATAGTAGGCGTTGTAGAAGGCGGCGATTTCGGAACGCGGCGCGGTCTTGAGCACCTCCACCGTGCCAATGGGAAGCCGGTCCGGCGGGCGCTGGCCTTGCAGGATGAAGCGCAGTCTGGCCTTGAAAACCCGCCAGCCCGGGCTGTCGCGATTGCGCTCCTCCGAGAGGACGACGCCGCGCTCGCGGTCCACGGCCGCCGCGTCAATGAGCAGTTCACTGGCGGTTTCGCGAAGCACCTTCAGCGACAGGTCGACGGTCGCGTCATCCGTTTGCGGCAGGTCCAGCTTGTAGATCGTCTCCTCGAAGTCGGTGGAGGCGTTGGTGTCGGCGCCGAAGGCCAGACCCTGGCGCTCCAGCATCTTGACCATCTCGCCTTCCGGAATGCCCTTCGATCCGTTGAAGGCCATATGCTCGAGGAAGTGGGCGAGCCCCAGTTGCGTGTCGGACTCCATGAGCGAACCGGCGTCGAAACGCAGGCGGAAGGACGCCTGTCCCGGCGGCGTGGCGTTCTTGAGCAGCGCGTAACGCATGCCGTTCGGCAAGACGCCGAAGCGCACGCCCGGATCAGCCTCGATATCGGAGGTCGCCTGCGGCCAGGTTCCGACGGACGGCAGCCCGGCCACGGGCGGGAGCTGCTTCGTCGGTGTGGCCTTGTCGACCTTGAACGAGGGCAGGCGAGGCAGATCAGGGAGGCGATCCTTGAAGCCCGCGCAGGCAGCGAGGGACAGGACCATCACGGCGGCGAGTGCCGGCCGGGTGAAACGGATCATTTGGTGATGGGTCTCGGAAACTCTTCAAGAGCGATGAATGTCACATTCGCCGGGGCCCGCGGCGAAGGCAAGGCCGCTTCGAGGCGGGCGGGAGACCGAGCGAACGGCCCCCGCCTGGCGCATTGTCGCCGGCATGACCCGCTGATAACCTTGAGTTCCGGGGTGAAACGGTCCCCCGGACAGGCCGTTGGCCCAAGCACCGTCTGAGTTTCCATGTTTGGAGGCGCGGATGGATTCGATGTCGACCCCCTTGTTGGCCAGGACCTCGCTGCGGGACCTGTTCCTGGTGTCGCTCCGGATCGGGTGCCTGGGCTTTGGCGGCCCGGCCGGCCAGATCGCGTTGATGCACCGGGTCTTTGTCGATGAGAAGCGCCGGATCGGCGAGGCGCAGTACCTGCACGCCCTGAGCTTCTGCACGCTGCTGCCGGGGCCCGAAGCGCAGCAGCTGGCGACCTATGTCGGCTGGACGCTGCGCGGGGTCGTTGGCGGCCTGATCACGGGGTTGCTTTTCGTCCTTCCCGGCGCGGCGCTCGTCCTGGCGCTGTCCTGGCTATATGCGACGCATGGCGAGGCTCCGCTGGTCGCTGCGGCCCTGACGGGGGTCAAGGCCGCTGTCCTGGCGCTGGTTGTCGACGCGCTGACGCGGGTCGGAAAGAGGGCGCTGAAGGGCCGCGCCGATCTGGTTGTCGCCGTGGCCGCCTTCGTCGCCCTGGCCGTGTTCGGAGCGCCGTTCCCGGTTGTTATCCTGGCAGCAGCGGCCTTTGGTCTGACACGGCGAGCCGGGCTTCAGGATGTGGACCCTGGACCGGTCGTCGCGTCGTCCCGAAAGCGCGATCTGGTTGGCACGGTCCTGGTCTGGTCGGTCTTGTGGCTCGCGCCGCTGGCTGCCTCGGCTGTCCTGCTGGGCCGCGAGCACTGGCTGACGCAGCTTGGCGGTGTTTTCGCCACCCTGGCCGTGACCAGCTTCGGCGGCGCCTACGCGCTGCTGGCCTGGCTGCAACAGCAGGCCGTCGAGACCCACGGCTGGCTCGAAGCCCGGCAGATGGTCGACGGGCTGGGACTGGCTGAAACGACGCCGGGGCCGTTGGTGCTGGTCAACCAGTTCGTCGGCTTCATGGCCGGTTGGGGGCAGGGTGGCCGTCCCGGCTGGGCGCTGGCCGGCGCCGGCATGGCGCTGTGGCAGACGTTCGCGCCGAGTTTTCTCTTCATCTTCGCCGGTGCGCCCTATGCGGAAAGGCTGCGTCGCAGCCGGGCCGCGCGCGGCGTGCTGGGCGCTGTCATGGCGGCGGTCCTGGGCGTGATCGCCAGTCTGGCGCTGTGGTTCGCGATTCATGTGCTGTTCGCCCGGGTCGACACCCAGACGACGCCTTGGGGATCCCGGCTGACCCTGCCGGACGTCATGTCGTTCGACCCGCTGACGGCTTTGCTGGCCGTCGCGGCGGGTCTGGCCCTGATGCGGCTAAAGGCCAACGTCTTGCTGGTGATCCTCGCCTGCGCGGCGATGGGCCTTGTACGCGGTCTGCTGGCCTAGTTGCCCGGCCGGGTGACGTAGAAGCTGGCGTTGTTGCCGATCGCGGTCGAGGTGCTGTTGATCAGGCGGCCCGTCCCGTTGACCGTCGTCGTCGAGGTCGCTCCGACGTCGGCGCTGTTGGTCTGCGCATTGCCGATGCTCATGGATCCCGAGCAGGTCGAGCAGCTGTAGGCGGTGGCGTCGTTGCCGACGGCCGTGGCGCGGCTGTAGCTGTCGTAGCCTTCCTGGCCGGTGAAACCGGCGATCGCCTCGACGCCGCCTCCGGTGTTGATCTGCACATTGTCGAGCACGACCGCCTCACCGGTATTGCCGGCCAGGGTGGAGTTTCCCACCGCAAAGGCGGTCGCGGACCCGGCGCCGAACTGCCAGGCGCTGCCCTCGGCCTGGGCGCGCACATAGGCTTCATTGTACTGGTTCGTGGCCACGTCGAGCAGAGGCCCTTCATTCACCGCGCCGACGATGTTTCCGCCGGCCGTGGCGCTGGTGCTGGCGGTCTGGGCATTGCCATAGGCCGTGAACTGGCTGGCCTGCACCAGGTCGCCGGTGTTGCTCTGGCTCACCGCGATCCGGGCGGCCGAAGTGTCCGTACCCACCAGACCGACATTGTTGCCCGCGGCAACACCCGACACGTCGGCCGTTCCGGAGACATATTGCACCACCGCGCCGCCATCGGCGAGCACGGCGGCGGCGCTGGTCTGGTTGACCCGAACGCCCGCGGCGCCGTTCGTCAGCCCCAGGGACGCCGTGTTGGACATCGCCGTGGTGGCGACTCCCAGATCACCCGCGGAGGCCGTCTCGGCCTCCACGTATCCCCGAGCCGTAACTTCTGGCGAGAAGGTGGCGATCTGCGAGAGCACGCCGGTCATCGTCGCCTGGGTGATCGATGCGTCGGCGCTGTTGCCGGTGGCGCTGGTGTTGATCTGCGAGGCTTCCCCAAGCCCGACCGACACGTTGGCGGTGGTCACCGCCTGCGCCGAGGCCGCCATGGTCTGGTTCGAGGTGATGGCCATGTCGACGCCCTCGGCGCCGGCAAGAACGCTGTTGCCGGTCGCGATCGTCTCGGCGCCGACGCCTTCCTCGACCTCGACTACGTTCAATGTCTGGGTCGAGAAGATATCACCCAGCTGGATCTGGTTGTTGAGGACCGTGCTGTCCTGGGCGTGGCTAGTACCGGCCGCGCAGGCCACCAGCAGCGGGAGCACGGCGATCGCTCCAGCGAGACGGTTCTTCGCGGGTCGAGGCATTGTTGGTCCCCAGGTTGTTGTAGGCGGGCGTGAAGCCGCCGGTGACGCCGACCGTGCCGCCTCCGAGGGGGTCGCTTGTCAGACAGGATTGCGGGCCGGGCATGCCGTAGAGGTTGGCCGACATTTCCACGACCGCCCGCTCGACCAGCGCGCGGACGCCCAGTTGCAGCGGCTCCAGCGCGCCGGAGCCGGCGGAAATGTCAAAGACGTTGCCGTTCAGGAAGTCGAAGAGGCCGACGCCGACCTCGCGGCCGACGATCTGCTTCTGATAGGAAATGACATCAACCACCTCGAGCGTGCGGCTGTTCACGAGCCGCAGATCCATGGCGATGTTCATCACGAACACGCGGTTGCGGAACGTGCCCTTCAGCCCGTCCGAGTCGGTGTCGCCGCCGGCGGCGTCCATGCCGGTCGAACGGATGTTGTAGTTCAGCTCGGTGATGCCGCCGACCACATGGAAGTCGGACCCCGGCATCTGGCCGGAGTAGATCTTGCGTGGTTCCGAGGGGCCTTCCACGCTCGGCGTCGGCCCATCCCCGATCAGCTTGTTGTTCGTGTACTTGAGTTCCAGCTCGGTCACCGAGGTGTCAAACCGCTCGACCATGGGCATGCCGGCCTTGGCGAAGGCGCTCATGGCCATCAGCGAGGCGCCCTGGGTCAACTTGCGACCGGAGCCGTCGGCCTCTTCCTTGCCGGTGTAGTCGCCAATGCGGCCGATCGCGATCCGCGGCGCACGCAGGTTGTACTGACGGGCGTACTGGCCGATGCAGACAAGCGCCAGGGAGTATGGCGTGGGGTTCGCCGTCACCGGCGCCGTGCCGATCGGCCGGGCATAGAGGCCGCTCGGTCCGGCAACCGGAGTCGCGCAGGCCGAAAGGACGAGGGCGCAGGCGGAAAGTGCGGCGCCGGCCCTGGTTCCGGACAGGATGGTCATCAGTTGTCCCCGACGCCGCCGCTCGTACTCGAGCCCGCGGTGACATTGCCGTTGTTCGTCTGGCTGGAATTGACGATGACCGTGTTCCAGTTGCCCTGGGTCACGACCACGAGATTATTGCCGATCGCCGTGGACGAGCCGCCCAGCGCGCCCACGCCGGACATGCTGCCGGAGACGCCGCCGCCCGTGCGGGCGAAGACACTCTGGTCTTCTCCGGTCTGAATCACGCCATCGACGATCAGGCGGTTTCCGTTCGCATCGCGCCCGCCGAAGTCGGTCAGGCGATTCTCCTGGCCAGGCGCGCGGCCATAGCCGGCGTTCATGGACGCGGAGTTGCTCGTGATCGTCTGGGCCTGGGCGGCCGAGCCCAGCGAAAGGCCGGCGACAAGGGCGACGGCGGCCGTCTTGAGAAGGGTCGCGACCATGGCGGGAACTCCATACGGACAAACAGGCGCCCCTGTCGGCAAGCAACCGCCGTGCCAAAACAGGACAGACTGCATCCTGGCGGCGAACCTCTCGCGAATTGGTTAAGGAAACCGGGATCCTGGGCTCCGTCGCGCAGGCGCGCCCGGCGGACGCGCCGTCCGGCGATGAGAGGCGTTCCCGCCCGGCCGGGCAGGCCTTGCCGGGCAGGCGCCACGAGGACGTGACCGCGGCCGCATTGATTCCCGGCCCGTATTGCGAGACGCTCCGGCGAAAGAGGATAAGTGAGGGAGGTAAAGCGTGCTCGTTTCACAGATCCTGAAGGGCAAGGGCGACCTTGTCTTTACGGCGGCGCCGGGAGAGACCGTCGGCGCGGTGGCCGCCTTGCTGCATTCCCGCAAGGTCGGGGCGATGATCGTCGTCGATGGAGAAAGCGTGGTCGGCATCGTTTCCGAGCGCGACATCGTCCGCATGGTCGCGGAGAACGGCGCAGCCGCCCTCGCGATGTCCGTCACCCTATGCATGACGCGGGATGTGGTGTTCGCCACGCCGGTCGAAACCGTCGACTCGCTGCTGACCAGGATGACCGATCGCCGGATCCGCCATCTGCCCGTGCTGAGCGACGGCCGACTCGCCGGAATCATATCGATCGGCGATCTGGTGAAACACAAGATCAATGAGGTCGAGGCCGAGGCGGATGGCCTGAAGGCCTATATCGCCGCGGGCTGATCCGGGCTTTCCGAAGGAATCTCCGTCACCCCGGCCCGGGCGGCGTCGGCCAGGCTGTAGCGGTCAAGCACGTCGGAGGTGGCGTCGCGCGCGCGCAGCAGGGCCTCGCGCAAGGAGCAGGTCGCCAGGTCCGGGCAGTCGTCGCACTTGCGAAAGGCCGTTCGACTCACGCAGGGGGCAAGAGCCAACGGCCCGTCGATCACGCGAATGACCTCGGCGAAGGTAATGGACTCGGCCGGCCGCGCCAGGACATAGCCGCCAAACTTGCCGCGGCGGCTGCGAACAATGCCTCGCCGCGACAGCTCCAGAAGAATCGCTTCCAGAAACTTGCGCGGTGCGTCGGCCGCGGCGGACAGGTCCGATGCGGTCTTCTGCGCGCCATTCTCGCGCGCCAGGGCGACGAGCGCGCGCAGCGCGTAGCGGGCTTTGTGCGAAAGCATGTGGTTCGATGTCTCCCTGTCACCGTATTCGCAGGGCGGGCAGGGGGCGCGCAAGCGCCCAGGTGCGGGGGCTCGCACTCTATAGAATGACAGTCGGCGAACCATGCTCCTCCGGGGCCCCTGGAGTAGCGATCCTGACAAATGGTTATCGCGGGGGGTTGCCAAGTCCGGAGGCACCCGGATATACGCCGCCCCTCGCTCGGAGCCATGGCTGGCCAGCGCGGATCAGGAACCGAAAGGTCCTTGATTTTCGCGGGATCAGCCGGTAGGCTCCGCAGCCTCAATCGACTCAGTGATGGAACCAAGAGGGAAGCTCCTCAGCGGCCCGTCACACCGTTTGCGCCCTACGACAGGCCTCTGGCCCCGAGTTGGCGAAAGTGGAAATGAGCGGTTGACTGAGGATCAGCGCTTCGCCTAAAAGCGCCGCTCCTCGCCAAACCGAAGTCTTCGGAACGGCGCATCAAGAAAACGGCGTTACTTTTTAAGTAGAGCTCGTTGACTTGAAAAAGGTGTTTCAATAGAGACGCCGCTTCCTGGCAAGACCGAAGCGATCTTCGGAAGTGTCGGGGCAAGAAGATCGGTTCTCTTAGAAAAGAACTGGTTGACTTGGTTCGGCGGCTTCTTTAGAGACGTCGCTCCCGCTTCTCCGGTCCGCCGGGGAGGCGGGCCTGGAGAAACCGGAACGCTTCGAAAGAAGTCGGTTGACACAGAAAAACGGAGCGACTAGATACGCCGCTCCTCGCCGCCACCGGGCGTTAAACGGTGGGGTCGGAACCATCCGATCGGGTCTTTGACATCGTTGATTTGGAAAGAGAAACGCAGGCGGCGGCGTGCTGCGGACAGAGCAAGTCTGTCCTCGATACGCTGACAATTGCGGTCTCTTGAAAGACACCATGAATATCGGCTGGACGCTTCGGCGGCCGGCCAATGTGAATGGGAACTCGTCAAGATACTATGCAAACACCAGAACGCGATCCGGGGCTGCCCGCCCTGGATCAAATGATGGGTTAGCGGTCAACTCAACCTGAGAGTTTGATCCTGGCTCAGAGCGAACGCTGGCGGCAGGCCTAACACATGCAAGTCGAACGATCCTTCGGGATAGTGGCGGACGGGTGAGTAACACGTGGGAACGTGCCTTTTGGTTCGGAACAACTCAGGGAAACTTGAGCTAATACCGTATACGTCCGTGAGGAGAAAGATTTATCGCCCTTAGACGGGCCCGCGTCGGATTAGCTAGTTGGTGGGGTAACGGCCTACCAAGGC
>JBEIDC010000104.1:0-10300 GCA_040383665.1 Caulobacter sp.
GCTCGGGACCGGGCTTGCCTTCTCGAACCTCTACAAGGGCAATGACCGCGTGTGCCTGACCTATTTCGGGGACGGTGCAGCGAACCAGGGCCAGGTCTACGAGAGCTTCAACATGGCCGAACTCTGGAAGCTGCCGGTCATCTATGTGATCGAGAACAACCAGTACGCCATGGGCACCTCGATCGAGCGCTCCAGCTCCGAGACCCGGCTGCACAAGCGCGGGGTCTCGTTCAACATCCCGGGCGAGGAAGTCGACGGCATGGACGTGGAGGCGGTCGCCGCCGCGGGCGCCAAGGCCGCCGAGCACGCCCGCAGCGGCAAGGGACCCTACATCCTCGAGATGAAGACCTATCGCTACCGCGGCCACTCGATGAGCGACCCGGCGAAATACCGCACCAAGGAAGAGGTAGACGAGGTCAAGAAGACCCGTGATCCCATTGAACACCTTCGGGAAAAGCTGGCCCTCGCCAAGGTGACCGACCACGAGCTCAAGGCCATCGACGCGGAGGTGAAGACCATCGTCGCCGCCGCTGCCGAATTCGCCCGCACCAGCCCTGAACCGGACCCGTCCGAGCTGTACACCGACGTCTACCTGGAGGCCGCGCAGTGAGTTCGGTCGAGATCCTGATGCCCGCCCTGTCTCCGACCATGGAGGAGGGCACGCTCGCCAAGTGGCATGTGAAGGCCGGCGACACCGTCAAGGCCGGCGACGTGATCGCCGAGATCGAGACCGACAAGGCGACCATGGAGGTCGAGGCCGTCGACGAGGGCGTGATCAGCGCCCTGCTGGTCGAGGCCGGGACCGAGGGCGTGAAGGTCAACACGCCGATTGCGCGGGTCGGGGAGGGCGGTGCGTCCTTCGACACGCCGCCTGCGGCGGCTGCTCAGGGTGACGACGTCAGCAAAACCGTTCGTCAGCCTGAGGAGGCCGCGCCAGCGGCCGTCGCGAAGGCCGCACCCGCGCCCAAGCCTGTTCTCAACGACCCCGAAATCCCCGCCGGGACGAAGATGGTCCGGATCACGGTCCGTGACGCCCTGCGCGACGCCATGGCCGAGGAGATGCGCCGCGACGGCGACGTCTTCCTGATGGGCGAGGAGGTCGCCCAGTACCAGGGCGCCTACAAGGTCTCGCGCGAACTGCTCCAGGAGTTCGGCGACCGCCGCGTCATCGACACCCCGATCACCGAGCACGGCTTCGCCGGCCTGGCGGTCGGCGCGGCGATGGCGGGCCTCAAGCCCATCGTCGAGTTCATGACCTGGAACTTCGGCATGCAGGCCATCGACCACATCATCAACTCGGCCGCCAAGACGCTCTATATGTCGGGCGGGCAGATCAAGTCGTCGATCGTATTCCGCGGCCCCAACGGCGCGGCCGCCCGCGTCGGCGCCCAGCACAGTCAGGACTACAGCGCCTGGTACGCCCAAATCCCGGGCCTGAAAGTCGTCGCGCCCTATGACGCGGCCGACGCCAAGGGCCTGCTCAAGGCGGCGATCCGCGATCCCAACCCCGTCGTCTTCCTCGAACACGAGATGATGTACGGGACCGAATTCGACATCCCCGATGTCGAGGACTGGATCGTTCCGATCGGCAAGGCGAAGGTCCGCCGCGAGGGCAGGGACGTCACCATCACCGCCCACAGCCGCATGGTCGGCCTGGCGCTGAAGGCCGCCGAAGAGCTGGCCGCTGAGGGTATCGAGGCGGAGGTCATCGACCTGCGCACCCTGAGGCCACTGGACCACGAGACCATCCTGGAGAGCGTGCGCAAGACCAACCGCCTGGTCAGCGCCGAGGAAGGCTGGGGCCCGATGGGCGTCGGCGCCGAGATCGTCGCCCGCGTCGTCGAGCACGCCTTCGACTACCTCGACGCCCCGCCGCTGCGCGTCTGCCAGGAAGACGTCCCGCTGCCTTACGCCGCTAACCTCGAAGCCCTGTCGCTGCCGTCGGTCGAGAAGATCGTGAAGGCGGTTAAGGCGGTCTGCTACCGGAGATGAGGTCGCTGCCGCGCCATCTCCCTCAACCGTCATCCTCGCGCTTGTCGCGAGGACCCATGAACACGGCCATCCGTTCGTGCGCATGGGTCGTCGGAACAAGTCCGACGATGACGGAGGTAGGGAGCGGCGGCCGATGACCTCCGATCACAACTGGCGCGCCGGCGGCTGCCACTGCGGCGCCGTCCGCTTCGAGGCGGCCCTGCCGGCCGTCGTTGAGGCGCAGTCCTGCAACTGCTCGATCTGCGCCAGGACCGGCTACGTCCATGTGATCGTGCCCGAGAGCCGGTTCCGGCTGCTGCAGGGCGGCGACCAGATCACCACCTACAGCTTCAACACCGGCGTCGCCCGCCACACCTTCTGCAAGGTCTGCGGGATCAAGAGTTTCTACCGCCCGCGCTCCAATCCCGACGGCTGGTCGGTCAACGCCCGCTGTCTCGACACCGTCGAGGGGCTCGATCTCCGCATCGAGGCCTTCGACGGCCAGAACTGGGAGGCCCATGGAGCCTCCCTCGCCCATCTTTCCAGGGAAGCCTGAATGTCCATCGAGATCCTGATGCCCGCCCTGTCCCCGACCATGGAGGAGGGCACCCTCGCCAAGTGGCACGTGAAGGCCGGCGACTCCGTCAAGGCCGGCGACGTCATCGCCGAGATCGAGACCGACAAGGCGACCATGGAGGTCGAGGCCGTCGACGAGGGCGTCATCGAGGCCCTGCTGGTCGACGCCGGGACCGAGAACGTCAAGGTCAACGCGGTGATCGCGCGACTGGCGGGCGAGGGCAGTGCGTCCTTCGCGACGCCGGCTGCGCCGGCTCCTCAGGATGACGTGAAGAAGAGTCCTGTCCCTGAAAGCAAATCACCACGTCCTCCTGAGCAGGGCGCGTCAGCGCCCGTGTCGAAGGACGCAATGCCCGCGCTCAAACCCGAGGGCGACCGCGTCTTCGCCTCGCCGTTGGCTCGCCGCCTGGCCCAGGCCGCCGGTCTGGACCTGAAGGCCATCGCCGGATCCGGCCCGCATGGTCGGGTCATCAAGGCCGACGTCGACGCCGCGCGTGGGAAGGCCCCGACCGCTACGCCGTCCGTCCAGTCGGGCGCCGCAACAACCCCGGCTGCGCCGCGTCAGGCCCAGTCGCTCGAGCAGATGGGCATCGCGCCCGGCAGCTACGACCTCGTGCCGCTCGACGGCATGCGCAAGACCATCGCCCGGCGGATGACCGACAGCTTCCGCGATGTGCCGCACTTCCCGTTGACCATCGATGTCGAGATCGACGCCCTGCTGGCGGCCCGCGCGAAGATCAACGCCATGCTCGAGAAGGACGGCGTCAAGGTCAGCGTCAACGACCTGGTGATCAAGGCCGTGGCCACCGCGCTGCGCCGCGTGCCGGAAGCCAACGCCAGCTACACGCCCGAAGGCATCGCCATGCATCACCATGCCGACATCGCCATGGCCGTGGCCATCGACGGCGGCCTGATCACCCCGATCATCCGCGCCGCCGAGACCAAGGGCCTGGCCCGGATCGCGGTCGAGGCCAAGGACCTCGCGGAGCGGGCCCGGAACAAGAAGCTGAAGCCCGAGGAATTCCAGGGCGGCACCTTCTCCATCTCCAACATGGGCATGATGGGCATCAAGTCCTTCGCCTCGATCATCAACGAGCCGCAGGGCTGCATCATGAGCGTCGGCGCCGGCGAGCAGCGGCCGGTGGTCAAGGACGGCCAGCTGGTCATGGCCACGGTGATGACGGTGACCCTGACCTGCGACCACCGCGTCGTCGACGGTGCCATTGGGGCCAAATTCCTTCAGGCATTCAAGCCGTTGATCGAAGATCCTCTGACGATGATCGTCTGACGGGCGCGATCGCCCGCCGTCCTTCCCGTCAGCGCCCTGTTGGAGCATGCACCCCTTGAGCGACTTCGATCTCATCGTCATCGGTTCCGGCCCGGGCGGCTATGTCGCCGCCATCCGCGCCAGCCAGCTGGGCCTGAAGACCGCCATCGTCGAGCGGGCCGAGCTGGGCGGCATCTGCCTCAACTGGGGCTGCATCCCGACCAAGGCCCTGCTCAAGAGCGGCGAGAAGTTCGAGAGCCTGTCCCATCTCAAGGAATACGGCCTCTCGGCGACCGGCGCCGCGTTCGACTTCGACGCCATCATCCAGCGCTCGCGCGGTGTGGCGGCGACGATGAACAAGGGCGTCGCCTTCCTGATGAAGAAGCACAGGATCGAGGTGATCGAGGGCGACGCCACGCTCGTGAAGGGCGCGACGGTCCCGGCCGTCAAGGTCAAGCTCAAGGCCGGCGGCGAGCGCACGGTCCAGGCCTCCAGGGGCGTCATCCTTGCGCTCGGCGCCCGGGCCCGCAGCCTGCCGCAGATCGGTCTGGAGGCCGACGGCGACCGCATCTGGGCCTACCGCGAGGCGCTGGCGCCGAAGACGCTGCCGAAGTCGTTCGTGGTCATCGGCTCGGGTGCTATCGGCCTGGAATTCGCGAGCTTCTACAGGGCTTTGGGATCGGATGTTACGGTTGTTGAGGCGGTTGACCGCATCATGCCCGTCGAGGACGAGGAGGTCTCAAAGGCCGCCCGGAAGGCCTTCGAGAAGCGCGGCATCAAGTTCCGCGTCGGCGCCAAGGTTACGAAGGTGACCAGGTCGGCCAAAGCCGTCTCGGTGGCTGTCGAGGTCGGCGGCAAGGCCGAGACGCTCGACGCCGAGGTCTGCATCTCGGCGGTCGGGATCACCGCCAACACGGACGGGGTCGGCCTAGAGGCGCTGGGCGTGACGCTCGACCGCGGGCATATCGTCACCGACGGGCATTGCGCGACCAACGTGAAGGGCCTCTACGCCATCGGCGACTGCGCCCGCGCGCCCTGGCTGGCGCACAAGGCCAGCCACGAAGGCATTCACGCGGCCGAGTTCATCGCCGGCTTCAAATCCCCGAACGTGAATTCCCCGATCGCCGGCTGCACCTACACCCAGCCGCAGGTCGCCTCCGTCGGCGTCACCGAACAGGCCGCCAAGGCCCAGGGGCTGGACGTGAAGGTCGGCCGCTTCCCGTTCCGCGTGAACGGCAAGGCCGTGGCCGCCGGCGAGATCGAAGGCTTCGTGAAGACGATCTTCGATGCGAAGACCGGGGCCCTGATCGGCGCGCATATGATCGGCGCCGAGGTCACCGAGATGATCCAGGGCTACGTGACCGCCATCACGCTCGAAGCCACCGAGGAAGAGATGCACGGCATCGTCTATCCGCACCCGACCATGTCGGAAGCGATGCATGAGGCGTCGCTGGACGCCTACCAGCGTGTGCTGCACCTCTGAGGCGCAGGTTCTCTCCCGGTTATCAGGCCTTCTTGCGGACGATGGCGTCTAGGCTCCACGGCCCGGCACCGGCGCAGGCCAGGTACAGGAAGATGAAGCAGAACAGCAGGGCCGGCTCGCCGCCGTTGGTGGCCGGGTAGAAGCCCTTGACGCCGTGCGCGATCCAGTAGGCCACGGCCATCATGCCCGACATCAGGAATGCCGCCGGGCGCGTGAACAGGCCAAGGATGATCAGCAGGCCGCCGACGATCTCGAGCCAGCCCGCGGCCAGCAGCATTGGGGGCAGGGGGCCGTCCATCACCGCCGCCGGAAACTGGAAGATCTTCATCAGCCCGTGCTGCAGATAGGCCAGGCCGGCGACGATGCGCAGGACGCTCAGCGCTTGCGGCGCATATCCGGACAGTCGGTCCATCGGTCGTTCCCCCCGAAGTGCTACACCGCCCGCGAGTCCGTATCGGCCATTCGCTGGATGGCGACATAGTCCGTCTTGCCGGTGCCCAGGACCGGCACCTCGGCGATCCTGATGATTCGGCGCGGTACGGCCAGCTCGGGCGCGCCGATGCTCTGGGCGTGGGCGACCAGCGGGCCGACATCAGCGTCGGCGCGGTCGGTGAACAGGATCAGCCGCTCGCCCTTCTTCTTGTCGGGCATGGCGATGACAGCGTGGCGGCCGTCGGGCCAGACGGCGACGGCCAGGTCCTCGGCGGCGGTCAGGGAGACCATCTCGCCTCCGATCTTGGCGAAGCGTTTCACCCGACCCTTGATGGTCACCCAGCGGTCGTCGCCTTCCATGGTGACCACGTCGCCGGTGTCGTGCCAGCCGCCGGGCAGGGGATCTATGCCGCCGGCCTCGTTCAGGTAGCCGGCCATGACGTTGGGCCCACGCAGGAACAGGCGGCCGCCTTCCTTGATGCCCTCGACCGGCTCGATGCGGGTCTCCATGCCGGGCAGCATGCCGCCAACCGTGCCCCGACGGTTGTCGATCGGCTTGTTGACGGCCACGACGGGAGAGGCCTCGGTCGCGCCGTAGCCTTCCAGCACGGGGATGTTTCCGAACCGTTCGTTGATCAGGTTGTGCGTCTCTTCCCGAACCTTTTCAGCGCCGCAGACGATGAACTTCAGGCTCGAAAGTTCGTCGGCGTCCGACGAGCGGGCATACTGGTTGAGGAAGGTGTCGGTCGCCAGCAGGATCGAGGCGCCGCTGTCCTTGATCAAGGGCGGGATCTGCTTGATGTGCAGCGGAGAGGGGTACTCGAACGCCTTCATGCCGGTCAGGATCGGCAGAAGCACGCCGCCGGTCAGGCCGAAACAGTGGAAGGTCGGCAGCGGGTTGAACATCACCCAGTCGGGGTCCAGGTCGATGTGGGCCTCGATCTGGCGGACATTGCTGACCAGATTGGCGTGGCTCAGCACCACGCCGCGCGGGGCGCCGAAGCTGCCTGAGGTGAACAGGATCACACCCGGCTCGTTCGGGGCCAGATTGGCCCGGAACTGTTTGGGGAAGAGGCCCGCGGTGGCCGCGAACAACTTGTCGGCCAGGCCGATCTTCTCGCGGACATCCTCCAGATAGATGACCTCCGCGCTCTCCTCGAGGGCGTCGATCAGATCATGGAGCTTGCCCTGCTCGATGAAGCGGTGCGCGGTCAGCACCCGCTTGACCCCGGCCAGCTTGCAGGCGGCCCGCAGGTTCCGCAGGCCCGAGGTGAAGTTGAGCATCGTCGGGATGCGCCCGAAGGCATGCAGGCCGAAGAATGTGACCACGACGCCGGATCCGGACGGCAGCAGGACCCCGACCCGCTCACCCTTCTCGGTGAAGCTGGCGATCTTGCGGCCGAGCGCGAAGCTGGCGCGGATCAGGTCGGTGTAGCTGAGCGGATTGCGGTCCTGGTCCTCCAGGATCGGCTTCTTGGCCCCGTATCGTTCGCGGGCTTCGAGCAGGGCGTCAAAGACAGACCGCTCTCCGTCCCGCGGGTCGTAAGCACGCGGCATGTGGGCAGAACTCCCCGTATGTTTCCCACCAGTATTCTTGGGGGGACCCTATCGGTCGCCGGGGGCGTTGAAAAGATGTGTCACAAACCGTGAGCCTGCGGCGTTGCGGGCGACGGGAACCGCGCAGCCTCCCGCGCGGCGATTCGTTCGCCCATGAAGGCGTTCAGCCCGGTGCGCCATGTCGCCCTGACGGCGTGCGTATCGAGATGGGGCAGGGCGCGCGCCCCGGCCAGCGGCATCGCCCGGCATGTCGGCAAGGCCCGGCACACAGCGTCGCCCTCTCCGCCGGCCGCCGCCAGGACCAGCGTCGGCGTCCCGGTGTTCGCCGCGGCCTCGCCGGCCGCCGTGGCCGCCTGGGCGAAGGCGCCCCGCCACCCCAGACTGACACCGCCCATGCGCAGGTCGGGATTGGCCAGCTGCCAGGCGGCCTGCAGGTCGCCGCGGACCCGGTCGCCGGTCAGGCCGCGCGCGAAGGCGTTCGGCGATCCCCGCGTCCAGCCGGCGCCCAGCCCCTGTGGCACGGCGCCCAGGCCGATCTTAGCCAGCCAGACCTGCCAGCCGTCCAGGGCGCCGTCCGGCTGCAGATCGGGGGCTGACAGCACCAGTCCATCGACGGCCGCGCCCTGTTGGGCGGCGCGCAGGGCAACCAGACCGCCCATCCCGGCGCCGATCAGGATGACCGGCGTGTCGGGCGATCCCTGCGCCATGGTGCGGGTCAGCGTCCGGACTGCGGCGATGTCGTCGTCGAAGGTCGGGGCATGGATCAGGTCGTGCGGGCCGCCGTAGCGGGCCGAGCCGCCCTGGCCGGCGCGCTCCATGACCCAGACCGTGTGTCCCGCGGCGTTCAACGCCCGCACCGTCTCGAACCACACCTCGGCGGTTTCGCCCTGGCCGGTCAGGATCAGGATGTTGGCCCGGGGCGTTCCCATCGTGCTGGACACGCCGTAGCGCTGCACCGGCGCCTCGCCGACGCCGATCAGGCCCCAGGCCCAGCCTTCCGGCGCCCAGAAGCCGGGACCCAGCGAGGGCGGGATCCGGCTGTCGGTGAACGACGCGCGGTCGTCCGCCACGCCGCAGCCGGACAGGAACAGAAGCAGACAGGCGAGGGCGGTCAGGCGACGCATCGGCGGCAGTCTCCCGTGTATCCGGCCTTGCCTGCAAGTCCGCGCGCCTCTCACGGGCAAACCGGGCCGCATCAAGGCCCCGCGGCCTTCGCGACGCGATCCTGGCGGATCCCTCGTCAGGATGACGAAAGCGGGTTGGCTGCAACAAGGCTCGTCAGGGTGAGGAGAGAGCTCTTTGGCGAGCATCGCGAACGCCGCAAGGCCGATATCCCGTCATCCGGCTTGATCCGGCGGCCCGGAAGGCCGATCTAGGCGCCATGGCGACGGTCATCGACACCCGAAAGGCGCGCCCGCGCCATCCCGAGAAGCAGAACCGCCCGGACACGCCCCTGCTGCGCAAGCCGGACTGGCTGCGCGTGCGGGCGCCCGGCTCGGCCGGTTACAATGAAACCCGTGAGATCGTCCGCCAGCACGGGCTGACGACGGTGTGCGAAGAGGCGGCCTGTCCCAACATCGGCGAGTGCTGGACCCAGAAGCACGCCACCATGATGATCATGGGGGAGATCTGCACGCGGGCCTGCGCCTTCTGCAACGTGGCCACCGGCAAGCCCAATCCGCTGGACCCCACCGAGCCGGCCCGAGTGGCCGAGGCGGTCGCCAAGATGGGCCTCAAGCATGTGGTCATCACCTCGGTGGACCGCGACGACCTGGCCGACGGCGGCGCCGCCCACTTCGCGGCGGTCGTCTACTCCATCCGCGCCGCCGCTCCGGGCACGACCATCGAGATCCTGACGCCCGACTTCCTGCGCAAGGACGGCGCGGCGGAGATCGTCATCGATTCCGCCCCGGACGTCTTCAACCACAACCTCGAGACCGTGCCCCGGCTGTACCTGTCGATCCGTCCGGGCGCCCGCTACTACAACTCACTGCGCCTGCTGGAGCGGGTCAAGGACCGCGATCCCCGCCGATTCACCAAGTCCGGCCTCATGGTCGGCCTCGGCGAGAGCAAGGAGGAGGTCATGCAGGTGATGGACGACATGCGGTCCGCCGGCGTCGACTTCTTGACCATCGGCCAGTACCTGCAGCCGACCCGCAAGCACGCCGCCGTCGACCGCTTCGTGACGCCCGACGAGTTCGCGGCCTATGAGCAGATCGCCCGGTCCAAGGGCTTCCTCATGGTCTCGGCCAGCCCGCTGACCCGCTCCTCGCACCACGCCGGCGAGGACTTCGCGCGCCTCAGGGCCGCCCGCGAGGCCAAAGAGGCCGCGGGCTGAGTTGCGCCATCGACTGACCCGCATCCTGCCCTACACGCCTGACCAGCTGTTCGAGTTGGTCGGCGACGTCGAGCGCTACCCCGAGTTCGTGCCCTGGCTGACCTCTCTGCGGACCTGGAACAGCCAGGACGAGGGCGGCGGAGTCACCACACTGGACGCCGAGGCCGGCGTCGGCTTCTCGTTCCTGCGTGAGCGGTTTTCGACCCATGTGCGGCGCGATGCAGCGGCGCGGACCATCGACGTCTCGTTGATCAGCGGCCCGTTTCGCAGGTTGAACAACCGCTGGCGGTTCCTGCCCCATGATCCGGGGTGCTGCGTCGAGTTCGAGATCGACTTCGAGTTCAAGGTCGGCTTCCTCGACCGCCTGCTCAACGCCAACTTCAACCACGCGGTCGACAAGCTGATCCGCTGCTTCGACGAGCGGGCGAAGGCGCAGTACGGGGCGGCGCCCCCCTGATCCGTCTTCCCGGCGAGGGCCGGGATCCATGTGGCAAGCGCCGCGCGCGCTCGAGGTAGGCCCCTGCCTTAGCCGGGGACACGGAGGAGGTAGCCGCTAGATGTCGAAGCTATGAAGGTTGTTCACCCGGGGCCGGGTTGAGAGAGTGGGGTTGCGAAGCTCCAACCTCTGAACCGGGAGACCCCGGATGAACGTCCACAAGAATGCCCGTCTGACACC
>JBEIDC010000105.1:0-10109 GCA_040383665.1 Caulobacter sp.
GGGATCGGGAAAACCAGGGCTTTCCACCGTGCCTTTGAGCACGCCATGGGTGATTTGGACCTGATCCGCGAACTCCCATACAGGCCAGCGCCGTCAAGGGTGCGTCAACAGGCCGGACAGATGGCAGCATCCGACCAGGCGACCAGAAGCTCTCAAATCCGCTCTTGCGCTGAAGGGGGCGTCCACAGATGGAAAGCCAGGCTCGCGGCTGAGGATCAGCCGGGCGCCGAGGCGGTCGCCGGCCTCCAGTTCACGCCGGACCTCGTCGGCGGACGGCGGTTGCGGAACCGCGCCGCGCTGGACCAGGCGGGGCAGGGCGTCCAGCGCCGCCCGGGCCGAGCCGAAGCGGTTGGTGAGATGATCGAACGCCACCGGTCCGACGTTGGGCGTCCTGGCCAGCCTTAGCCAGGCGAGACGCTCCTCGTCGGTCGGCGGCGCGGCCGTCACGGTGTTTCGTCAGGCGGGGCGGCGTCCTTCTTCGCCCCGATCTTCGGCTCCTGCCCCTTGAGCAGGCGGGAGATGTTCTGGTGGTGGCGGATGTAGATCAGCACGGCCATGAAGGCCGACAGCAGGACCATCGGATAGGGCTGGTCCGTGGCGAAGGCGAACAGCGGGGCCAGGGCGGCGGCGGTCAGGGCGGCCAGCGAGGAGATGCGGAACAGCGCCGCCATCGCCAGCCAGGTCAGGGCGGCCAGCACGCCCACCGGCCAGGCGGCGGTCAGCAGCACGCCGTAGAAGGTGGCCACGCCCTTGCCGCCGTTGAACTTCAGCCAGACCGGGAACAGGTGGCCGACGAAGGCCGCCCCGCCGGCCAGCGCGACGGCCGCGGCGTTGTCGTTGGTCAGCCAGCGCGCCAGCAGCACGGCGACCACGCCCTTGCCGGCGTCGCCGATCAGGGTGATGGCGGCCAGGTCCTTGCGGCCCGAGCGCAGGACGTTGGTCGCCCCGATGTTGCCCGAGCCGATCTTGCGGATGTCCCCCGCGCCGCCCAGGCGGGTGGCGATCATGCCGAACGGGATCGAGCCGAGGAGATAGCCCCCGACCACGATCAGCCCCAGCGTCAGCCAGACAGTTTGCGCCAGATCTTCCATGTCGCCCCCATTGTGCCCGTTAAAGTTGCCATTGGATAGATTGCTCAACCAGCTGACAGCGCGACATCACACGTCTCGCGACAGATCGCGCATGAGTCCGGGCAGGAAGGCGAGAGGCCAGAACAGAAGCGCGAGGTTGGGCAGGAACCAGGCCGGGTCGAACTCGCCCAGCAAGGTCCAGTAGCCGACCGCCATCCCGCCCGCCACCATGGTCAGGATAAGCGAGATCAGCGCCAACGGTCGCCAGCTCGCCGAACCCTTGCGGCTGGCGGCGACGGCGGCGAGACCTGTGACGCTGAAGGCGAGGTCGAGGGGGAAGAACGACCAGTTCCAGGCGTCGACACGGGGGTCTCCAGCGCCGGCATAGAGCCAGTCAGACGGGATCGTGATCAGCCCGACCTTGTCCAGGCCCGACGCCAGCCAGTAGGCGAGGAACAGCAGGTCGGTGATCGAAAGCGCCAGGGCTAGCGACCTCGACATCCGCCTACTCCGCGAGCCGGTGGACAATCTGGCCGCCGCAGACGGTCATCACGACCTGACCCTGCAGGCGGCGACCGTCGAAGGGTGAATTCTTGGACTTCGACACCAGCTTGTCGGCGTCGATGATCACCGGCGCGTTCAGGTCGCAGAGCACCAGGTCGGCCGGGGCGCCGGAGGCCAGGCGGCCGGTGGGCAGGCCCAGGAACCGGGCCGGGGCCAGGGTAACGGTCCGCATCAGGTCCACCAGCGGCAGGCGGCCGTCGTGATACAGCGACAGCAGGGCCGGGAGCAGGGTTTCAGGCCCCACCCCGCCGGGCGTCGCCTCATCGAACGGCAGACGCTTGTCCTCGGCCGGGGCGGGGGCGTGAGCCGAGACGACGATGTCGACCAGGCCGCCGGCCAGCGCCTCGATCAACGCCTGACGGTCGTCCTCTGCCCGCAGCGGCGGGTCCATGCGGGCGAAGGTGCGGTAGTCGCCGATGTCGAGCTCATTGAAGCTCAGATGGTTGATCGAGGCGGTGGCCACGGCGTTGACGCCCCGGCCCTTGGCGCGGGCCAGCGCCTCCAGAGCCGCGCCGCAGGTGATCTGGTCGACCAGCAGCCGGCCGCCCGACAGTTCCGCCAGCGCCAGGTCGCGCTCCAGGCCGATGCGCTCGGACGCGGCCGGGGCGGACGGCAGGCCAAGGCGGGAGGCGAATTCCCCCTCCGTGGCGGCGGCGCCCTTGCTGAGCCAGGGATCCTGCGGTCGGTGGGCCAGGGCCATGCCGAACGAGGCGGCATAGGACAGGATGCGCCGCATGACCTTGGAGTCGATGATCGGGCGGTCGACGTCGGTGATGTAGCGGGCGCCGGCGTCGCGCATCAGGCCGATCTCGGCCATCTGCTCGCCGCGAAGACCTTTGGTCGCCGCGCCGGCGGCATGGATGTGGCAGCTCTCGATGTCCTGGGCCCGGCGCAGGATGAAGTCGACGACCGAGGGGTCGTCCACGGCCGGGTCGGTGTCGGGCTGCACGACGATGGAGGTCACGCCGCCCGCCGCCGCCGCCTGGGCGGCCGAGCGCAGGGTTTCCTTGGTCTCGGCGCCGGGCTCGCCGGTCTTGACCCGCAGGTCCACGAGGCCGGGGGCCAGCATGCCGCCGTTGCAGTCGATGACCCGGACATCCGACGACAGCTCGGTGAAGTCCCGCCCCCGGGCGATGTCGGCGATGACGCCGCCCGACACGACCACCGCGCCGGGGCCGTCGTAGCCGGTCTCCGGATCGACCAGCCGGGCGTTGTTGAAGGCGAACGGGCGGGCGCGGCTCATCGGTCGTTGTCCAGTCGCGCGGAAAGGGCGGCCAGCACGGCCATGCGGGCGGCGACGCCCATCTCGACCTGGTCCTGGATCAGGCTGATCGCCGGATCATCAGCGACGTCCGAATCGATCTCCACGCCCCGGTTCATCGGGCCGGGATGCATGACCCTCACGCCGTCGGCGGCGGCCTTGAGCTTTTCGCGATCCAGGCCCCAGTAGCGGAAGTACTCGCGGGTCGAGGGGACCAGGGCCCCCTGCATCCGCTCCAGCTGCAGGCGCAGCATCATCACCACATCGGCCCCGGCGATGCCCTGTTCGAGGTCGTGGAACACCTTCACGCCCCAGCGGTCGGCGCCGGCCGGCATCAGGGTGGGCGGGCCGACCAGCCGCACCTCCGCGCCCAGCACGCCCAGAAGGTTGACGTTCGAGCGGGCCACCCGGCTGTGCATGACGTCGCCGCAGATGGCCACGGTCAGGCCGGCGAGCGCGCCGAAGGCGCGGCGCATGGACAGGGCGTCGAGCAGCGCCTGGGTCGGATGCTCGTGCTGGCCGTCTCCGGCGTTGATCACGCTGCAGCCGACCTTCTGGGCGAGCAGGGCGGCGGCGCCGGACGAGGCGTGGCGCACGACCAGCAGGTCCGGCCGCATGGCGTTCAGCGTCACCGCCGTGTCGATCAGGGTCTCCCCCTTGGTGACCGACGAGGTCTTGACGCTCATGTTCATGGTGTCGGCGCCCAGCCGCTTGCCGGCCAGCTCGAAGCTGGCCTGGGTGCGGGTGGAGTTCTCGAAGAACATGTTCACCAGGGTGCGGCCCTTGAGCAGGTCCAGCTTCTTGGTGGTCTGGCGGTTGAGGTCGACGAAGGTGTCCGCCAGGTCGAGCAGGGCGTTCGCCTCGACGACGTTCAGATCCAGCGCGGAAAGGAAATGGCGGCGCGGAAAGGGGAAGGTCCGTGCGCGGACCTCGTCGATACCCGGAGCCAATGTCGTCATGAGCCGTTCTTCTAGGCGAGCGGGGAGATTCCGCCAACCTGTCTTGTTCGGACGCGACGAATCGCCCGCGGCGACCGCGCCGCGCAACACGGCTCTTCCCATCGCGTCCGGCTTTTGCTAACCCCCGCGCCTCACCACGGGCGGTCGTGGCGGAATTGGTAGACGCGCAGCGTTGAGGTCGCTGTTCCTTAACCGGAGTGGAAGTTCGAGTCTTCTCGACCGCACCAGTGAATCAGGGGCCTAAAACGCTTTAGGCTCCACAACTCGTACAGGAGGCCCCGACATGTCCCGGGAAGACGCCGACCTGAACGAGAGGGGCAAATCCCACGGGCGCTTCGTCGAAGCCGGCGAGCGCCCGGAGGACCTCGAAGACCTCGCCCTCGGCGACGACTACGCCCTCAATCCCGAATACGTCGACATGGTCATCGACGCCGCCGACCGTGGCGACGCCGAGCGCCTGCGCGAACTGGTCGGGGCGCTGCGCTCCGAGGACGTCGCCGACCTGATGGGCTTTCTCAACGCGGACTACCGCGAGGAGATCATCCCCTGCCTCAACTCCGAGACCCTGGCTGAGGTGTTGTCCGAGCTGGACGACAACCTGCGCGAGGAGGTGCTCGACACCGTCAACCCGACGGCCCTGGCCCGGGCGCTCGAGGAACTTGATTCGGACGACGCCGCCGACGTCGTCGACGACCTGGAAGGCGAAAAGCGCGCCCAGGTGCTCGCCGCCATGGACGAGACCGACCGGGCGGCCATCGAACAGACCCTGGCCTACGAGGACGAGACCGCCGGCCGGCTGATGCAGCGCGAGGTGCTGGCCGCGCCGCAGTTCTGGACCGTTGGCCAGACGATCGACCATGTCCGCAACGCGGGCGACGAGCTGCCGGAGCTGTTCTTCGACGTCTATATCGTCGATCCGGCCTACCGCCCGATCGGCGCGGCGGCGATCAGCCAGCTGTTGCGGGCCAGGCGCGAGACCAGCCTGGCCGAGATCATGGAGCCGGTGACCGAGATCACCGTCGACATGGACCAGGAAGAGGTCGGCTACACCTTCAACAAGTACCACCTGATCAGCGCGCCGGTCGTCGACTCCGGCGGCCGGCTGGTCGGCCAGATCACCGTCGACGACATCGTCGGCGTCATCCAGGACGAGGGCGAGGAGGACATCCTGGCCCTGGCGGGCGTGTCCGACGCCGGCCGCGACGCCGGCGTCTGGGACGTGGCGCGATCGCGCCTGCCCTGGCTGGTGGTCAACACCCTAACGGCCGCGACCGCCGCCAGCGTCATCGGCGTCTTCCAGGCCGAGATCGCCAAGCTGGTCACCCTGGCGATCCTGATGCCGGTGGTGGCCTCGCTGGGCGGCAACGCCGGCACCCAGACCCTGGCTGTCGCGGTGCGGGCCCTGGCCAGCCGCGAGCTGAACGCCTCCAACGCCGTGCGCATCATCCTGCGGGAGATGGCGGTGGGCCTGGTCAACGGCGGCGTGCTGGCCGTGATCATGGGCCTGGCCACCTGGGTCTTCTTCCGCGACCCCATGCTGTGCCTGACCATCGGCCTGGCGCTGGTCATCAACCTGTTCATGGCCGCCCTGGCCGGGATCCTGGTGCCGCTGGCTCTCGACAAGCTCGAGCGCGACCCGGCGGTGTCCTCATCGGTCTTCGTCACCTTTGTGACCGATTTCATGGGCTTCCTGTCCTTCCTCGGACTGGCTGGGCTCATCCTGCTCTGATCGGGCGGCCAGCCTGACAAGTAACGCTCACCGGTCGTCATGGCCCGACGTGTTCGGGCCACCCAAGCCTGGTGACGGTTGTGATTGGTAGCTGACGTGCTCTGGCCCATTCTGTGCGCGGTGTTCATGGGTGGCCCGAACAGGTCGGGCCATGACGCGCTACAGGGTTTGAGTTCCGGGTCAGCGCCCCGCCTCCGCCCCCCGCATCGTCGGCGCTTTCCCGTTCAGGGGGAGTTCAGATGCGGTCCGGCATCCCTCTTGCGGGAGTGGGATGGAACGCAACCGCCCCTGTCTCATTTCGGATCAACAGGCCGATGAAATCCCGCCACCAGATCTCTCGCGCCGCCATCGAATTGATCAAGTCGTTCGAAGGCTATCGGCGCAAGGCCGCCCAGCTTCCGGATGGACGCTGGACGATCGGCTACGGCCACACCCTGACCGCCCGCGAAGGCGCAGAGGTGTCGGAGTCGGACGCCGAAGCCCTGCTGATGTACGATCTGATCAACGTGGCCCATGCGGTGAACGAGCACAGCTACACGCCGCTGACTCAGAACCAGTTCGACGCCCTGTGCTGCTTCGCGTTCAATGTCGGGATCGAGAACTTCCGCCGCTCGTCGGTCCTGCGCCGGGTCAACGAGGGCCAGCTGCTGCAGGCCGCCTGCGCCATGGAGATGTGGCGCAAGGCCGACTTCGAGGGCGAACGCATCGTCATCGACGCGCTGGTGCGCCGCCGTTCGGCCGAAAAGACCCTGTTCCTCACCCCGGCCAGCGGCTGGATCCCGGCGCCGTCGCCGGTGCTGCGCCCCAGGGTCGACTATGATGTCGTCGCGGCCAGCCCGCGGGAGACGCCGACCGTCCTGAAGACCTCGACCGTCGACGACCGCGTCGTCGTCGAGCGTGACGAAACCAACGCCCCGCGGCCGACGGCTCCTCCCGTCGCGCCGCACACCGCGCTGCTGGCGACCGAAATCGCCGCGGCCGGTGTGGGCGCCGCTCTTGAACAGCTGATGCCCGAGCCCGCGCCCGAGGCGCCGCGTGCGGTCGAAGCCGAGCCGGCGCCGGAACCGGAAGCGCCCGTGCTGGCGGTTCAGGACCTCGAGCCCGCGCCGCCGCCGGTGATCGACGAATACGCGCCGGATACGCCGGTCGCCGACGAACCGGTCCAGATCGTGACCGTCGCCCGCGCGCCGGAGCCGGAGGCGCCCGCGGCGCCGGCGATGACCGTCGTCGAACTGCCGCAGCCCGAGCAGACGCCGGCTCCGACCCCGATACCGTCGCCGGCTCCGGCTCCGGTGCTGGCGGTGGTCAACGGCGATGTCGGCTTCACCCTGACGCCGGTGCCCGAAACCGTGGCCGAGACCCTGTCGGACGACGCCTTCCGCATCGATCTGCCCGAGCCGGCCAACGAGTCGGCGCCCGGCCTGTTCGATGTGACCTTCGCCGAACCGGTCCACCAGGGCGGGGCGACCCGGCCGCTGGTCAACGAGGACTACATCCGCCGCCTTGTCCGTGAGGACGAGATGGCTGACATGGGCGGTGACTTTGCCTTCGAGACCCCGACCGAGCCGGTCCGCATCAAGGGCTTGCCGCTGCTCGGCCTCGGCCTGGGAGGCATGACCCTGTTCGCCGGCGGCGTGGCCTGGGGGCTCAACGCCAATGGCGGCGAAGGGCTGCTGAACCCGCTGGTGATCAGCTGGGGCGCCGGCCTGACCGGGATCGTGATGGCCGGCTTCGCCGCCTGGCGCTGGCTTGACGGCATGGCGGGCGCTCCGTTCGACGATGAAGACGAGGCCGAGGCGGCCGAAGTGGACGGCGAGCGGGCCCAGGCCTGATCGCACGTGCAGCCGGCTTGGGGGAGCCGGCGCGCCCCGCGGATCGGGCGGTCCGCGGGGCGCTTATGCGTTCGCCCGCCGCAATGCCCGCTGCAATGATCGTGCGTGCCGACCCGGTTTGAGCGTGCTAATTCCCCCCTCATGACCGGACCTTCCATGGATTTCGGCCTCGGCGAGACCGCCGACGCCATTCGCGAGACCACAGCCCGTTTCGCCGCCGACCGCATCGCGCCGATGGCGGCCGACATTGATCGCGACAACCATTTCCCGCGCGAGCTCTGGCCCGAGATGGGCGACCTGGGCCTGCACGGCATCACGGTGGAGGAGGAGTTCGGCGGCCTCGGCCTCGGCTACCTCGAGCACGTTGTCGCCATGGAGGAGATCAGCCGCGCCTCGGCCTCGGTCGGCCTCAGCTACGGCGCCCACTCCAACCTCTGCGTGAACCAGATCCGCCGCTGGGCGACGCCGGATCAGAAGCGCCGCTATCTGCCGAAGCTGATCAGCGGCGAACATGTCGGCTCCCTGGCCATGAGCGAGGCCGGCGCGGGCTCCGACGTGGTCTCGATGATGCTGCGCGCCGACCGCCGGGGTGACCGCTTCGTGCTGAACGGGACCAAGTTCTGGATCACCAACGCCCCGCACGCCGACACCCTGGTCGTCTACGCCAAGACCAGCCCGGACGAGGGCAGCCGAGGCATCACCGCCTTCCTGATCGAGAAGGGGATGAAGGGCTTCAGCGTCAGCAGGAAGCTCGACAAGATGGGCATGCGCGGGTCCGACACCGCCGAGCTGGTCTTCGAGGATTGCGAGGTTCCGGAAGAGAACATCATGGGCCCGGAGAATGGCGGCGTCGGCGTCCTGATGAGCGGCCTCGACTATGAGCGCGCCGTGCTGGCGGCCGGTCCCCTGGGGATCATGCAGGCCTGTCTGGACGTGGTCCTGCCCTACGTTCGCGACCGCAAGCAGTTCGGAAAGCCGATCGGGTCCTTCCAGCTGATGCAGGGCAAGGTGGCGGACATGTATGTCGCGCTGAACTCGGCCCGCGCCTACGTCTATGCCGTGGCCCGGGCCTGCGACGCCGGCAAGACCACCCGCTTCGACGCCGCCGGCGCCATCCTGCTGGCCAGCGAAAACGCCATGAAGGTGGCCAATGAGGCCATCCAGGCGCTTGGCGGCGCGGGTTACACAAGGGAATGGCCGGTCGAGCGCTACCTGCGCGACGCCAAGCTCTACGACATCGGCGCGGGCACCAACGAGATCCGCCGGTTCCTGATCGGGCGGGAGCTGGTCGGGGGGTAACCTCTGCGAACTTTCGTGCTATAGTTCTGGTATGGCAAACCTTGAGCTCTATCTTTCGCGTGAACGGGGGCGGGCGAGCGCCTTGGCGCGGGCCGCCGGCGTATCCAAGGGCGGCCTGAGTTCGATCAAGAGCGGCAAGGCCCGACCGTCCCCTGATCTGGCCAGGAGGATCGAGACCGCGACGGGTGGCGAGGTGACAGCGGCCTCCCTGCTCGGCATCGAGACCACCGCGCCGGAATCGAGGGCCAGGCCGCTCAACGACGGTCGGTGGTTCGCGCCTGTTGGGACCGACAGCCCGGTCGAGCTGCCTGCGGAGCTGCTTCGGGCCTTCGGCTTCGAGCCGGGCGACGCGATTATCTTCCGGCGGACCGAGGACGGCGTCCTGATGAGCTCTCAGCGGAAGGCCATCCGCCGCATACAGGATGAGCTGGCCAAACTGGTTCGACCGGGCGAAAGCATCGTCGATGAATTGATCGCCGAGCGTCGCGCGGAAGCGGCGCGTGAGTGACGTTTTCGACTCGTCCGCCCTGCTGGCCTTCCTGTTCCGGGAGCCGGGCGGGACGGCAGTCGAAACACGCCTTCAGGGTGGCATGATCTCGGCGGTGAATGCCGCCGAGGTGATCGCGAAGCTTGTTGACCGGGGTTACCGCGACGAGGCCGCTCTGGCCGTCTGGACCGAGCTGGCCATGGATGTCATCGACTATGATCTTGAACAGGCCAAGCAGAGCGGCCTGCTGCGGCGATCAACGATGAGTATGGGCCTGTCTCTCGCCGATCGCGCCTGCCTGACCCTGGCCGCCCGGCTGGGCGCGACCGCGGTTACGGCCGACCGCGCCTGGGTCCGGCAGGATCTCGGCATCGCTGTCGAACTGGTGCGCTGATGCGACGAGCAGCGCTCGTCCTTGCCCTGTTGCTCTCCGGCTGCGTCAGCGTCGACATCGATGGAGCGTCGCCCGTCGGCCGTCCCGGCCTGGCGCCCAGGATTACGGCCGACCTCTACTTAGGACGCAATATCGGCCCTTCGCTTGCCGTCTCCGACGCCGACTGGGCAAGGTTCTTGGACGAGGAGATCACCCCGCGCTTCCCGGACGGCCTGTCGGTCAGCGACATCGCCGGCCAGTGGAAGGGCGAGGACGGACTTGTCGTCCGCGAACCCGCGAAGGTCGTGATGATCGTGCTGTCGGGCGAGGCGGGCGAGTACGCCAGGCTCGACGCTGTCCGCGACGCCTACCGCAAGCGCTTCGGGCAGGAGTCGGTCATGCTGGTTCAACGCCAGGCCTGCGTGGACTTCTAGAGCGCGTTAGGCGGAAGTGTACGCGGTTCCGCCGCCCGAACGCGCTCTAAGTGTTTGAATCTAGAGCATGCTGATCCGGGTCAGATGATTCCATCTGACCC
>JBEIDC010000106.1:0-9954 GCA_040383665.1 Caulobacter sp.
ACGGTTCACCGCCGGGCTCACCAGGCACCGACGTTGGGCATGGAGGCCCAAGGCTCTGCGGGAGGCCGGGCGCCACCGGCCTGCAGCAGTTCGATGGAGATGCCGTCAGGCGAGCGCACAAAGGCCATGCGCCCGTCGCGTGGCGGACGGCTGATGGTCACGCCGTGGTCCACCAGGCGCTGGCAGGTCGCGTAGATGTCGTCCACCGCATAGGCCAGGTGGCCGAAGTTGCGGCCGCCCTGGTAGTCCTCGGTATCCCAGTTGTACGTCAGCTCGACGGTCGGCGCGCGCTTCTCGCGGGCGGCCTCGACGTCATCAGGCGCGGCCAGGAAAACCAGGGTGAACCGGCCGCCGGCGTTGTCGAAGCGCGACACCTCGGCCAGGCCCAGCTTGTTCACATAGAAGTCCAGCGAGGCGTCGAGGTCCTTCACCCGGACCATGGTGTGCAGGTAGCGCATGAGCGGACTCCTTCAGGTGACTTTGGCGCGGACTTGATAGGCAGGGTCCACATAGGCCCGCGTGGTCACGACTTCCACCAGCAGATCGGCGGCGCGGGCGACCTGCGCGTAGGACAGCGGCAGCGGCGAGAGGCCGAAGCGCATGACGTCCGGGTCGCGGAAATCGCCGATCACGCCGCGGGCGATCAGGGCCTGGACGATGGCGTAGGCGTCCGGGTGGCGGAAGGCGACATGGCCGCCGCGCGCCTGCCCGTGCGCCGGGCTGATCAACTCCAGTGCGCCACCGACCCGGTCGATGAACAGGTCGCCCAGCGCCCGGGCCTTGGCGGCGATGGCCGGGGCCCCGGCGGCGGCCGACAGGGCGACACCGCCTTCAAGCGCCGCGAGACTGAGAATCGGCGGGGTGCCGCAGGCGAAGCGGGCGACGCCGGTCGCCGGCTGGTAGTCGTCGACGAAGGCGAACGGCGCGGCGTGTCCCATCCAGCCCGACAGCGGCGAGAAGAGCGTCTCCTGATGGCGACGCGCCACGAACAGGAAGCCCGGCGCCCCGGGGCCGCCATTCAGGTACTTGTAGCCGCAGCCGACGGCGAGGTCGGCGCCGCAGCCGTTCAGGTCGACCTCGAGCACCCCGGCGCTGTGGCTCAGGTCCCAGATGACCAGGGCCCCGACGGCGTGGGCGGCCGCCGTCAGCCGCGCCATGTCGCGCACGGCGGCGGTCTTGTAGTGGACATGGCAGAGGACCAGCACCGCGACGTCCTCGCTCAGCGCCGCCTCGATGCCGTCGGGCTCGCGCAGCTCCAGCCGGCGGTCGCCGCCCAGGGTGCGGATCGCGCCTTCCAGCATGTAGAGGTCGGTGGGGAAGTCCCCCGGCTCGCTCAGGACCACGTTGCGGCCGGGTCGGGCCTGGAGGGCCGCGACGGCCAGCTTGTAGAGGTTGGCCGAGGTCGAATCGGCGACGAGCACCTCGCCAGGCTCGGCCCCGACCATCCCGGCGATGGCGTCGCCGACGCGGTGCGGCAGGCCGATCCAGTCGTGGCTGTTCCAGCCGCGCACGAGGCTTTCGCCCCATTCCCGGCCTACGACATCGGCCAGACGATCACGGGTGGCGAGCGGCAGCGGGCCGAGGGAGTTGCCGCAGAGATAGATCAGTCCATCTTGCGTCCCGAAGGCGTCGCGGAATACGGCGAGCGGATCGCCAGCGTCCTGAAGTAACGGATCGGGTTGAACAGTCATGTCTGCCTTATCTGTCGCGAACAGCGCTGAAGCCAGCCCACAAAAGCGGAACATTTCCGGAATTTCATTTGCGAAGCATCCGCGTATTCAGCATATGGACACTGTTCAGATAGGCTCCCCGGGGTGGGTTCGCGGACGCGTGTCTGCGCGCCGGACTACGGGTTGCGCTCCGGGGTCGTAGATGAAGATCAAACAATCGTACCTGTTCGCCGGTGTCATCGCCGGGGTCGTGATTCTGTTCTTCGTGGTCGGCGGGATCGTCACCTCGCTGGGCAATGACGACAAGAAGGCGGCGGCCGCCGCCGAGGCAAGGGCCGAGAAGGTCGAGGATCCGCTCGTCCAGGTGTCGACAATCCAGCAGACGCTGCGCCCCTATGTGGTGTCCGTCCGGGGGCGCACGGAGGCCAACCGCGCCGTGATCGTTCGCGCCGAGACCGCGGGCCCCGTGGCCGCGACGCCGGCGCGCGAAGGCGCGTTCGTGTCGCGCGGCACGGTCCTCTGCCGCATCTCCACCGACGCCCGCCAGGCCAGCCTGGACCAGGCGCGCGCCCTTCTCCGCACCCGCCAGCTGGAGAAGGAAGCCTCCGACCGCCTCGCGGCTCAGGGCTACCGCTCGCAGACCCAGGTCCTGCAGGCCCAGGCCAACCTCGACGGCGCCACGGCCCAGGTGCGCCAGGCCGAGGTGCTGCTCGACCAGGTCAACATCCGGGCCCCGTTCAGCGGCGTGTTCGACCGCCGCGACGCCGAGATCGGGACCTACCTGGCGCCGGGCGGCGCCTGCGGCACCATGATCCAGCTCGACCCGATGGTCATCGTCGCCGACGTGGCCGAGCGCGACGTCGGCAGCATCCGCGTCGGTTCCGCGGCGACGGCCACCCTGGTCTCGGGCGAGATCCTGAGCGGCCGCGTGCGCCTTGTGGCCCGCGACGCCGACCCGGCCACCCGCACCTACCGGGTCGAGATCGAGTCGCCCAACCCCGGAGGCCGCGCCCGCGCCGGCCTGTCTGCGGAGGTGAAGATCAACACCGGCTCGGGCCCCGCCTACCTGGTGCCGACAACCACCCTGGTGCTCGATTCCGCCGGCCGGCAGGGCGTGCGCTACGTCATCGCCGGAGACCGGGTGGCGTTCGCGCCGATCACAGTGCTCGACGAGACGGCCGAAGGGGTCTGGATCATCGGCCTGAGCGGCGAGGTCCGCGTCATCACCGCCGGCCAGTCCTATGTGTCCGAAGGCCAGAAGGTTCGCATCCCGGCGAAATAGCCGGAGCGTGATGGGAGAAGCGAACAGATGAGCGACGCCCCGCATGACGGCCCCGCCAAGCGCGGCCTGATGGACGGCCTGATCGATGGCGCCATCGTCCGGCGGAAGGTCGTGCTCGGCATTGCCGCCATCGCCACCTTCTTCGGCCTGATCACCTATCTGAACCTGCCGCGGGAGTCCGAGCCGGACATCACCGTGCCGTTCGTGATGATCCAGGTGCCCTACCCCGGCGTGTCGCCGGAAGACTCCGAGCGCCTGCTGGTCCGGCCGCTGGAGCGCGAACTGCAGTCCCTCGAGGGGCTCAAGGAGATGAACGGCGTCGCCATGCAGAACGCGGCGATGATCTATCTCGAGTTCGAGGTGAACTTCAACAAAGACAAGGTGTTGCAGGACGTCCGCGCCAAGGTCGACATGGCCCGCGGCCGCTTCCCGCCCGATGCCGAGGAGCCCTTCATCCAGGAGGCCAATGTCAGCGACGATCCCTTCATCGGGATCATGCTGTTTGGTCAGGCGCCGGAGCGCACCCTCTACCAGACCGCCCGCGAGCTTCAGGATCGCTACGAGGCCCTGCCCGGCGTGCTCCGCACCGAGCTGAGCGGCGGCCGTGAAGAGTTCATGGAAGTGACCATCGACCCGGCCCGGATGGAGGCGGCCAACGTCACCGCGCCGGAACTGGCCCAGGTCATCGCCCGCAACAACCAGCTGGTCCCGGCCGGCAACCTGCAGACCGACCAGGGCAAGTTCGCGGTCAAGGTCCCGGGCGTCGTAGAGAACCCGGAAGACATCCTCGCCCTGCCCATCAAGCGCAACGGCGACCGGCTGATCACCATCGGCGATATCGGCGAGGTCCGCCGGACCTTCAAGGAGCCGAGCCGCATCTCGCGCTTCAACGGCCAGCCCGCCTTCTCGATCGACGTGGTCAAGCGCTCCGGCGCCAACATCCTGGAGTCGGTGAAGGAGGTCCGCGAGGTCACCGCCGAGGAACAGGCGCGCTGGAAAGCCGCCGGGCTGAACACGATCCAGGTCGACTACACCTTCGACGAAAGCGAGTTCATCGAGCGCAGCCTGACCATCCTGGAAAGCGGGCTGATCATCGCCACCATCCTGGTGATGATCATCATCGTCGCCAGCCTGGGCGTGCGTCAGGGCCTGATGGTCGGGATGTCGATTCCGATCTGCTTCATGATCGGCTTCCTGCTCCTCAAGGCCTTCGGCCTGACCCTGAACCAGATGGTCATGTTCGGCCTGGTGCTGGCGGTCGGGATTCTCGTCGACGGCGGCATCGTCGTGGTCGAGTACGCCGACCGCAAGATGGCCGAGGGCATGGACCGCGCCAAGGCCTTCGCACTGGCGGGTAAACGTATGTTCTGGCCGGTCGTCAACGGCACCCTGACGACGCTCTGCGCCTTCATCCCGTTCCTGTTCTGGAACTCGATCCCCGGGAAGTTCATGAGCTTCCTGCCGATCACCCTGATGATCGTGCTCAGCGCCTCCATCTTCGTGGCGCTGGTCTTCACCCCGGCGCTGGGCTCGGTGTTCGGCCGCAAGGCCGGCATCGACGCCGAGCATCTGGCCGAGATCGAGAAGTCCGAACGCGGTGACCCGCGCGAGATGAAGGGCTTCATGGGCTGGTACGCCCGCACCCTGTGGTGGGCCGGCCATCACCCGATCCGGGTCACGCTGGCGGCGGTCGGTATCGTCATCGGCATCTTCATCGCCTTCGCCTCGAAGGAACACCGCACCGAGTTCTTTCTCGACGAGGACCCCGAGTACGTCACGGTCTGGGTCAAGGCGCGCGGCAACCTGGCGGCCCCGGCCGCAGATCTGCTCGTGCAGCGCGTCGAGGACCGCCTGCGCGGGATCAAGGGCATCGACAGCATCTATGTCAGCTCCGGCCGCTTCACCGGCGGCGGGGGCTTCAACTCCCCGCCCAGCGACTCCGTCGGTCGCATCTCTGTCGACTTCCTCGACTTCGAGGGGCGCAAGGAGCTGGGTCTGCGCGGGAAGGATATCGAGGCCGAAATCCGCAAGCGCGTCGCCGACGTGCCCGGCGTCCTGGTCGAGGTGCGCCTGCCGCAGAACGGTCCGCCGCAGGGCAAGGACGTCCAGGTCGAACTGCGTGGCTCCAACCCCGTCGCGCTCGAGGCGGCCGCCGACCTGGTCAAGGCCCGCATGGCCGGCGACCGGCAACTGATCGAGCAGGAAGACAACCGCGCCTCGCCCGGCATCGAGTGGAACGTCAGCGTCGACCGCGAGGCCGCCGGCCGCTACGGCGTCGACGTGCTCAGCGTCGGCCAGGCCATCCAGTTCGTCACCGACGGCGTGCTGGTCGGCCGCTTCCGCCCCGACGACGCCGAGGACGAGCTCGACATCCGCCTGCGCTTCACCCCGGAAAGCCGCAACCTCGCCGCCTTCCAGAACCTCAAGATCAGCACCCCCATGGGCGCGGTGCCGGCCAGCTACCTGATCAAGCAGACGCCCGGCCAGCAGGTCACATCGATCCAGCGTCGCGACGGCCAGCGTCTGGTGGTCATCCAGGCCAACGCCGCTCCCGGCGTCGCCGCCAACCTGAAGATCACCGAGATACGGCAGTGGCTGGAGAAGGCCCCGCTCGACCCGTCCGTCCGCTGGAAGTTCACCGGCGCGGACGAGGAAGGCGCCGAGGCGGCGGTGTTCTTCATGACCGCCATGGCGGCGGCCCTCTTCATGATGGGCATCATCCTGCTGTGGCAGTTCAACAGCTTCTACGGGATCTTCGTCACCCTCTCGGCGGTTATCCTGTCGACGGTCGGCGTGCTGCTGGGGGTGGTCGTAAACCTGTTCGGCACCTTCGAGTACATATCGGTGTTGATGCTGGGGACAGGAATCGTGGCGCTGGCAGGGGTCGTGGTCGGCCACAACATCGTGCTGGTCGACACCTTCTACCAGTTGCGGCGACAGGGCTACGCCGCCGACGAGGCCGCAATGCGCGCCGCGGTCCAGCGATTCCGGCCGGTCATGCTGACCACGGTGGTGACGGTCATCGGTCTGCTGCCGCTGATGTTCCAGCTGCACCCCAACTTCCGCGGGGCGCACATGGAGTACAAGGCGCCGGGCTCTGAATGGTGGGTCCAGCTGTCGGGCTCGGTGGTCTGGGGCCTCAGCTTCTCGACCCTGCTGACGCTGTTCATCACCCCGGCCGCCCTGGCGGCGCCGGGCACCCTGGCCCGCCGGTTCGAGAACATCTACGCCCTGCTGCGTCACGGCCAGAGCTGGAGCGACCGCCGCCGCCACGGCGACGCGGTGCGGCGGACAGACGATCCCGGCGCCGCCCTGCCCCGCGCGGAGGCATAGGCAAGGCGGGGACATGCACTTCAGTGCGTGTCCCCCGCCGCTTCAAGCTGCCGGGGACACGTACCGAAGAGGGTACATGTCCCCTCTCCCCCCTACTTCCCGCGCGTCTGGCGTTTCCAAAGCGCCGCGTACTCGCCGCCGGCGGCCAGCAGATCGGCGTGGGCGCCGCGTTCGACGATGCGGCCCTTTTTCAGCACCAGGATCTCGTCGGCGTCGGCGATGGTCGACAGCCGGTGGGCGACGACCAGGGTGGTGCGTCCGCGCCGGGCCTTGCGCAGCGTCTGCTGGATCGCCGCCTCGGTGCGGGAGTCGAGCGCGCTGGTCGCCTCGTCGAGGATCAGCACCCGGGGATCGGCCAGCAGGGCGCGGGCGAGGCCGACGCGCTGACGCTCCCCGCCCGACAGCTTCAGGCCACGCTCACCGACCTTGGTCGCCAGCCCGTCGGGCAGCGAGCCGATGAAGCCCGACAGCTCCGCCGCCTCGGCCGCCGCGGCGACCTCTTCCGGCGAGGCGCCGGGCCGGCCGAAGGCGATGTTGGCCTCAAGCGAGTCGTTGAACAGCGCCACGTCCTGCGGCACCAGGGCCACCGCCCGGCGCAGGGCCGCCATCTTCAGATCGCGCAGGTCGACGCCGTCGATGGTCACCCGGCCCTGCTGCGGGTCGATCATCCGCATGGCCAGCCGCACCATGGTCGTCTTGCCGGCGCCTGACGGTCCGACCAGGGCGACCGTGGTCCCCGGCGCGGCGACGAAGCCGACGTCGCCCAGCCCCTCGGACCGGGCGTCGTGGCGATAGCTGACCCCCTCGAAGGCCACCGCCCCGCCCGCGCCCTCGGCGGCCGGCGGAAGGGCCACGGCGTCGGGCTTCTCGGCCACGTCCGGCGACTGCCGGCGCAGGTCGAACATGGCCTCCATATCGATGAACGACTGGCGGATTTCGCGATAGGCGAAGCCCAGGATGTTGAGGGGGCCGTAGAGGTTGATCAGGATCAGGATGGCGGCGGTGACGTCCCCCGGGCCCAGCCGGCCGGCCGCCGCCTCGAACCCGGCCATCACCGCCATGACCGCCAGGCCAAGGCTCATGATCGCGGACTGGCCGACGTTAAGCAGGGTCAGGCTGTTGGTCGCCGTCACCTGGGCCTGGCCGTACAGGGCCAGGGCTTTGGCGTAGTCATTGACGGCCCGGGTCTCGGCGCCGAACGCCTTGACGGTCTCGTAGTTGATCAGGGCGTCCACGGCCCGGCCGGCGGCTTCGGAGTCGGCCTCGTTCAGCGCCCGCCGGTGGGCGATCCGCCAGTCGGAGATGACGAAGGTGACCACCACATAGACCAGCACCGTGACCACGGCGGTCAGGGCGAAGCGCCAGTCATAGGCCGCGCCCAGCACCACGGCGGCGATGATCAGCTCGATCAACGTCGGGCCCAGGTTGAAGACCAGGGCCCGCAGCAGGAAGTCCATCGAGCGCGCACCCCGGTCGATCACCCGCGACAGCGAGCCGGTGCGCTTGGTCTGGTGATAGTCGATCGACAGCGACAGGGCGTGGGCGAAGGTCTCCGACGCCGCGCGGGCCTGGGCCGCCTGGGCCACCGGCGTGAAGATGGCGTCGCGCAGCTGCGGCGCGGCGGCCGACAGGAAGCGGATGCCGGCCCAGCCCAGCGCCAGGGCGGCGAAGGTGGCGCTGACCTGCATGGCCGCGCCCTGCCCGGCGGTCAGGCGGTTGACGGCCGCCCCCAATAGCAGCGGGGCCAGAACCCCGGCCACCTTGCCGGCCAGGGTCAGGCTCAGCGAGGCGGTCAGCCGCCAGCGCAGGCCCGGCGCCTTCGAGCGCAGCACCAGGCCGATGAGGTCCGCCAGGGCGGTGAAAGGCTTGACCGGTCTGACCGGCTCGGGCGACGGCGGGCGGGCCTCGCGGACGGCGAAGGCGCGCATCAGCCGCGCCGCGCGGTCAGCAGGGTCGTCTGCACGCCTCCGCCGGGGGTGCGCCAGTCGATGCGCCAGCCGCCGCCCGCCGGGGTGGCTCGGAACACCGCCTCGCCCAGCGGATCGGGGCGCCGGGTGGCGACCGTGACCGAATCCTCGCCGCCCTCGCCCGAGACCTCGAACGCGTGCTCGCCCGGCGGCAGCGGCCGCATGAGGACGATGGAGAAGCGACCCTCTTCTGAGACCATGGCCGTGCCGCCGGCGCTGCGGTCGACGCGCAGGCCGAGGTCGGCGCGCGGCGTCCCGATGCCGGAGATCACGGCGCCGCCGTCGCGGTCGAAGTCGATGGCCAGGATGCGCGGCGGCCGCGACCCGGCGGCCAGCACCCGGGCTCCACCGCCGGAGCGCAGTTCCGCCGCCCGGCCGTCCGGGGTCAGCAGCAGATAGCCCTCGGCGTTCACCTTGCGCTGTCCGTCGAGCATGAACAGGCCGTAGAGCACGACCGCCCGCGGCGCCGGCGCGACAACGGCCCAGCGGCCCTCGCCGTCGGCGACGGCGGACAGGGTTTCCCCGGTCGGGGTGCCCAGCATGACCTTGGCGCCCGGCGCGGCCTGGCCGGACAGGCGCACACCGCCTTCGGCCGGGGCCGCCTCTGCCACGGCCGGCGCGGGGAGGTAGCGGGTCTCGGCCGTCGGCGGCGCCTTGGGCTGGGCGGCCTTCCACGGCGGCTGCCGGCTCTCGCCACAGGCCAAAAGCAGCAGGACCGAGAGCAGACCCGACAAAGCGACCACGCGAAACGACACGACTCTTGAAACCCCTCGGTCAAAATTCGATCATGGAGACATCGTACGACCGTGGCGCGCCCGCAAGCGCGCCTTTTTCATCCCCGGAGATCGCCAGGCCATGACCAACCCGCCCGGACGCCTGGATTCGGTCTGCGTCTACTGTGGTTCGTCCAACGACGCCGACCCGGCATTCCTGCAGGCGGCCTACGAGATCGGCGGCGATATCGCCCGCGCCGGCCTGAAATTCGTCTACGGCGGCGGCGGCGTCGGGCTGATGGGCGCGTCCGCGCGGGGCGCCCATGACTCGAAGGGCAAGGTGCTGGGCATCATCCCCGAGTTCCTCAGGGGCCGCGAGCAGCCGTTCGACAATGTCGAGACCATCGTCGTGCAGTCGATGCATGAGCGGAAGATGCTGCTGTTCGAGGAATCGGACGGCTTCATCGTGCTGCCCGGCGGCATCGGCACCCTGGAGGAGATCGTCGAGCTGCTGTCCTGGCAGCGGCTGGGCCTGCACGACAAGCCGGTGGTCTTCTACAACCCGCGCGGCTTCTGGAACGCGCTGTTCGAAATGTTCGACCACACCATCCGCGAGAAGCTGTCGCCGCCGGACTTCGCCCGGGCCTGGCGGTCGGCCGACAGGGCGGAGGACGTGGTCCCGGCGCTGCGCTCGATGGCCGTCGAACGCGACGCCGACGCGGTGCACCCCGATACGGGGCGTTTGACGTAGGAAAAGGTGGCAGGCGCTTCACCATCGGCGCCCTCCCTCCCCCTTGTGGGGAGGGAAAGACCCGCGAAGCAGGTCAGGGTGGGGCAAGGGGTGGCCACTCTCTGAGTCCGGTGAGGATCGCTGCTGGCCCCACCCGTCTCGTCTCGCTGCGCTCGCCGATCCACCCTCCCCACAAGGGGGAGGGAGACTGGAGACACGGCTTCGCCGCCTCACGGGCTTGGACCCTGAAGGTTGGGGA